>DYIZ01000123.1 GCA_020723385.1 Candidatus Aquidulcis sp.
CCGTTGCCAAGGCTGCGGAACAGCTCCTGATCCCGGTTGCAATTCCGAATCGAGTTGCACGTGAATTGCACGTGAAGAGTACGTGAAGCGAGAAAAACCCTCGTCGAACCCCCATATATGGCAGGTGGCGGTCTCTCGACCGCCACCTATAGGTGACCCATACAGGACTTGAACCTGTAACCAACTGATTAAGAGTCAGCTGCTCTGCCATTGAGCTAATGGGCCAGATGTCTCCTCCCGGAGCGACGGGAATTATACCGCAAAGAGTGCCCCTGTCAACTTGGAGTTTGACCCGCCACACGCCCGGCTAACCCCCGCCTCGCCGCAATTCTGGTAGAATGGCTTCCATGAAACCCATTCATCTGCGTTGGATCGGCGCGGGATTGCTTCTGGCAGCCATCATTTTATTCGCTGCCACCATGCGCAAAACGATCACCCTTTCCATTGATGGCAGCCCCCGCTCGCTGACTACCTACGCGTTCACCGTCGGTCAGGTGCTGACCCTTGAACACATCGCTATCGGCCCCGGCGACCGGCTGGATCCTCCACCCGCTCACTGGCTGGGCCGCGCCGAAACGATCACGCTCGACCGCGCCGCTCAGGTTTTGATCTGGGCCGATGGGCAGCCAACCAATCTGCTGTCTGCCGAGCGTCTCCCCTCCGCTTTGCTGGTCGAGGCGGGTATCGCCTTGGGGCCGGAGGATGTACTGCTTTACAACGGTTTTCCCATTTCATCGGAGACGGTTCTCCCCCGCGCCGCCGCGCACACATTACAGATTCGCCGGGCGGTCACTCTCTCGCTTATTGAAGGCGACCGGGTTGAGACGATCTCCGCGGCTGCCGCCAACCTGGGGCAAGCGCTCTGGGGGGCTGGTATCAACCTGTTTGCCGCCGACCGCATTTGGCCCGCGCTCGACTCCCCGCTCACCGAGGGTATCGAAGTCACGCTGCTGCGTTCCCGTCCGGTCACCATCACCTCGAACACAAATATCATCTCTTTTCGCACCGCGGCCAGCACTGTCGGCGAGGCTATTGTTGAAGCAGGCCTGGCGTTGCAAGGGTTGGATTTTAGCTTGCCCGCCGCCGAAGCCCTCATCCCTGCCGACGGGCAAATCCGGCTGGTGCGGGTAAGCGAAGCGGTGCTCATCGAGGAGACGCCCCTGCCGTTCGAAACTGTCCAGCAGCCGCTGCCCGAAGCTGAGCTGGATACGCAGCAAATCGTCCAGCCCGGCGTTTATGGAATCTCCGCCCGCCGCGTGCGCGTGCGCTACGAAGATGGGCTGGAAATCTCCCGGCAAACTGAAAGTGAATGGGTTGCGATCCAGCCCCAGCCGCGCATCCTTGGCTACGGCACGAACGTGGTGATGCATACGGTGGAAACGGCTGATGGGGTAATCAACTACTGGCGGGTGCTGCAATTTTGGGCTACTTCGTATGCCCCCAAGTTCGCTGGCGGAGACACCACCGCCTCCGGCCAAAAAGTGCGCCAGGGGCTGGTTGGCGTTGATCGGAATTACGTTCCCTTTGGCACACAAATGTACGTACCCGGCTACGGTTACGCCGAAGCCGCCGATACCGGCGGCATCATCGGGCGATGGATTGACCTCGGGTACAGCGACGATGACTACGTGGCCTGGCATCAATGGGTGACGGTGTATTTCCTGTGGCCGCCCCCGGCCTATATCCCCTACGTCATCCCGCCCCCCTCAACACTCACTGGATACACACCGCCCGGCCCATGACTCTGCCTCCGCTCGACGTTATCGCGTTGCTTCGCCAGCATAATCTGCGCCCCAGTAAAAGCCTGGGGCAAAATTTTCTGATTGATGAAACCGCGCTCCGAAGAGTGGTGGCTGCGGCTGGCATTGAAGGGGGGGAGGCCGTCCTGGAGATTGGCGCTGGCCTGGGGAGTCTCACCCGTCACCTGGCAACTGCGGCCCGGAGGGTGGTGGCAATCGAGCTGGATAAATATCTCATTCCCCCGCTGCGCGAGGTGCTTGCCCCGTTCAGCAATGTGCAAATCATCGCCGGGGATATTCTGGCGCTGGACCCGGTGGAACTGATGGGTGACGAGCCGGGCTATCTCGTTGTCGCAAATATCCCCTATTACATCACCTCGGCGGTCATCCGCCACCTGCTGGAAGCTGACGTGCGCCCGCAGCGGCTGGCGCTCACCGTGCAGCGCGAAGTCGCCGGGCGGATTTGCGCCGCGCCGGGCGATATGAGCTTGCTGGCGTTGAGTGTGCAAGTATACGGGCAGCCTGAGATCACCGCGCACATTCCGGCGGGCGCATTCTATCCTTCGCCCAACGTCGATTCAGCCGTCATTCGGGTGGCACTTTACACATCTCCCCGCTTGCCAGCTGCCCGCCTCCCGGATTTTTTCCGCCTAGCGAAGGCTGGCTTCAGCCAGAAGCGCAAGACGCTGCGCAACTCGCTGGCTGGCGGGCTGGGCTGGCAGCCAGCGCAGGCCGAAAGCCTGCTGCGCGCCGCCAATATTGACCCGATGCGCCGCGCCGAAACGCTCAGTTTGGATGAATGGGGGCGATTAGTCGAAAATCTTGGCGAGCTGGGTGATCAGGCGTAATTAGATTCCCCCATTTTCGATCTTTTTTTCTCGATCCAATACCCAGAATAATCCCCCTGCCAGCAGCCGCAGGCCAGCGCTGATGAACAAGGCTGTGCGCAGTCCCAGCCAATCGCCCAGGGCCGGGCCGAGGAATGAGCCAACCAGAATGCCGATGTTGAGCGCCAGGTTGTGCAGCGCCATGTGCGCCGGGCGGTCGTCATCGGGCACGCGTTCCATCAGCCGGTTGACCAGCCCCACGTTGAGCAGCGCCCACACCAGCCCGCCGGTCACGGAGGCTATCCAATATATTGTTGGATCGCGGGCTAACCCGAGAAGCACCGGATACTGTCCGAAGAGCAGCATCCCCCACAACAGGACGCGGCGGTTGCCAAATCGCCGGCTGACCGCGCTCATACGCAGCGAGCCGAGCATGATGAATACATTGAACAGGGCGTTCCCCAAGCTGATCGCCCCATCCGAGAGGTTCAGCACCCGCACGCTATACAGAGGGAATAGAGGCAGTGACGTGAACTGGAATGTATAGAACACAAGGTACGCCGCCATCAAAGGGCCAAAAGGACCTCGCAACAAATCCAGACGCAGCAGCGGCTTGCCGCCTGAACGGGCCAGAAAACGAAGGCCGATAGCGCTGCGGAACGAGTCGAGCCAGCGGGCGATCCCTGGCTGGGCCAGGTCGCCCAGGGGCTTGCCGACTCTCGGCGGGGGCGCTGCCAGCGAGCGGAGGCGCCCCAGGTGGAAGCTGCTCATCATAGCCCCGATGGCTCCGAGGATGAAGACGATCTGATAATTGTGGGGGAATATGATCCGGTCGAGGATTTGACCGCTCAACAGGGCGGTCAATGTCGAGGTGATGGCAATCAGCGCGTTGCGCCGCCCGACGACGTGACCGCGCCACTCAGGCGGCACCACATCGGCGAACATGGCGTTGAAGCTGATCGCCAGGATCGTGCCCGGCAGCGACATTGCCAGGGTGATGGCGATAATCCCCCAAATCTGCGCCGACCCGCTGGTGAGCCAGGCCAGCCAACCGGGCAGGCTGGCCCCATCCTGGATCGTCTGCTCCGCTTGAAAAGCTGCGACCATGAGCCAGGGCAACCCAACGAGGGCGACATACCCCAGTCGGTGCCAGACCGATGAAACAAAGGACGACCGGATGATCGGGCGGCCTTCCAGCCAGCGCCCGGCAGGCAGGGTCAGCAACAAATTAATGACAGCCGGCCCGGCGCTGAGCAGCCCAATCGCAAAACTGCTCGCTCCCAGGCGGGCCGCGTAAACCGACAGGAAGCTGATGGCGCTCCCTGACAACACGCCAAACCAGGCCACATCGAAATACAGGTTGCGGAAGTTGTTGCGTTGTTCAGCAGTGGGAGTGGGCAGGATGAATGAAGCCATATCTGGACTTTTTATAAAATTACCGCAAAACATTCGCCTCGTGTGCGCAAATGTTAGTTAATCTGTCATTGCGAGATTCCTATATGGCGCTGGAGCGCCATCTGATGGGAGAATGACAATTATGTTATTAGTAGCGTTCTGTGCGAAGCAATCCCTGCTTGCCAATGGCGAGATTGCTTCGGCCAAGAACGCCTCGCAATGACGATGCCTTTGGTCGCGGCTGGAAGCTGCGCTCAGGAATTTCCATGAAACACAAGCCGCAATTGTAGCACAATCGAGACACACAAAACTGGCGGCAATAACAAAAGCTCCCGGGGTTTCAAAAACTCCGGGAGCTTCTTCGTTCGTACTGACACTAACCTGTAAGTTTGGCCTTCAAAGCAGCCAGGTTGGGAAATGGCCCATCACTGGCGATTGTCTGCTTCATGCGGACAGCCAGCTTCTTGCCTTCGAAATCACTCCGCCCGCGATCTTTCAGTGGGTAGAAGTAATCCATGGATTGTTCGAGACGCTGATTGATGCGCTCGGCCAATCCTGCCATCGAGGCAGGGGTGGTCACCACGACGAATTCCGTTGGGCTGTACTGGCCAACGAAATCGCTGGTGCTCCCGACCTCCCGAACGCCGTTGTTGATCATCAGGCTGATGGCGCGCAGCACATCATCCGATGCAACAAAGCCGTAATCTTCACGAAAACCGCTCAGATTGTCCACACCCACCAGCAGAATCCCCCAGCCGTCTTTTCCAATGCACTCGACCAGCCGCTCATCTACCAAGACGCCTTCGGGTAGATTGGTGACAGGGTTGTTCAGCGCGCCCTCGCTGGAGCGGCGCAGGGCATTGCGTACACGCAGGCGAAGCTCCTGAACATCGAACGGCTTAGTGATGTAATCGTCGGCGCCCAGTTCCAGGCCTTGCAGACGGTCAGAGCGGCTGCGCTTTTCGGTCAGGAAAATAATGGGAACGTCTTTGGTGCGGCGGTTGGTTCGCAGCCGGTGCGCGACCTCATAGCCGTCAATATCCGGCAGGCGGATGTCTAAAATAACAAGCTCAGGCGGGTTAGCGTCACAAGCTCTGACTGCATCTTCACCCCAATTGACAGTCTGCACTTCGTATCCCTGGACGCGGAAATAGGCATTCAGCATATCCGCCACGTCCAGATCGTCTTCGACGATCAATAGAGTGGGTTTTGTCTCAGCCACAAGTCATCCTAGCCAATGGGGACTTTCTGAATGTGGTAAATGCACTTCTCGTGGCCCATGGCCATACATTCAGTTTCATAAACGCGAAATTCATTGCCGCCCGAAAGCCAGTTGAGACCCTCTTGCAGCAATCCTGCTCCCATGAAACACACCGCCTTATCCAATCCCTTACGGCCCCAGCACTGCGGACAGCGGTGAATCGTGTAGATGAATTCGTTTTCAGCTTCTTCGACCGTCGAGTGCTGATCGCTGATCTGGCTGAAGATTCGGGCCATGGTGGGGATGCCGATGCGCAGCTTGGTTTGCAGCGGCAACACTCTGAAAGCCAGGTCGCCGACGCCAGCCAGCGCGCCGAAATTGCGCAGCACATCGGCGAAGGTCGCTCGCCCGGCGCGCAGCGCTAACCCACGCCCGCCGCGCGGCCCATACATTTCTTCGAGCGCCCAGTTGATCGCCGTGAAATCGGCGAAATCGAATTGGCGTTCCAGGTTATTGGGCGGCAGGTTGTCAATCAGGTTGGGCAGGTGCGCCAGATTGAGAATGGCATTGAGCCCATTCTTCCCCATCACATTTTGCAGCGATTCCAGCGTGATGCGAGCAGCTTTGTTAGGATAATAGTAGCCGGCTTTTGGTATGGGTTCCATAGTTCTCCGCCATCTAGATCAGTTTCACCAGAGCTTCGGTCGCACGGCGCATGTCCAAGAAGATCAGGCCCAGCTTGGCTTGCTCACGCGCCAGCGCGGTCAGTACAGCTTCTTCGCCTACGGACATCAGGATCACGTAACCCTTTTCCCCTTTGATATAAACCTGATCCAATACACCACGTCCGAGTTCAGAAGCAATTCGCTCACCCAGCGAAAGCATAGCTGCTGACATCGCTGAAACACGATCTTCTTCGACTCCTTGAGGCAAGGCGGATGCGATGGTCAGGCCATCCACACTGACTACGGCCGAAGCCTCGATGTCGGGTGAAGAGGCTTGTAGATCCCGTAAGCGTTCTACCATAAGTTGAGAGCGTGACTTGGTCAAGGGACACTCCTGTATAAAATGTTCAATTGATGACTTGCAGAATGAAGAGCGAACACACTCTCTTGGCGTGATTGGGATGGATGACCCACACCTTCCGCCTGCTATCTATTTTACCGCAATTCTTGCCTCGTCAATAACTGTAGCATAGTGATGAAAATGTGTCAAGCCAAACCGGCGATAATTTTACGGAAATGACAGGCGCTGCATACCGGGCGTGCTATAATCACGCCCGGTAAATCTGAACAGCGAAAGGGAAAACATCATGGGTTTTTTCTCGCATCTCGAAGAACGTGCTCGCCGGATGGATTCTCTGCTCTGCGTGGGTCTCGATCCTCATATTTCCGATCTCTCCGAGCCAACTGCCGCCGCGGCGCGGACTTTCTGCCTCCGGTTGATTGAGTCCACCTGGGATTTGGCGCTGGCCTACAAGCCGAACGCCGCCTTCTTCGAGGTCTTTGGGCCGGAGGGGATCGCTGTCTTAAGAGAAGTTATCGCCGCCATCCCGAAGGGCATCCCGGTGATCCTCGACGCCAAGCGGGGTGACATCGCCTCCACAGCAGAAGCCTATGCCCAGGCTGCTTTCCAAACTCTGGGGGCGACGGCGGTTACTGCGAATCCCTACCTGGGGCAAGACAGCCTTGAGCCGTTTTTACGCGACTCCGAGCGCGGCGTCTTCTTATTGTGCAAAACTTCCAATCCCGGCGCTTCCGACTTGCAAGACCTGCCGGTTGGGCCGACGCGTTATATCGAATCCCGTTACGAAGAATCAATGTTCATCGCCTCCTTGCACGTCGCCTCGATGTTGTATGAGCATGTCGCACGGCTGGCGGTAGCCTGGAACACGCGTGACAACCTGGGGCTGGTGGTTGGAGCTACCCAGCCCGAGGCGCTGGCCCGCGTGCGCGCCCTGGCCCCCGATCTTTGGCTGCTGGCCCCCGGCGTCGGCGCGCAGGGCGGCGATTTGCAGGCGGCGCTCTCCGCCGGGTTGCGCGCGGATGGGCTGGGGCTGCTCATCCCGGCTTCGCGCGCCATCTCCCGCTCGGCTGATCCCCGGCGGGCGGCGCAAGACCTGCGGGATGAGATTAACCGCCAGCGGGCGGCGATCCAATCCTCGCTGTCGCCCATGCCCTATCCCCTGTCGGCGCTGGCGGATGGACTGCTCGAAGCCAAGTGCGTCAAGTTTGGGCAGTTCACCCTAAAATCGGGGCTGATATCGCCCATCTACCTCGACTTGCGGCAACTGATTTCTTTCCCGCGCCTGTTGGTGCATGTCGCAGACGCTTACGACCGAATTTTGCGGGGCCTGACATTCGACCGGCTGGCGGCGCTGCCCTATGCCGCACTGCCGATTGCCACCGCCGCCAGCCTGCTCTCCGGCTGGCCGGTGATCTACCCCCGCAAGGAAGCCAAAGCCTACGGGACGAAGGCCGAGATCGAAGGGTTGTTCACGCCCGGTGAGCGGGTGGTGGTGATTGACGATCTGGCGACGACCGGCGAGAGCAAATTCGAAGCCATCGAAAAGCTGACTTCTGCCGGGCTGGCGGTGAAAGACGTGGTGGTGCTGATTGACCGCCAATCGGGGGCGGCCGAGTCTCTGGCGCAGGCCGGGTATCATCTGCACGCCGTGTTCACGTTAGCCCAGTTGCTCGATTATTGGGAACAGACCGGGAAGGTGGCGGGTGAGCAGATCGCGGCGGTGCGGGAGTTCTTGAAAGTTGAACGTTGATGATTCGCCTTGACCTGCAACCTTCAACCTGCCACCGGCAACATGCCACTTTCAACCTTCAACCGCCCATGTACCCTCTCTTCCGTTCCCTCCTCTTCCGCCTCGACCCCGAAGCTGCCCATACCCTCACGCTTTACGCCATACGTTTTTCGGGCATGATTCCCCCTGCAAGCTGGTTAATCCGGCAGTTCTTTGCCGCGCCTCCCCATCCGGTGACCGCTTTCGGGCTGACTTTCCCCAACCCGGTAGGGCTGGCGGCGGGCTACGATAAAGACGGCCTGGGCTGGCGGGGGCTGGCTTGCCTGGGATTCGGCCACATCGAAATCGGCACTGTCACCCCGCGGCCGCAGCCGGGAAACCCGAAGCCGCGTCTCTTCCGGCTGATCCCGGAGCGGGGCGTCATCAACCGGATGGGGTTCCCCGGCCGGGGAGCAGATTTCGTCGCAGAACGGTTGAAAGTTGAAGAGCCTGCCCTGAGCTTGTCGAAGGGTTCAAAGGTGAAGGTTGGAAACTCAACACTTGATCCTGTACCGTCAACCGTCAACCGTCAACCGCTACCCATCCTCGGCGTCAACATCGGCAAAAATAAAGATACCCCCCTCGAAGCGGCCGCCAGCGATTACGTTTCGCTGGTGCAGACCTTCGCCCCGTTGGCCGATTATCTGGCGGTTAACGTCAGCTCGCCGAATACGGTGGGGCTGCGCCGCTTGCAGGCTCGCGATGCGCTTGCGGCGCTGCTGGCCGAGGTCGCCGGTGAGCGGCAGGCGCAGGCCGACCGGCTGGGACGCGGCGTGCCCGTGCTGGTGAAGTTGGCCCCCGACCTGACCGACGCCGAGCTGGATGACGCGCTCGACGCGATCTCGAGCGCAGGCATGGATGGGGTCATCGCCACGAACACGACCATTTCCCGCGAGGAGCTGCGCTCTCCGCTGGCGGTCGAGACTGGGGGGTTGAGCGGCGCGCCGCTGCGGGCGATGAGCACGGCGATGGTGCGCAAGATTTACCAGCGCACGCAGGGACACCTACCGATTATCGGTGTGGGGGGCATCGCCAGCGCCGCCGACGCCCGTGAAAAGCTGGATGCCGGGGCGGCGCTGGTGCAGTTGTACACGGGATTGATTTACTCTGGGCCGGCGGTGGTAAAGCAGATCGTCAGGGGGCTGATAGAAAGCAAAAACGCCTCCCGAGCATAAAACTCGAGAGACGTTCATTTTCTGGGTGGAAGGTGGCCTTCTCCGGGAGAGAGCCTCACTCTTCTTTACGGAGATGGGGGAACAGCAGCACCTCGCGGATCGAGTGACTGTCGGTGAGCAGCATCACCAGGCGATCCACGCCCATGCCGAAGCCGCCCATGGGGGGCATCCCGTAACGCATCGCCCGCAGGTAATCTTCGTCAATCGGGTGGCGCTCCTCATCGTCGTCAGCGTAGTCGCGGCCCATCTCGATGAAGCGCGCCTCCTGATCGAGCGGGTCGTTCAGCTCGGTGAAGGCGTTGCATATCTCGAAGCCAGCCACATAGCCCTCGAAGCGTTCCACCATCAGCGGATCGCCCGGTTTGCTCTTGGCGAGCGGCGAAATATCGCGGGGGTAGTCGTAGAGGAAGGTAGGCTGGATGAGGGTGGGTTCGAGATGATCGCTGAGCAGTTGATCAATCAGCTTGCCGCGCGTCGCATTCGGTTTGGGGTGAAGCCCTTTGGCAGTCATCGCTGCGGCCAGCGCCTCGCTGGTAGTGTGTTCGGCGAAATCAATCCCTGAGGTCTCCAAAATCCCCTGGCGCATCTCCAGCCGCCGCCATGGGATCTCGAAGCTGATCTCGTGGCCTTGATAGGTAACAGTTCGCCGCCCCAACACGCGGTCGCACACCGAAGCGATCATCTGCTCGGTCAATTCCATCACCTGTAAATAATCGGCGTAAGCCCAGTAGAATTCCAGTTGCGTAAATTCGGGATTGTGTTTGAATGAAACGCCTTCGTTGCGGAAATCACGCCCGATCTCGAACACTCGCTCGATGCCGCCCGCCACCAGCCGTTTGAGATACAGCTCGAACGAAATCCGCAGGTAGAGATCCTGGTGCAGTTGGTTGTGGTGGGTGACAAAGGGACGCGCTGCCGCGCCGCCGTACAGGGGCTGCAAAATGGGGGTTTCAACCTCCAAAAAGCCGTGCTCGTCCAGGAAAGCCTGCAAGGCGCGCACAATAGCCGCTCGGTTACGGAAGATCTGGCGCACACCGGGGTTCACCGCCAGGTCGGCGTAACGCTGGCGGTAACGGGTTTCGGGATCTTCCAGTGTGGCGTGACGCACCACCTGCCCGTCTATCACTTCGTCTTTGGCGGCGGGGAGCGGGGTGACGGCCTTCGCCAGCATGTGAAAGGCTTCGACTTTGAGCGTGATCTCGCCTGTGCGGGTGCGGAACATCTCTCCGCTGGCCTGGATGAAATCGCCCAGGTCAAACTCACGGTTGAACAGGTCGAGGGCTTCCTGTCCGACATCGTTGGCGCGCAAGAAGAGCTGGATGCGGCCATCTCCATCCTCGATGTGAGCGAAGGTGATCTTGCCCATCCCACGGGAGGCGCGCAGCCGGCCGGCCAGCGTGGCCTTCAGGGGTTCAGCGACCCCCTGGGTTTCCAGCGCCTCGAAGGCGCGGATCGCCTCCTGGCTGGTATGCGTGCGCGCCGCCCGCGTGGGATAGGGTTCGTGTCCCATATTGCGCAGCCGGTGCAGTTTTTCGAGCCGGGTTTGTTCGAGGGGAGTGTATTCGTTGGTCATGGTGCGCTTCCTTTCGTAGGTAATAAAAAAGCCCCGCGCAAGGGAACCATGCGCGGGGCTGGATGGCAAGCCCCTGTCTTACTCCAGCTTCAAGATGGTGACGGTGAAAGAACCACCCGGAGCATCCACTTTGACGGTATCACCTGCGCGGCGTTCCATCAGCCCGCGCCCTAACGGCGACTCGTTGGAGATACGGCCCACGCGGGGATTAGCTTCTGCCGGCCCGACGATTGTGAAGATTTCAGGCTCGTTTCCTTCTTCCTGGATGGTGACTTTGGTGCCAACCTGCACGATGTCGGATTTTTCTTTGTTTTTCTCGTCAATGACGCGGGCATTGGCCAGTAGAATTTCCAGTTCCTGAATACGCCCTTCGACGAATGCCTGCTCGTTTTTAGCAGCTTCGTATTCAGCGTCTTCGATCAACTCGCCGCCTTCCATCGCCTCGTGCAGGCGGGCAGCGACTTCCTGCCGCTTGACAGTGCGGAGGTACTCCAGTTCTTCCTGAAGCTTATCGTAGCCCTGGCGGGTCAAGAAAGTGGGGGGCATGGTTAGTTCCTGTGCGTAAGATAAAGAAAACCCAGTGATGTGGGTTTCCTGGAAACAACGAATTGACGCCGGTTGCCCGGTGTAAAATGTGAGGCCAAAAGTCGGTAGCCGCTAAACCGTATCAATCTGCTGTCAAGGCGATCGTTCTAATTTCTTGTATAAATAGCACAAAGCGCTTGAGTCAGGCCCTGCCTGCCGTCGCGCGGGCGCATTGTAGCACATTATTTGGCTGAATGCAAGACAAAACGAAAGCCAGCAGCGGTGAGGCTACGCTGTCACCAGCGTACCAACCTTCTCACCGAAGATGGCCTTGCGTAAATCGTCGGGATTCCACAGGTTGAGTACCAGGATCGGCAGGTTGTTTTCCATACATAGCGTAATCGCCGTGCCATCCATCACCCCCAGGCGGCGGTTCATCGTTTCCATGTAGGTCAGGTGTTCGAATTTGACCGCCTCGGGATTTTTCATCGGGTCGGAATCGTAGACGCCGTCCACTTTGGTGGCTTTGATGAGCACCTCTGCGCCGACTTCTACCGCCCGCAGAGCCGCGGCGGTGTCGGTGGAGAAGTGCGGATTGCCAGTGCCTCCGCCGAAGATGACCACACGTCCCTTTTCCAGATGACGAATGGCGCGCCGGCGGATATACGGTTCGGCGACTGCCACCATCTGGATGGCCGATTGCACGCGAGTGACCAGCCCCTGGCGTTCCATGGCGTCCATCAAAGCCAGAGCATTCATGACTGTTGCCAGCATGCCCATGTAGTCTGCCGTTGCGCGATCCATGCCGCGCTCGATGCCGCTACGCCCGCGCCACAGGTTGCCAGCCCCGATCACGATCGCCACGTCTACCCCCAGGGCGCGCACGTCTTTCACCCGCAAAGCCAATTGTTCGGCCTCTTGGGGGTCTATGCCAAACCCAGAGGGGCCGGCCAGCGATTCACCGCCGAGCTTGAGCATGATGCGGCGATATTTCAACTCGTTTGCCATTGAGGAACTCCTTTCTGACTGACATAAAAAAGGCCAACCGGTTGGTTGGCCTTTCGATGTTATGCGGATGTACTTTCACCTAACTCCCAGCGTACAAACCGCCGGACGACGATATTCTCGCCGGTGGAGACGAGGGTTTGCTGCAAGAGCTTATCTACCGTGAGAGATTCATCCCGAATGTAAGGCTGGTGCAGCAGGCAAACCTCACTTTTGAACGTTTCCAGGCGGCCCTCGACGATGCGCTCGAGAACATTTTCGGCCTTGCCTTCCTCGATGGCGCGTGCACGCGCCATCTGAGCCTCGTGCTCAAGGATTTCTGCCGGGATGTCTTCAGCTTTGATGTAGCGAGGGGCGGAGGCAGCAACCTGCAAAGCCAATTCATGGGCAAACTTGCGGAAGGTCTCCGAGCGGCCTACGAAATCGGTCTCACAATTGACTTCAATCATGACGCCTACCCGTCCATTGCCGTGCGAGTAAAGCTCGACGACACCCTGAGAAGCCTGACGTTCTGCGCGTTTGGCGGCTTTCGCCAAACCCTTCTCGCGCAGAAAATCAACTGCTTTTTTCATATCGCCGCCAGATTGTTCCAGCGCTTTGCGACAATCCAGCACACCAGCGCCAGTGGCCTCACGTAATTCTTTGATTTGCTCTGTCGTTATTGCCATGGTAAAACCTCAATTTCCTTCTTCTTCGGAAGGTTCTTCCGAAATTGCTTCAGCTTCTTCGATAACTGGCGCAAACTCTTCGGCGATTTCATCAATCTGTTCGCCTTTGAGGGTTATCTTGGCCAGAGTGGCTTCACCCAGCAATTCTTCGTCTGACAGCTCGGGTTCCTCGGGCACAGCGCGGCGGACAGTCTCGACTTCTTCTGGCTCGACATCCTTGCGCATAGCTTTGCCTTCGACGGCTGCGTCAGCAATCTTCCCGACGATCAATTTGATGGCGCGAATGGCGTCATCATTGGATGGGATTACATAATCCACGTTGCGTGGGTCGCAGTTGGTATCCACCATGGCGATCACGGGGATCTTTAGCAGGTTTGCTTCGTGAATGGAAGTGGCTTCGCGGTGAACGTCTACCACGAACAGCAGCTCGGGTACGCGGGCCATATCGCGTACGCCGCTGAGCAGGATTTCCAGCCGTTCGATCTCGCGGCTGATGATCAGACCTTCTTTCTTGGTTATGCGGCCAAAGTCGCCGCTGTCGCGCATTCGTTCCATGCGTTCCAGTTCGTTGATACGCTGGCGGATGGTGCGCCAGTTGGTGAGCATACCGCCCAGCCAACGGTTGGTGACGTAAGGCATGCCGGCGCGCACAGCGTCGTTTTGCACAGTTTCTTGAGCCTGGCGCTTGGTGCCAACAAACAACACTTTACCGCCCCCGGCGACAGTATCGCGCACGAGGCTGTAAGCTTGCTCCAGGGCTTTGGCAGTTTTCTGGAGATCAATGATATGGATGCTGTTGCGTTCGGTGAAGATGTACGGCTTCATAGCCGGGTGCCACTTGTGGGTGCGATGACCGAAGTGGACGCCGCTTTCCAGTAAAGCCTTCATGGAAATAACGGACATACTATTCTCCTTGCGTTGATCCGCCGCCTCGTCAGTCCGCACAGGGCTGGGGTTGTAAGCAACTCCAGCACGCTCTGGCGGTGCTCGACAAATGTCGAGCCGGAGGCGTGTGAGGTAGGTGGGAATGTTGCCCCCACCGGGGCAAAATACGCGCCCAAAAGGTGCGTACTCCCGTTCCCGGAAGCGGGCAGAGTATACCACACGGGTCGAAGATTCGTCTAGCCGATGGTTTGGTATGAATTTTCCCGAAAATCGGAAACTCGTCCCCCGTACATCTTGACCATGACGGTGAAAATTGCTATAATACACTTTTGCCGTC
Organism: Candidatus Aquidulcis sp.; assembly: GCA_020723385.1. GTDB lineage: Bacteria > Chloroflexota > Anaerolineae > Anaerolineales > UBA4823 > DYIZ01. The sequence continues at coordinate 14,125 of DYIZ01000123.1, forward strand.
CGATAATTTCCACTCTGTCCGAATGGTTGAATAAATGCCAGTGACGAGATCAAATTAGCGCTAACCATGCGTGATAGGCCTTCTGTGCCTCTCGCGCTTTTATTGCCTTAAGTCACCTTTTAGGAGAGACCGTATGGCTTCAAAATTGCCAACCAAGTCCTACGCTCGTATTCAAGTTCAACTACGTTTGCCCGATTTGATAGAAGTTCAATTGGAGTCTTTTGAACGTCTTAAAAAAGAAGGACTAGCCGATCTTTTCCACGAGATTACCCCCATCGAATCGTACAACAAGGGGATGAAACTTTATTTCCCCAGCCGCACAAAAGAGTCTGAGGATTGGGGGCTGACCTATTGGTTTGGCGAACCCAAACACTCTATCGAAGAGTGCGTCGAGCGTGATCTTACCTATGCTAGCCCGATGTATGTTTCGGTTTTGCTGGCCGGCCCAGATGTGTCTGAGCCGATCAAACAGGATATTTTCTTGGGGGATTTCCCCGAGATGACCGAAAAAGGGACGTTTATCATCAATGGCACCGAGCGTGTCGTCGTCTCCCAGTTGATCCGCTCCCCCGGGGTCTATTTCGAAGCCCCTGTTGACCGTGCGACCGGTCGGCCTCTGGCGCTTGCCAAGCTGATCCCCGACCGCGGGGCGTGGATGGAATTCGAGACCCGCAAAAGTGATTATCTCACCCTGCGCTTTAATCGCAAACGCACCGTTCCCGTGACGATTTTCCTGCGTGCCCTGGCCGCTGTGGATGACGGCTTGGTGGATTCTCCCCTCAAGAACGGCACCGACGAAGAACTGATCGAATTATTCAGCGATGTAGACAATAATCCTGACCGCATGTTCATGGCTGCTACGCTGTATCAAGAGCCTGAGTGGGATTTAAATAGCGGCATCTCTATTTCTGAGGCCGCTCTGCTTGAATTCTTTAAACGTATGCGCCCTGGAGATCCGGCGACTCTCGACAATGCACGCGAATTTCTCGAAGAGCAGCTCTTCGACCAGCGGCATTATGATCTCGAGCGGGTTGGCCGTTACAAGCTCAACCAAAAACTTGGCCTGCATGAACGGGTTGCCATCAATCATCGTATGGTAACGAAGTGGGATGTGATTGGCTTGATCCGCCGGATGATCATGATCAACAATGGCATCCAGGCCCCTGACGACATTGACCACCTGGGCAACCGCCGCGCCAAGACTGTTGGTGAGCTGATCCAAAATAAATTGCGCATCGGCCTGCGCCGTATGGAGCGGGTCATCAAAGAGCGCATGTCCATTCGTGACCAGGACCAACTCTCGCCCATCACGTTGATTAACATCCGCCCGGTGGTGGCGGCGCTGCGCGAGTTCTTTGGCTCCAGCCAGCTCTCTCAATTTATGGATCAAACCAACCCGTTGGCCGAGTTGCGCCACAAGCGCACGCTGTCGGCGCTTGGCCCTGGCGGCTTGCGCCGTGAACGCGCTGGCTTTGATGTGCGTGATGTTCACCATTCCCACTATGGACGCATCTGCCCCATCGAGACACCCGAAGGCCCGAACATCGGTCTCATTGGCCGTCTGGCTTCATTTGCTAAAGTCAATGAGTATGGATTTATCGAGACTCCTTACCGGCGGGTGCGAAAAGTCCTCAAGACGAATGACCCCCGGCTGGCAGGCCGCCTCCTGCGGGAAGATGTCAAAAATCCCGAGGGCGGGGAAGTCATTGGTAAAAAGAATGAGCGTATCACGCCCGAGATGGTAAAAAGTTTAACTTCGTTGAAAGCCCCCGAAATCCTGGTCGAGCCATTCGTTACCGATGAGATCGAGTATCTCTCGGCGGATGTAGAAGATCGTTTCGTCATTGCCCAGGCGAATGCGCTCCTCAACGAGCAAAAGGAATTTATCCGCCACCGCATCACCGCCCGTTACATGTCGAAATTCGATTTCGCTACGACGGACAACATTGATTACATGGATGTCGCCCCGCACCAGATTGTGGGCATCTCGGCCGCATTGATCCCCTTCCTGGAGCACGATGACGCCAACCGGGCCTTGATGGGTTCGAACATGCAGGCCCAAGCAGTGCCTCTGCTGCGGCCTGACATTCCCCAGGTCTCCACCGGCATGGAATACAACGCTGCCATGGACTCCGGGCAGGTGGTCATAGCCGAAGAAGATGGCGAGGTTACTTCAGTGACCGGACGGAGCATCACGCTGCGGACTGCTCAGAACAAGAGCCGCACCTACCAGCTTCGCAAGTATCAACGTTCTAACCAAAGCACATGCATTGACCAGCGCCCGGCGGTCATCAAAGGCCAGCGGGTTCACAAAGGCGAAGTAATTGCCGATTCGTCCTCCACCGAGGGCGGCGAGCTGGCCCTGGGGCAAAACGCCCTCGTGGCATTTCTCTCATGGGAAGGCGCTAACTTCGAAGATGCCATCGTCATTTCCGAACGGCTGGTTCAGGATGATCTGTTTACCTCGGTGCATATCGAAAAATACGAGGTCGAATCACGAGATACCCGGCTCGGCCCCGAAGAAATCACGCGTGACATTCCGAACGTCGGCGAAGAAGCCATCAAGGATCTCGACGAGCGCGGTATCATCCGCATCGGCGCCGAGGTTGGGCCGAATGATATCCTGGTTGGCAAGATTTCCCCCAAAGGTGAAAAAGAGCTGACCCCCGAAGAGCGCTTGCTGCGCGCCATCTTTGGTGAAAAGTCGCGTGATGTGAAAGACACCTCGCTGCGAATGCCTCACGGCGAACGTGGCAAGGTTGTGGATGTCAAAGTTTTCACCCGTGAAGACAACGCTGATCTATCGGCGGGTGTGGATATGATGGTGCGTGTGTCGGTGGCTCAACGCCGCAAGATCACTGCCGGCGACAAGATGGCTGGCCGTCACGGCAATAAAGGCGTGGTGTCACGCGTCGTTCCGGTCGAGGACATGCCTTATCTCGATGACGGCACGCCGGTTGACATCGTTCTAAACCCGACGGGTATTCCAGGACGTATGAATCTCGGCCAGGTGCTGGAAACTCACCTGGGCTGGGCTGCCAGCCGCATCGGTTTCCGCGCCGTAACGCCAGTGTTCGATGGCGCTACAGAGGAAGAGATCGAGGCAGAGTTAGCCCGAGCCTGGTTGATTGATGAAGCCTGGGATGAGACGGCTAACAAAGCCTGGGCGTGGCTGAAGACCCAGGATTACGACCCCAAGAGCATCCTGGACGATGAGGAAGTTCGCCGGTTGTACCTGGAATTCTGGCTGGGTGAGCGCGGTTTCGATGTTTATAAATTGGTGTCGGATCGCACCTTTGCCCGTATGGTGGTTCTGGAAGAGCGGCTGCGGGAGCTTGGGTATGCACCAGAAGAGTTGCTGCATCGTGAGGGCGAATCGCTGACCGCGGCCGAGCATCAAGCTAAAGATCAAAATACGATCAACGTCTGCTTGCGGATATGGATGCGCGACCAGGGCGTAGACCCCAATGATTTGACTGACGAAGCTGTGCGTGTCAAAGCGCATGAAATTACAGTTCAAACGGGTATCCCTTATCCAACATTGGGTAAGCAGGTTGTCCGGGATGGCAAGTCTGGCGAGCCGTATGATCGCCCGGTAACGGTCGGCGTGATGACAATGCTCAAACTGCATCACCTGGTCGAAGATAAAGTTCATGCTCGCTCCACCGGCCCATACAGCCTGGTTTCGCAGCAACCTTTGGGCGGCAAGGCCCAATTCGGCGGCCAGCGCTTCGGCGAGATGGAAGTATGGGCGCTGGAAGCCTATGGGGCGGCCTATACCCTTCAGGAAATGCTGACTGTCAAGTCGGATGATGTTCAAGGTCGTGTAAAGGCGTACGAGGCCATTGTGAAGGGCGAGCCTATCGAAGAGCCAAGTATTCCGGCCTCGTTCCGGGTGCTCGTCAAAGAATTGCAAAGCCTGGGTCTGGCAGTTGAAGCGGTTACCGATACTGGTGAAGTCATCAAGTTCGGAAAAGACGAAGAACGCGCCCGTCCCGCAAAGCTCGGAACTGGCTTGCTTGGATTGGGAGAAGAGGATTTCTAGAAACGCGTACCTTGACTCTCCCTATCCGGCATGGTAAAATCGCCCTTCGTTACCCCTTAAGAAACCGGGCGATTTCGATCCCCGAATTGATATCTGTGTAGGTCGAGGAGAGGCCATCATGCACATTCGATGGCCTCCCTTAATGGAAAAAATAAGTAACACTGTATTCATTGTATTTGGAGGCGAAAGTGCCCACAATCAGCCAACTGGTTCGCAAAGGACGCAAGTCTAAACGGGTAAAGAGCAAGGCTCCTGCGCTCCTGTATACCCTCAATTCTATGAAGCAGCGGCGTGTCCGCCAGCTCAAGGGTGCTCCTCAGAAGCGCGGCGTTTGCACGGTTGTTCGTACAACCACCCCCAAGAAACCCAATTCTGCCTTACGCAAGATCGCCCGTGTTCGTTTGTCAAACGGCATCGAAGTCACTGCCTACATCCCTGGCGAGGGTCACTCGTTGCAGGAGCACTCCGTGGTTTTGGTGCGCGGCGGTCGTGTCAAGGATCTGCCGGGCGTCCGCTACCACATCGTGCGCGGCACCCTCGATACGACGGGTGTCAACGATCGCAGGCAGAGTCGATCGAAATACGGCTCGAAGCGTCCGAAAGCCTGAGTTAATCTTGTTTGCCTGTTACCTGTTACCTGGATACCAGTGTACGAGAAGACAAGTGGACAGGTACACAAGTACAGAGGTATGGAGTAACCATAATGTCCCGACGTAGCAAACCCGAAAAGCGTGAAATTCTCCCGGATGCGCGGTATGGCAACGTACATGTGCAATCGTTCATCAATCGTGTGCTGCGCAGTGGCAAGAAAAGCACTGCCGCCAGCTTGATCTACGATTCCTTTGAGTTGATCGAAGCCAAAGTCAAGCGCAGCCCAGTTGAAGTTTTCGAGCAGGCGATCAAGAACGTTGGTCCTGTGATGGAAGTCCGCCCACGTCGTGTGGGTGGGGCGACCTACCAGGTCCCGATGGAAGTTCCCGCATTCCGCCGCTTTGCCCTGGCGAGCCGTTGGCTCATCCAATCTGCCAAAGCGCGGGGCGGCAAAACGTTCGCCGAGAAATTGGCTGCTGAGTTTATGGATGCGGCCAATAATCAAGGCGCTGCAATTCGCAAGCGCGAAGAAGTCCACAAAATGGCGGAGGCCAATCGCGCCTTCTCCCACTATCGGATGTAGCTTTTTGGGTCTACAACGGCTTTGCAGTCGAAGTGACCCAGAAGCCGCGACCCTTGAAAATCACAGGTTGATCGGATGACCCGCCAATCGCCCATGGAACGATACCGAAATATCGGCATCATTGCTCACATTGATGCGGGTAAAACGACAACTACCGAGCGCATCCTGTTCTACACAGGTAAGACTTACCGCTTGGGTTCAGTTGATGATGGTACAACCGTCACTGACTGGATGGAGCAGGAGCGCGAGCGAGGCATTACCATTGTCTCGGCGGCGGTTTCTGCGGAGTGGAAGGGTTACCAGATCAACCTCATTGACACCCCAGGCCATATTGATTTCACGGCTGAGGTGCAGCGTGCGCTGCGTGTGCTGGATGGTGGTGTGGTCGTTTTTGACGCTGTGCAAGGCGTCGAGCCACAGAGTGAAACCGTCTGGCGGCAGGCCGACCGCTATGGCGTGCCGCGCATCTGTTTTGTCAACAAGATGGATCGCGTCGGCGCTTCGTTCGAGAACTCGGTTGAGTCGATCCGCCGTCGGTTGGGCGCCAATCCCATCGCCATTCACATGCCCCTGGGCAGTGAAGCCGCTTTCAAGGGTATCATTGACCTGATAACCAATTGCGCTACGGTGTGGGAAGACAATCTGGGCAGAGAACCGCGCGAGATGGATATCCCCGCTGATATGCGGGCTGAAGCCGCCGAACGCCGCACCCAGATGGTTGAACAAATTGCCGAGACTGATGACGCTCTCACCCTCAAATATTTGGAGGGCGAGGAGATCACGGTCGAAGAACTCAAGGCGGCCTTGCGGCGTGCTGTCATCGGCGGAAAAGCGACTGCCGTTTTATGCGGCAGTTCTCTGCGAAATAAAGGCGTTCAATCGCTGCTCGATGCGGTCATTGATTATTTGCCATCGCCGGCTGAGATCCCACCCGTGAAAGGGACTCATCCTACCTCCGGCGAAGAAATCGAGCGCCCGGCGCAAGATGATGTGCCAGCATGTGCCTTGGTCTTTAAAATTGTAACCGATCCTTATGTTGGCCGTTTGGCATATATTCGGGTATACTCGGGCAAACTATCGCAATCTGGGATGATTTATAACTCGACCAAGTCGCGTCGTGAGCGGCTTGGTCGTTTATTGCGCATGTATGCGGACCATCGGGAAGATATTGATGAAATCCGCGCGGGTGATATTGGCGCTGTGCTCGGTTTGAAAGACTCCTACACGGGAGATACGCTTTGCGACGCCTCAAACCCGATTTCGCTTGAGAATATCACATTCCCAGAGCCGGTTATCTCGGTTGCCATCGAACCCAAAACGATGGCTGACCAGGATAAAATGTCTGAGGCTCTGCACAAGCTCTCTGACGAAGATCCAACCTTCCGTGTCCGCACGGACGAAGAAACAGGTCAAACCATCATCTCCGGGATGGGTGAGTTGCATCTCGAGATTTTGGTTGAGCGCATGTTGCGGGAATTTCGGGTGCAGGCACGAGTTGGCAAGCCGCAGGTTGCTTACCGAGAGTCGATCACTCGTTCGGTGCCGCGCGCTGAGTGCCGCTATATCAAACAGACCGGCGGGCGCGGCCAGTATGGACATGTCATATTGTCTCTGGAGCCTGGCGAACGCGGCAGCGGCATTCTCTACGAAGAAAAAATTGTTGGCGGTGTTATCCCGAAAGAATTTCTCTCCGCAATTGAGAAAGGCGTGCGAGAAGCTGCCGAGGCGGGCATCCTGGGTGGGTACCCGGTTACGGATGTCAAGGTTACTCTGAAAGATGGCTCGTTCCATGAAGTGGATTCGAGCGCCATGGCCTTCAAAATGGCGGCTTCGATGGCCTTCAAGGAAGGCGTCGAAAAGGGTGCTCCGGCCTTACAAGAGCCGATTATGAAAGTAGAAGTTATTGCGCCTGAAGAGTTCTTGGGCGATACGATTGGGCAGTTGAATGCCCGCCGCGGTGTCATCTTGGGGACGGAAATGCGTATCGGTAACGTTCAATCCGCCCGGGCAATGGTCCCGCTGGCAGAGATGTTCGGATATGCGACCGATCTTCGATCTGCCACCCAGGGACGCGGCGTTTTCACAATGGAATTTGACCACTATGCTCAGGTTCCTGAGAGTGTGGCGAAAACACTTCTGGCATATTAATTTGCCATATAAGACCGTTTGATTTGTCATCAAGGAGTTTATTATGGGCAAGCAAAAGTTTGAGCGGAACAAGCCGCACATGAATGTAGGCACCATGG
>DYIZ01000124.1 GCA_020723385.1 Candidatus Aquidulcis sp.
CTTGATGCTACAATTATCTCGGACGAACGCCACCATTCAACTCAGACGCTAACAGGATGGAAATTGGGAAGAAAACGCTAATCAAACTAACGCTTGGATTTACAAAACCCATCACACAAAGTCATGGTCAGAAGTTTATCAAAACTGGAGAGTAGGTTTTTTGAAATTGCTCGCTTCAGCAGAGCCTATACCAGAAAAAGATTTACTGGATGGCAGTAGATATTCGTGGTTAAATGGATATTCTCTTGCATTTATTCTGGTGGCATCTTATGACCATCATCAAGAACATCTGGAAAAATTGATTGCCGCTTTACAACCATAGTATGCTTTATGCAAAACGCCGCCCAACACCAGCTAGCCTGGTTGAGCGCATCCGGCAGCTCAATTCGCAATATCCAGATGCAGAAATTGCAGCAATTCTAAACCGAGAAGGGCTAAAAACATCCCACGGAAATGTATTCAACGCAAAGAGAGTAGAAATGGTCCGCCGCCACAACGGAATCTCCAAATGCTCTGTTCAATCCTGATCGTAACCCCTCATGGAGTTTAATATGTCTGTCGCTTCTCAGCAGAGCCGTATCCTCCGCACAAGCGGCATGAGTATACCATACCGCCTTATCTACCCTTCCCATAGGGGACATTTCTACTTTGCATTGACAGGAGGCAGATTTAGGAAGTGGGAAATCGGTAATCAGGTTATTCGGTAATAAGGTGATCAGGGGTTTGGAGTTGGATGTGCTATAATTTTCGGCATGAGACGCATCCCCGCCGGCCTTTGGGCCTACATCATCGTTCTGCTAAACTTTGGCTTATCCCACATGTGGATGACAGCCATCAACAATGCCAACCTGCAAGGCATTTTCTATTGGATTTTCATCGCCTCCGGGATCGGGTTAGTGCTGATCGGGCGCAAGCTGCCTGCCGCATGGGACGCCGCCCTGGGCGGGCTGGCCGGACTGTTCTTCTGGGCAGCCATTGGCGAGACCGGGGAAGCGGGAGAACTCTACACCCAACCGGCCATCTGGGGTGTCGTGTTGATACTGAGTATTTTTCTGGCTGTGCGTCCCGGATCGCGCTGCGATTTTCACATTTTCATCCAAAAAGCACTGCGAATTTACAAAGAACCCGGCGCTGGTGTAAAACACTGGTATGCCCCCGGTGCAGCCATGGCCTTCTTCTGGACCGTCTGGCTCGGTCACATGGCTGAGCTGACTGCCTATTACGATCCCCATTTCGGCGTCCAATCCTGGCTAACCTGGGTCATCTTGATCGCCAGCGCCGTTTCGACGCCGTTCATCTTCGTCTTGCTCTGGAAAACCACCGATTGGGCCAAAGCCTGGGGGCGGGCCATCCCATCGGTGTTGATCACCTGGATGGCTATCGAAATCCTGATGAAATGGGAGATCATTCCCAAACCGTGGGGGTGATACGAGGGGATAGGGGGAAAGGGATAGGGGCATGAAATTCAGACTTTAGCCGTTCCTGCAACTTTAAAGTAAAAACGCGATGGAGCAATACTCGCTATTGAATGTCATTCCGAGGAGCACAGCAACGAGTAATCCCTATGACGGATGTCGAAATGTGCCTGTGGAGGCTCGAAACGGCATATATCCCAGTGATTCCTCTTTTCACTCGGAATGACATACCGCCTTTGAATTAGTTCGTAGCGACTTTTGCGATATTGCGTAAAAACGGAGGCCAATGATGAAACGACAACTGCCCGCGATTTTGTTCGCTGGTTTGCTGCTGATGACAGCAACCCTCGCCTGCGGATTATCCGCCCAGCTAACCCCTTCCGCAGAACCCCCGGAAGCTGCGCCCTCACTGGAACCAACGGGAATCCCACCGACCGAGGGGCTGCCTACCCCCGAGAGATCACCCGCGCCCGCCCCCGGTTTCCTACGCGTCAACGGGCGGGATATCCTCAACGGCCAAGACAGGCCGGTTTTTCTGCGGGGCGTGAATGTTGACACATACTATTACAGCTTCATCTGGAACGCCGACGCGCCGTGGAATTACGCCACGCAAACAGATATCGAATATCTCGACCGCCTGGGCGCCACCGTCATTCGTCTCGGCCTGCACTGGCGTTACTTCGACAGCTCCCTTCGACCAAGCTCAGGGCAGGCGCTCGGATACGATTTGATTGACGCCTATCTGGAATGGTGCGAGGCGGCGGGCATCTACGTGATCCTGGATATGCACGTCGTTCCCCCCGAAGACGACATCCTACAAGGGAAGATTTGGAGCGACCCCGCCGCCCAGCAGCAATTCCTCGACCTGTGGGCGGATATTGCCGCCCGCTACGCCGACCGCCCCATCATCGCCGGATGTACAACGAACCCGCCCCGCCGGAGGCGGCGCAGTGGTGGGACCTTGCCGGGCGCGCCGTCGAGACGATCCGCGGCGTGGACGCCAACCACATCCTTTTCGTGGAGAACCCGCTGCTCGACGGCGAGGGCTTTCAGTTGCTGCCCGATGCCAACATCGTCTATTCCTACCACGATTACACCCCCTTTGCGGTCAGCCACGCCGGGGCCGACTGGGTAGGCGATTCTCCCATGCCTGCCGTTTCGACATACCCCGGGAGGGTTCTCGCCTCAGTGGAATGGGCGGATTGGTCCGAGGACGCCGCTGAATTTACCGGGCAGTCTGGCGAGTGGGTGTATTGGGACAGCGGTAAGCTGACCGCCCCCGAAGGTGTGGAGTTTGCCACGCTCAAACCCTCTGCCTGGGGCAGCGCCGGGCAGGTGTGGTTCGACGATTTGGAGCTACTCATCAACGGCGCGCCGCAAACGCTCTTCAACCCTGGTTTCGAGGAAGGCTCATGGGAGGATGAAACACGCCCAGCCAACTGGTATTTTTGGAGTGACAGCGGCTTCACTGGCGAATGGAGTAACGAACAAGCCCACAGTGGGGCGCGCAGCCTGAGCATTCGCAGCGACGGCGACGGGTTCGGCATCTGGTCGCAGGCCAATTGGATGCTGACTGCGCCGCTTTTCCCGCTGCAAGCGGGCGATACGTTCCGGGTGCGCGGCTGGCTGCTCGCCCCCGAAAACGATGGCGGCGGGGTCAGTCTGGGGCTGGATTACCTCAACGGCGTCTACGAGGCATACGACCGCGACCGGCTGCTGGCGGATATCCAGCCTTACCTGGAATGGGGAGCAGCCAACAACGTTCCGCTCTTCGTCGGTGAGTTCGGGGCGATGTCTGCCGCACCCGGCGATTCGCGTCCCAACCTGGTGAGCGATAAGATCAGCGTGATGAACGCGGCCGGGCTGCATTGGGCGCTGTGGACGTTCCGCGACCCGTCAACTCCCGGCTTCGGTCTGTTTCACGGGGGCAAGGCAGACGAGCGGCTGGCGGAGATTTTACGCGAGGGGATGGGAGGGGAGAGAAGGTGATTGGGGAATCGGGTAATCAGGGGATTAGGGGGGTTATAAGCGGCGCTTCGGGTTGCGGCGGCAGATGCGAGTTTTTCCACAACTTGCTACGCTCCCCCAAACCGCAACCTACTTTTGACTTATTTTAGTATATAATAGACTTTATCGGAAGGATGCGATAGGGTCATAAAACATAGTGAGGTAAAAGTGGCTACCAATAACGCTGATAAAAAGGGACATTTGAATAGCGTAGAAATAAAACTTGTATGGAGTGATGCATCAAATATCCCAACTATCTACGCTAATAATCTTTACATTACTCATGCAGGCAGTGAATTCTATCTTGTTTTTGGGGAGTTGGCTCCTACCATGGAACTCGACATAGATAACCTTCCGGAAAAATTAGAGGTAAAACCTGTCGCTAAAATCGCAATTTCCCATGAAAACATGATTAAATTTGCTGATGTTATTTCAGGAAACGTTGCAAAATATAACGAAAAAAGAGAACAACTTAAGGAAGAGCCAAAATGACCGTAATGAATATCAGTCGAACTGATATTGGTGTTGCCCAAAAAGTCTTATATGGAATTGAAAAAATGTTCACAACCAGAACGTCTACTGAAAGCATAAAAGTGAGTAGGGAACAGAGCGATTCCAGTAAGGCGATGTATGCATTCAATCCAATCACCAAGGCGTTGGTAGAAATAGACCCAACACAAGCATGGTTTTGGAAATCAGCATGGCTCGCTGAAGAGATTCAAGCAGAAGAAGAATTAAATTCAGGTGAATATGAAGAATTTGATAATATAGATGAATTTATAGACAGCCTGTAGTTTCTCATTGGGTGGGTTTATGAAATTCAGGATGTCAGCTACATTCAGAAAATGCCTGAATGGTTTGCCGGAAGAACTACGCAATATCGCAAAAGATAAATTTAATCTATTCAGAGAGAATCCTCATTATCCTTATCACCCTTCACTAAGAATAAAGCCGATGAAGGGTTTTACGGGTATATGGGAAGGTCATATAACTTTAGGCTATGTTTTTACTTTTCAGCAATTTGAAGATGAAAATGGGGAAATAATCTTTGAATTTCGAAAGATAGGCAAACATGATATTTATGATAACCCATAATTGCGGTGGCTTGGGGAGAAAATGAGGGAAAAGTAACTTGCACCGCCACATCAATCTCACGGCTCTGGCAGAATCCCTCCCACCTTCCTCTGCGACCGATACCCCTTCTGGTACGCTTCCAAAATCTCGGCATGATGGGTAGTGTAGAACTGCGTGTACCCGCAATCGCCGCAGATCGCAGCGCGGAAACCGGTCGCCACGGTCTTCGGCGTCCAGATAAATGGACGTTTGACCGGCTCCGGCTCGACAAGTTTAATATAGGGAGAATGCTGACCCGACAATGCCTCATCTGAAAATACGAGCAGATCGGGCACGATTTCGGATGATCCACATACGGGGCAGGTTTTCATTTTTTCACCTCTTCACCACCGGCAGATATAAGCGAGTTGGAACGATACAGGCCGGGTACCTCGGCATGACTTCGCCGCCGCCTGTTTGGTAATGCACCGTGACCGGAGCATGTGGGGGCGATGTGTGCCCTGCAATGCCATAAGCCACATCAGTGAGGCCATCGCCATTCAGGTCGGCGGCGATCACCTGCCCAGGAATAACGTTAGCCGACAGAATTTGAGCTTCTCCATTCCGGCCTTCGAAATTCCACACCACCAGATGATAGGATCCCTTGTCGGTGGCGATCAACTCTAGCCCATCGTCATCGTCCACATCGCCTATCGCCACATCGTCCATATTTCCGACCCCGGTGAGCATTGTGGTTGTGTAAGCGCCTCCCCAGGTAACAGCCACCTGGTTGGTACCAGAACCAGGGACAGCCATATCGAGAATGCCGTCGCCGTCCAAATCTCCCAAAACAACATTTTCTGAACGATTGTTGGGCGCATCGAACACACTCAACTGCCAGTTGGGGGTATTCCATATCAACAGATCATTTGCATACCCATCTGCCGCGACCAGGTCGGCCAAATCATCGCCGCTGACATCGCCTGCCGCCGGCTGGTCGAGCAATCGCGTGGGCGGCAAACTGCCGGTAAATATCTGCTGCCCCGTGAAACCGCCCCCAGAGGGAAGCTGACAGGCGGCATAAGCGTAACGCCCCTCCGTCCATAATAAATCGGCCAGGCCATCATTGTTGAGATCATCCGCGCCGCCGCGAGAATACATCCTGCCTGTGATGAATTGTGTCCTTTGAAAAACTCCGTATTCATCCGTCTGCAAGAACATGACGATCAACCCATTCAACACATCGAAAACGACGATGTCATTCCGGCAATCACGATTCATATCCCGGATCGAGACATCCCTGACCCCATTGGTCGAGCCTCCCGACGTCACATCCCAAAGGGCGACCAATTCCAGGGTGTGGGTGATCACGTTTTGATGCAGGATGGCGATATAACCATCGTAGTAAGATGACGAGACGAGGTCCGCATAACCGTCATATTCTATGTCGCCTGCGTCGAGATAAGAGGCTTGCGTCAGCAGCGTGTCATAGGTTGTGTACGTTCCCGGAATATCGCCATCCGGCGACCTGAAAACCGGTTCCGGGCCTGGATCATCAGAATAATAAACGATTTTCCCGTCTGCCAACGCTTCACTGGGAAGATCAAACTGTCCATAACGATAGACAAGCCGAACATCATCGGCCAATGATCGCGCCAGAAATCCTCTTAGGGGAGCTGAGATTAATAGGATGCCAATCGCCAAAGATATTATCCCTTTGTATCTCATTTCTTCACCACCGGCAGATATACTCGATACCCCTGCGCCGGACTCATCTCCGAAGTATCGCCGGTGAAAGTCGTCAGAGGATTTTGCGCCACCAGTGTGACATCGTTACGGGTCAGGCCGTAGGGCAGGGTCACGCTCCAATTGCCGCTCCCATCCGCGGTGACCTCGGTCATATAATCTCCCCCGCTGCCGTTATCCGCCGGGTTGCCGATTGCCCGGTAGACGAGCACCTTGCAGGCCGCGCACACCGTCCCTTCGAGCGTCACTGGACTACCGCTGGCCGAAGTAATCACCGGATATTCCAACCAATTGTTGGGGCCGGGCGGCGGGAATGTGCCATTGGGCGTCGGCCCATCATTGCCGATATCTATGGGCAGGCCGCCATTGCCGCGTATGTGCGCGACGCGGATCAGGTTGCCCTGGGCCACATCCTCGGCTACAGCTACCCCGGCAGCGCCATTGTACGACACAATCTCGGGCGCGACGAAGGTGTTGCTGGCGCCATCGAGAAAAATGCCCTGCAATCCATTGCCCCGGGGGGTCACGCCATCCGAAGCGACGCCGATCCGATTGCTCTGGCCGATGCGGTTGCCGCTGGAATCCTCGATATAGATACCCTGAAGGCCGTTGCCGGAGATGAACTGCGCCGCCGAGGCTGCCGAAGTGCCGATGACATTATCGTGGGAATTGAAAATGCACACTCCCGCCTGCAAGTTGGGGATAGCAGCCAGCCCGTTCGCGCTCAGGCCGATCAGGTTGAAATCCACCAATATATTCGTCGAGCCATCCCGGATGCGCACGCCGCAGTAAGTGTTGCCGCTGATGACATTGCGTTCAGCAATCGAAGTCGAGCCGCCCACCGTAATATTGGTTGCCGCATCGGTAATCGCTACCCCATCATAGCCGTTGGGGACCGCGCTCACCCCCGAGCTATTCACACCGATGCGGTTATTGATCAGCGTTACACCATTAGCGGCGAGCAGCCATACCCCGGCATTGCCGTTGCCCGAAATGACGTTGCCAGATAGGGTCGTGTTCAAGGCTTCCTGATCGAGAATGCCCGCGTTGAAGTTGGGCGTCGCGCCGGTCAGGTTCAATCCGATGAAATTGTTATGGACATAAGTACCCCTCGGCGCGCCGCTCAAACCCGAGATATAAATCCCATTCGACATGCTGCATCCGATGTAGTTGGCCTCGATCGTCGTGGAGAGCGCGCCGCTGTCGAGGATGATTCCATCCCCGATATTGCTCTCCTCCGCGATGCAGCCCGAAGCGATGACGCTCGTCAGGCCGACCAGGTTGGTCAGCGCCCGGTTGCCCACCCCGCCGTGAATGTAAACCCCTGCCGAGGCATTGCCGACGAGCGTGGAGAGCGACACCGTATTATCATTCCCGTCCCCTGTTCCAGCAAAGTCGCCCATTTGCACGGCATCCTGGGGCGAGTTACGGATAGTCAGTTGGGTAATGGTATTGTGGCTGCCGGAGATAGTGAAAATGCTCTGCCCGGAAGCAAGGCCCGATCCACTGATCGTCATGCCATTGCTCTCGCCGTCCAGCGTCACGTAATCGGCAGTCCATGCAATAGGCCCCAGGCTCAAGGTCAACGTCGCCCCGGCGATATCCGAATCGAAATGGATTGTAAGCGGGTTGCCCGCCGAGCTTACCGAGTCAGCCTGCTCGATGGCTGCCCGCAGGCTGCACCCATCCCCCGAGTCGCAAATACCATCGCCGAGGTCAGAGTCAGACACATCGGTAAGTGTATCCACGGTAAATGTCACTGTTGGGCCAGCCGATGCCGGCTCGCCCGGGAAAAATCCACCCAGGGTCGAAATCAACAATAAAACGCCCAAGATGTGCATAACATTTTTCATCGAAAACTCCTTTTGGCGGAGGTGATACCGAAAATTTGATGTTTGTGCGGGCGAAGCCCGCACAAACATCAAATTTTCGGGTTTTCATCCGGGCTGCGCAACAGCCGAATAATTACAGATCGCTCAAGGCACGATGTGAAACACCAGCTCCGTCTGCCCGACCAGGATGTGATCGCCGTGGTCGAGCGCCTGGCGGCGCACCTCACAGCCATTGACGAAGGTGCCGTTAGCGGAATTCAGATCGGTGATGAACCACACCCCGTTGCCGAATTCGATGCGGGCATGACGCCGGGAAACCTTAGTATCGTCGAGCGACAGCAGGTTGGCTTTGTCGCGCCCGATGGTCAATCCCTCGGGGGGGATGCTGATCAGCGGGCGGCTGCCCGTCCCGTGAGCGACCACCAGCCGGGCGGGGGTGGGATTCAACGAGCGTGAGACGCTGTACGAGGGCCGGACAATCGGTTGGCCGTCCTGCAATGGCGGCGCGGCCTGTCGAGCTGGATATTGCGGCTGGGCCGCCTGGGGGGGCGCATATCTCGCAGGAGGCCGCGCCGCCTGCGGCGGAGGATATCTCGGGGCTGGATACACCGGCTGGGGGGCCGCCGCCCTCGGCCTGGCAACCTTCGTCTTACGCCGCCATATCAATACTACCGCCCCAACCACAACCACCAGGAAACCCGCCAATCCACAACCCGCCACGCCAACGATAATAATTGTCGTATTCCCGACGGCGGGCAATCCCATCGCCGGACTGGCCTCTTCATCCCACGGCGAAGGCCGCACTGTTGGCAACAACTCCTTCCCATCCGAGGTTCTCAGCGGCGCAGCCTTGGAGCCATCATCGAGAGAAATCGCGGATGTCGCTCCGGCTGTGACCGGTACGGGTGGGTATTCGTACATCGGCTGATTGCGGTTTCGGGTGACAAGCTGGTAAGAACCGTCGCCCGTGCCGATGACATTGACATCCATATTCCCCTCTGGCAAAGTGATGATCCAGGCATACCCGCCATCGCTTTCGGTGACGGAAATCACCTCAGCGCCCGCGATTTCGTTCGAGTAAAAGCCGTCATCCTGGGTGACCAGTTTTTTCCCCTGCGGGTCGGTAATCTCCACACGCACCGGCGATTGGACAGCCATGGCCTTATTCGGCTGCCCATATGTGTTATCGGCGCGGGTTATTTCTTCAGCAATCCTGTGACGCACAGATTGGTAATAACTGGCGCCGGTAACGGGGTAAATGCCATTGTACATCGGATCAGCTTCGTTATTCGCCGTCGGCAGAATGTACAGGTTCTGGGACCCGAATTTCCAACGCGGCGAGTAGATCGAGCCATCTGCCCAGTCGGCGCTGCCCGATTTGACCGCATACAACTCCGGCTTTTGCTTCTGCCAGGGGTCGAAAGCGATACCTGCTGATTCGTATGTAGCCTCGCTCACAGAAGTACCGGGTGTTATCGCCGCTCCATGCGGCCACACGGCAACAAATGCGTGCTGGAGTGAGCTTGTGGTCAGGCCAGAAAACAACGGCCCGTAATCTAACCCATCCAACCGGGCTCGGTTCTCGATATTACGGTCGAAGCGAATATCTTCGAAGAAATTCAGCACCTCTCCCTGGTACCACCCACAGCGAAAACGCCCATCCGTAACCCCAGTGAGCCAGCCAAAGGTCCAGGCGGCATTCCAGCGAGCCCCGCTGGTGTAACCAAACGCGTTGGGAGGAATTTTTTGTAAATACTGAGCAACGATAATGTCTATATTGTCCACTAACTGCTGATAGTTGACCTGGTACACTTCCACTTCGACCTGGTTGGTTTTGACATCTCCCTGTTCAGCCCAGACTTTATTGACGCCAAAGGCGGCGTCATCCGGCACCCATATCCAGGTATCATCCGGGATATTCCCTTTCTCATTCGTGCGCTTGACATCAAATAGTTTTTTACCTTCCCAGACAATATCCACTTGCGCATTCGGTTTGAGGCCGGCGCCGCTGACCAGCAGCGCGCTGAAACGGGCAGCTTTTGTGCGGTCGAGCTGGATAGATGGCCCACTTGGACCGCTGATCTCCAATGGGATGGACACGCTCCCGCTGGTGGTGCTCGTCGTGCCGTCTGACGCGACAAAACTTTCAGTGAACTTGCCTGTTACCCGATGGGTGACACCTGATTCAGCCGTAGCGACCGGCCCGCCGCTGCCGCCATCTACCACAAGGGCGAAGGTGCTTTGAGTAACAACGCCTTTATCGGTGAAGGTGTAAGTTGTAGAAGTTTCAATTTGGAAATCGCTGATGGAATTCGAGGCTTCCGTAAACTTACCACTCACCGTTCCCTGAATCAAGCTGCTGTAGCCGTTTTGATTGTCCCCGCCCCATTCGAAGATGTGACAGCCGCCCTTGAGATTGCCGTCGGCGTCAATCCAGGCCCACCGGTAGTTACTGTTAGGGTCAGAGCTGGGCGACGACCCGATACCCCACTGATTGCCGTAATTGTCGAAGCATCCCTCGCCTTCGGTGTCATCAATTGGGTCTCCCTGGCTTACGGTGTAATTCCAACCAAATGGGGGTATGTACACACCCCGGCCGCCCTGCTGGGCGTGGGCTGTGAGGGGCGCGTTGAACCCACGAAATGAATCCAGCCCGGTGAGACTCACCAGCATCGTCAATATGACCACCACGATAAATACATTACTGTTTCGTCGTAGGCCAGCTCTCATTGTCACCTTCCTCACAATATCACCCAGCTTGAAATACGATCTCAGTGTCGCCAATCTGAATGCAATCGCCGGGTCGCAATGCCTGCCGCCGTATCCGCTGGTTATTGACGCACGTCCCGTTGGCCGAATCCAGGTCGCTGATGAACCATACGCCGTTGCCAAATTCTACCATTGCGTGGCGGCGTGAGGCGCGCGGGTCTTGCAGCATCAGGCCGCACCCCTGATCCCGCCCGATGACCACTCCCGCGGGGGTCAGATTGACGATCTTTTGGGATGCCACACCCTGTGCGACAACCAGCCGCGCTGAGGAGGGTATCGGAGTACGCGGGACGACAACTGGAGCCGGGCGGGGCCGGACATCCTGCGGCGGTGCATAGCGAGGCTGCGCCGGGGCCGCATCGGGCGGCGGGTAGCTCGCTGGAGGCCGCGCCGCTGGCGGCGGTGGAGATACCGGAGTAGAGTATACCTGCCGGACAGGAATTCCGGCTGGCCGAGCGACCTTCGGCTTTCGCCGCCCTGCCCACACCACTACCCCAACCACAACCACCAGAAATCCGATCAAACCGCAGCCTGCCGCGCCGCCCACGATCAACCAGCGGGTCGTTGACATCCCGGCAGGTTGATCCACCACTTCCCCCTCGCCCGCGTTGAGCTGTTTCAAGAACAACTCCGCGCTTTGCATCGTTTCCGTGTCGGCTGGCTGGAACGCGGGAATCATGGAGGGCGGGATCGTTGCCGTCTGCCCCACCGGCACAGGCACCCCAGGCACACCCGGCGCATCGGTGAATATCACCGGCTGGCCTTCGAGGGTGGTCACGCGGTAGCCCCCCTCTGGGATATTTTGCAAGTATGCCTGTGAGTGAAGCTGAACGTACACGGTGCGGTCGTTGACCAAACTTACCACCGTGGGAATATCATCGGTTATGGTATCGAATGCATTGTAGGCTGCGCCAGCCGGTCCAGCAAAAGCCGTCAAAACCGTCTCGATGACCAGATCCAAAACCTCGCCGCTTGCCCAATAGAAAAATGCGCCAAGGGTTGCACCGACATTGTCTCTTGGGGCATTCCCAATTGTAATTTCATCCTTGCAAACCCCGCTGTTGATAACCGCTAACATGCGCGTACCATCGAAATAGCGCAGCCGGATCGCAATCGCCGCCGGCTTGGGCAGCCCGCCGTAGTCCTGGGGGCCATAGGTGGGAGGCAAATCGCAGGCGTCCACCGAAATCTTATCCCCAACATAAAGCAGACGCCCTGGCGAAGCGCCGATTACCCGAGCTCGCTCCGGTGTTTCTTTCAATTCATCCAGGTTGATGATCTTTCGCGTCGAGCCTTGATCTTGGGGATTCTCCCCGCGGTATGAAGCCCAGGTATAGTAAACGCCTTCGACGATGCCGACAGACCGGAGGTCTGTGGTTGTCTCGCCTTTCGCTAGAATTTTTTGGTCCGCGCCTTTGCCCTGGGGATAGAGTGCTCGGATGGTTTTGACCAACGGCTTGTCTTTGGTCGGCGTCAGGTTATCTTTGGCCAGACGGCCAAAAGCCAGGTAGAGCGTGAGAAAAGCCTCGCCCCGCTCGTTCGTCCGCAGGCCGACGTTCTGCAAAGGAAGGCACTCGGGCACGCAATATTTCCCGCTGAAATCTTCGTAAGCATAAGTCTTGCCCAAGACCTCCTTCGTGGTGCAATTCGTACACTCCGTAGCTTCGTAATAATTGGCAAACCCGGCTGGCGAGGGTACAGTGATGGAAATCGTTTCACCAGCCATAGGTTTATAGTTGCCGCTGCTATCCCGCTCTTCCAAAATGATGCGGTATTCGAGTAAATTTATCGTGGTCGGCTGGTCAAGTCCCAGCGGCTCGAATTGGATCCGGTAGGGCAAATCGAACTTCCAGAAAGACAATTTCAGTGTGACTGAGCCGGTTTCCTGATCGGTGTCGTAATTCGAGCCTTTCCAGGTGATGGTGAATTTCCCGCTGACCTGGTGGGTGTGCGGCGAGTCGGGTGGATTCAACGCGCCGCCGCTGCCATCCACGACGAGGGTGGTGGTTGACCAATCAATTTTGCCATTGATGTTATTGGTGATCGTCTCAGAGGTTTCGATGTGAAAATTGCTGATGGCGTTCGAGACCGGGGTGAACTTGCCGGTTAATGTACCCTTGATCGAGCGGCCATCCGAATTATCGCCTTCCTTGATGTTGCAGCCGCCGGTCATGTTGCCCGCCTCGTCAATTTGCGTCCACTTGTTACGCGTGCCGTCCGCTTTAGGCACGCCGCCCTCACCGTAAGCATTCGCATACGCCCCCCAACAGCCAGGTCCGAAGCCAGTCAGGATAGAATCGGCGGAGTCGGGCTTGACATCCCAATTTTCCGACCCTTCGAGGCTGAAAGCCCACTGTTCTTGCTGCGGCTCAACCGCGGGGGGCGCGCCAGCCCGGGAGGCAATTGGCGTAAAGACGAGGTTCACCAGCAGCGCCAGTGCAACCATCATCGAGACCAGTACCCACCATTTATGCGGTACGTTCCCCATAAGTCACCTCCAGTCTGCTTGCTTGATTATCGCATACGAATCGTACCGGCGCAATAGGGGTAGAGCTTTTATCAAAGTCCGGCAGTGCGGGTAGGTCGGAATGGGATTCCGACCAGCCCGACGCGCCGTTTTATAACTAATTTGGCTCTCCTGGCTCAGTGTGATAGACCTGCTCAAAGGGGACGAAGCGGTTGCAGTACAACCGGCGTCCCCGCATCTGGCAGTATTTGTCACTTCACACGCCATATTGGATGCGGCGGACTATCGTCCGCCGCGAGCATCACGGTAAAAACGGGAGAGCCACTAATTTCAAAGAGCCATCACCGCTTACAGCCAGTGATACAATAGCCGCCATGAAAACCGCAACCACACCTGAACTCCCCGCCATCATCTTCGACTTTGGCGGCGTGCTATTGGACTGGAATCCGCGGTATTTGTACCGCAAGCTGTTTCCCGGCGACGAGCAGGCAATGGAACATTTCCTGGCCGAGATCAAATTCGTCGAATGGAACCATTTACAGGATTCCGGCCGGCCCTTCTCTGTAGCCGTCGCCGAGCTGTGCAAATGCTATCCGAAATACTGCGATCTGATCCACGCTTATGACGAGCGCTACCTGGAATCGCTCAATGGCGCTCTCTCTGGAACCGTAGAGATCCTGCGCCGCCTGCGGGCGGCCGGCTTTCCCCTGTTCGGATTGAGCAACTTCAACGATGAGAAATTCAACCTGGTGCGTCCGAGCTACGATTTCTTCGACTGGTTTCGGGGTATCATCATCTCAGGGAAAGTCGGCCTCGCCAAGCCCGACCCGCGCATTTTCCAGGCGCTCCTGGCCCAAGTTGAACGCCCGGCGGAAGAATGTCTGATGATTGACGATTCGCCCGCTAACATTGCAGCCGCCCGGGGTTTAGGCTTTCAAGCCATCCATTTCCACAATCCACCGCAGCTTGCGGATGAACTGTACAGGCGCGGGTTGCTGCCCGGCGCACCACTTTAGAAAAAGTAGAATCAAACCATGAAGATCCGCACCCCCCTCTTCCGCAAACCCTGGCCCTGGCTGCTGACTGCCGCAGTCGCCGTATCCGCTATCGTCGCGATCATTCTCCTCTGGCCGCGTTCAACCGAGACAGAAACCCTGCGGCGGTTAGTGATCCTGTACACCAACGACGAGCACGGCTGGATGGAGTCCACCTCCAAGTCTGGCGGCGCGGCGGGGATGATGCGGCAGTGGATGCGACAGGAAGGTTACAACCCCAACGACGAGCATTATCTCGTCCTCTCCGGCGGCGACCGGTGGACCGGCCCGGCGATTTCGACTTATTTCGATGGGCAATCCACCAACGAAGTGATGAACGCCATGGGCTACGACGCGGCCGCCATCGGCAACCATGATTTCGATTTTGGGCTGGAAACGCTGCGCCAGCGCGCCGCCGAAGCGCAATTCCCCTTTCTCTCCGCCAATATCCGCGATGGCAAGACCGATCAAATCCCCGATTTCGCCCGACCCTACATCATCATCGAAACCAACGGCATCCGCATCGGCGTCATCGGGCTGACCACCACCGAGACCCCGGTGGACACCCAGCCCGCTACCGTCGCCGGGCTGGATTTCCTGCCCTACAAAGACGCCCTGCAAGAATTCGCGCCGCAGGCCAAAGCCGAGGGAGCTGAACTGCTCATCGTGGTTGGGCACATCTGTGGGAACGAGATGCGTGCCTTGGAACCATTGGCTCAAGAATTGGGGATCTCCATCATCGCGGGAGGTCACTGTCACGAGGGCATTGCCTCCGCCAGCGGCGATTTCGCCATCATCCAGGCCAAATCCTTCTGGCAAACCTACGGCGTCGTCGAGCTGACCTTTGACACAGCAGCCGACCGCGTGGTCAGCATCGAAGTCCGCCTGCGAGACAACCCACCCGGCCTCGGCGACCCGCAGATCGCCGAGGTCGTCTCCGGCTGGCGCGCCCGCCTCGACGCCGACTTGGGTCAAGTTATTGGCTATACGAATAATAACATCACCTGGAGTTCTGACGCCATGGCCCGCCTGTTGACCTCCGCCTGGCTTGCCGCCGACCCCTCCGCGCAGATCGCCTTTGCCAGCCCGCGCTACATCCAAACCCTGCCTGCTGGCGATATCACCCTGGCATCGGTGCTGACCATGCTGCCCACCGACAACCGCCTGCTGCGCATCGAGCTGACCGGTGCGCAGCTCGTGGAAGTCATCGAGTTCCGCACCGCCCACTTCGGCGGGTTAATCCGCACCGGCGACGGCTACCAGTTAGCCGACGGCTCGCCGCTCGACTACGAGGCCATCTACCGGGTACTCCTGCCCGAAAATTTGTACAACGGGGGAAATTATTACAACATCCGGCAGTATGACCCCGACGCCGAAGATACCGGCGACGATTGGCGGCAGCCAATCGTTGATTGGATCGCGGCGCAAGGCTCAACGCGGGATAATCCGCTGGAGAATTTTCTTCAACCACAACCGTAAAGGACGGGACAAATATGGAGAACAACGGCAATCCGCTACCCACAAAGACGAAAATAATACGGTTTTCACTTGCAATTGTTTTGCTGATCATCGTCGCATTATTCGCTTTATTACTCGTATCCCCGCCTGTTGAAACATTATGGACAACTCTGCCTTACCCAACCCGTCTTACCCCACTGCCCTAAATAGTTCTTGATGCAAAACGGTCTTCGACTACGCTCAGACTGCCTGTAAAAGCACCCTAAGCATAATCAAAGGGTTCTTTTCCCCTCATTCCGCCGCTTCGCACTCAGCGAACGACGCGGAGCGTCAGTCAGCTCGATACCACGCAGAGCGTGGGAACGAGCGGGCGCTGACCGCTGACCGCTCCTACCTCATCACAATCGGCAAATAAATCTTTGGCCGCACGTAGATTTCGTGCTCGGCGACTTTCACCAGCCCGGCGGCATTCTCCGCCCACAAGGTCACGGTGATCGTGCCCGATTTGGTAAACATGTGAACGGCATACAGATCGGTCGTCGCCGTGGGGGTCGTGCCGTCGCCCCAATCCCAGGTGTAGGTGATCGGCACCGTGCCTGAGGTGATCACTGCGGTGAACGTCACCGGCGAATTCACCCACAGCGGGGATTCATAGGTAAAATCGCCCACCACCGGCTCGGCTGATTGCGCTACCGTGACAACGCGGACGATTTGCGCCGTGTACCCGCAGGTATCGGTGACGGCCAGCGTGACGGTATATGTCCCGACCGTGAAGGCGTGCGTGACCACCTGGCCGGTGGCGGTACCACCATCGTCAAAATCCCAGTCCCAGGCGACGATGGCGCCGCCATTGGTGCTCGCCGTTCCGGTGAAAATCACCGTCTCAGAATCTGTTGGTGAGGCAGGCTGCCAGTCGAAAGCGGGAGTGATCGTCGGGGCCGAGGGGATCACACCCACCGCCGCGCCCCATCCGGTCACGATTCCCTGGTCGCTGGCTGTCACCCGGTAGAGGGAGTTCGTCACCGGCTGGCAGGCCCACACCGTCATTGTCACATCTGCCGTATCCCCCGCTGGCACCATCACGCCGTTCCACGTTACGATCCCATTGGCATACGTCCCGCCTGAAATGTAGTTTGCACCCGTTGGCAGCGCGTCGGTGATGACCACTCCGGTCGCGTCGGCAACTGCATCGCTGTTGGCAACTGTCAGTGTAAAGGTGAACGGCGCGCCAGCCACCGCCGCCGTCGTTGTTTTCTCGATGTCGAGCACCGGTAAGTGAGCAGTCACCGCGTTGGCAATGACCTTTTGGGCAGTGTAGCCGCAGGTGTCAGTGACAGTCAGCGTGACGGTGTACGCGCCAACCGCGTCGAAGCTGTGATTGACCACCTGCCCGCTGCTCGTGTATCCATCGCCAAAATCCCAGCCCCAGGCGGCAATTGGCCCGCCGTTGGTTGTCGCCGTACCGGTGAAATAGGCTGGCTCGCCAAGCCCCACATCCGCCGGAACAACTTCGAAATCGGCCACGAGAGCAGGCGCGCTGAGAGTGGTGATGAGCGGCGCACCCCACCCGCTGCCGATACCCTGATCGCTACCGGCGACGCGGTACGAATCATTGGTCAGCGAGACCTGGCAGGTGTTGACAACAAAGCTGACCTGCCCCGTGTCGCCGCCGGGCAAACTGCTCATATTCCAGGTGACGATTCCGCCGGAATAGCTGCCTCCCGAAACATACGTTGCGCCCACCGGAACAGCATCGGTGATTACCAGCCCGGCGCCTTCACCCTGGCCTGTATTGGTGATATTCAGCGTATAGGTGACCGGCGCGCCGATGACCGGGTTAGCCGCGGCCTGCTTGCCTATGTCGAAAGCTGGAGCGTGGATGACCGTTTGAACCTGGTTGGTTAGGTCAATAAAGACGCCAAAGTTAATCTGGGCATCGTTGGAGATGATGGTTCCATCGGAGTGGCCGGTATTGACGGTGACAGTATAAACCAGGATGACGGCTTCGTCCGGCAGGAGATTGCCACTCCAGGAGATGGTGTTCGTCCCGCTGGCGTAGCTGCACAGCCCCAGGGTGCAGGTTGGCCCGCTGGCGTGCGTCACCCCGGCGGGCAAGACATCGCTCAGGCTGCCGCCAATCAGCGGGGCGATGGCATCCGGGTTGGTGATGACAATCGTATACACCAGCTCGTCGCCAATTGCCGCGACCGACTTGTCCACAGATTTCGTGTAGGTCAGCGGCACGATCTCGTCAAAGCCGATATCGTGCGCCCACCCCAACGGGCGAGTCTGATCATCGTAATCGAAAGCAGGCACAGTCCCAGCGCTCGTACCCCAATCCATCACGCCAGAGCCTTGCCGAACGTGATAACGCATTGCCACATCGCCCGACAGGATGAACAAGGGAGGCAACAAGATATCGTTGGGCGGTACCGGCCTTCCAGCGTTGTAGTTTGCCCCACAACCCGCGCCGCCGCAGGTGTTGTTCCACACATCGTTGTAATCGGCGATAGCGAACGGATTTGCTCCACGGTAAACCCCGCCGCCATCGTTGGCTGCCGTATTGGCGACAACCAGCGAGTTCAATAAAATCCCGCGCAGAAGGGAGATGCCGCCGCCGTCGCGGGCCGTGTTGTTGACGACCGTGTTGTTGGCGAGGAAGGATGCGGTCCCATCAGCAAAGATACCGCCGCCCCAGGACGGCAAGATGCCTGGAGCAATCGCCGTGTTGTGGTAGACAAGGTTGTTGGTGACATCCACAAGATTGTTGCCGCTCAACCCGATCCCGCCGCCATAAGCCAGGGCCCCACCCGTTTGCGCTTCGGCAATGTTGTCATAAACCAGGTTGCCATCGAAGCGGTCAGCGGCTGCATCGGTAGCCATGCCAATCCCGCCGCCGACGCTGAAAATCCCAATGGCAGTATTGCTCACCACCAGGCTGTTGGAGATCACTGTTTGGGTATTGGAAAAGTCATAAAATCCGATCCCGCCGCCGTAACTGGCGCCGTTCCCATCGAGCGGGTCGGCGAAGCAAGTGTTAGTCATCACCCACGTGTCGCGGATGAGCGGCGAGGGCGGTGTGGGCAGTGAGCCATCGGCGAAGATCGAGATTCCACCCCCATAAGCGTTCACGAAAGTGGCGACCGCATCGTTGTCGTGAATGAATGTGCCATCCTCGATGATGGCGCTGGTATTGCCGATGTGGACGCCGCCGCCGAAGGCGTTATGCGCCGCAACCGCGGCATTATCATAGACTTCGCAATGGCGCAGGGTCGGCGCACCGCCGCCATTGAGCGCCAGACCGCCGCCGTAGGCATCCCAGCCGACGGGCGGGTTCCAACCGGGGGCCAGCGCGCGGTTGTTGTACACGCGGACATCCTCGAACAGCGTATCGCCGAATTCCACATCCACCCCGCCGCCGACAGCGTCACCCCAGCCGCTGTCCACGGTATTGCTGTAAATATCGGTGTTGATGATGTGATGATCGCCGAACCAGATGAGCAATCCCGCGCCGCGCGCTGTGCCGCCGCCGGGCAGCGAGTGCCGGTTTTCGCGCAGCACCGAGTTGGCGATGGTGATCGAGTTGATGGTGTCAATCTCGACCGCGTGAGTTGCGTACTCGACCAGGGTGGTGTTCAAATAGCCGCTGCTATTGGCGCGATATTCGATGCCATACCACTGCCCGCGGCTGATATTGCACCCGGCGGCGCTGAACGTAGTCTGCGGGCCGCCCGCCGACCCGATGCGCAACGCGCCTGCCCGGTTGATGATTTCGATCCGATTGGCGTCGAGGCCCATCCAGTATGGCGACAAATCCATCGGGTTGACCTGGATGTGCGCACCGGGAGCAATGGCGAAATTCACACCGGGCGGGATGACCAAATCCCAGGGGAGAAGCCACTCCCCGGCGGGCAGGGTAATATCCGCCGGGACGAACGCCCCAAGCAGTTGCGGGTGATACCCCGCCGGGAGATATTCATCGTACCCGATGTCGAAATAACCCCACGGGCGAGCGTCATCGTCGGCGCCATCATCGTTGAGCGAGACAATACCGCCGGCTTCCGCCGCCGGGGAGCTGCATCCCGATAGGTGGAAATCGTTCGTTCCCCAATTGACGAAGGATGGGTTGGCTTGAATGTCGGTCGCCGGAATCGGCACGCCGCTGTATTGGACGGTGTGCGTCCAAACATCGTTATAACTCAATGCCAGGCTGGCAGCCGTGCCATCGTCGCGCACGCCATAGACATTCGCCCCGGGTGTAGTGATAAACGTGTGCGCCACGATGTTGTTGGTAAAAATGACGCTGGCGTTATTGGTCGTCCACAGACCCATCGAATCGCCCGCTGTCCCGGCAGCGCCGGCGTTTCCCGGCAGACCCGGCACCGGAGGCGGGTTGGGATTGCCCAACGGACTCCCCGGATTCCCGACTGCGCCGCCCATGTTGGAATAATTCCCGGCGCTCCCGCCATTGCCGCCATTATCTATGTCCGCAGAAGTATTGTTGAAATAGATTACTGTTGAAGTCCTGGTGTGCAGTCCGGCGCTATGACCGCCATTGCCGCCGTTGCCGGCTGCGCCGCTGTTTCCGCCGCTGCCACCCCAACCGCCCCAATTGGCTCCCGGAGGAGCAGGCGGAATCAGACCAGCGCCGCCGCCGTTGCCTCCCTGACCGCCCAGGCCACCATCGCCGCCATTTCCGGCGTCGCCTGCGGCAATATCGTGAACGAGGTTATTGTATGCGTGGTGAGTTGCGTTCTGCGAGCGCATTCCCGCCGCCTCGCCGCCCGCGCCGCCGCTGCCGCCATTGCCGGCATTGCCGCCGCTGCCGCCTGCCCCGCCGTTGTTACCCCAGATCGGAACCGGCGGCGGCCCCATGACATAATTGCCGCCATTGCCGCCCTGCCCTCCCAGGCCGCCATTGCCGCCATTGCCGCCCGCACCGCCACTCCCCGCCTGAATATCGGCAGCCGAGTTGCGCTGGATGGGATCGTTAATCAGGGCGTTTAGAACATAAATGCCTGTTGCCAGGCCGCCATTTCCACCCGCGCCGCCATTTCCGGCAGTTTGTCCGGGGCCGCCGTCGCCGCCTGCGCCTGCCGGCATTCCCATCGCCATACTGTCACTGCCTTTGCCGCCGATGCCGCCGGTACCGCCGATGCCGCCCGCACCGCCCGCACCGCCATCCCCGGCGATAACGTTAGCAATCGTGTTATCGTTGATATCCGGATCGGCGTTAGCCCCCTGCACGCGGATGCCGTGCGCCTGTCCGCCGCTGCCGCCCACGCCGCCGTGGCCGCCCGCCCCCGCCGCACCGCCGCCACCGCCATACACACCATCTATCGTATTATTTTGCACGAGCGGAACCGGCGAGGCAGTTACCGCTGCGACTCGCATCCCGTTGGCTTCCCCGCCCGCGCCGCCCGCACCGCCGTTGCCGCCTGCACCTGGAGGGCCACCCGGCCCGCCAGCAACTTCGTACGAACCGTCGCCGCCCGCGCCGCCTGCGCCGCCAAAGCCGCCCGCGCCGCCTGCGCCGCCCGCGCCAGCGTAGATTTCGGTGATCTCGCTATTCAAAACGTTGGGTGAGCTGTCAACCAGCAAAATGCCGATCGCCAAACCGCCGGATGCGCCTAATCCGCCATTGCCGCCGTTGCCGCCAAACCCACCGGGACCGGAGGGATGCATCGGGTCTCCGGGGCTGCCCTTGCCGCCTGCACCGCCGCTTCCGCCGATGCCG
>DYIZ01000125.1 GCA_020723385.1 Candidatus Aquidulcis sp.
TTCATGCACTCCAGCAGATCGAGATTCTCGGCGGTTGACCGGTTCCGACAGGGGCTTTCCACCCCCGGTTCGGTCCACGTCCCACGGTTTTTGCTGACCTCCTCGGGGCTTTGATCGTCAACGTAGGCTTTGCCCTTTTTAACCATTTTGATCGCCCACTCGTAGAGCAGGTCGAAAAAGTCCGAGGAAAACAGCACCTTCTTCCATTCGATCCCCAGCCAATGCGCATCTTCTTGAATGGCGTCTACGTATTCGGTTTCCTCTTTGGCCGGGTTGGTATCGTCGAAGCGCAAATCCAGCTCGCCGCCGAAATCTTTGGCGATGTTGTAATCAATCAAAAAGGCTTTGACATGGCCGATGTGCAGGTAGCCGTTCGGCTCAGGCGGCAGGCGGGTGCGGACGGAAGTAAAGCGCCCCGTGCGTAAATCTTCAGCCACAGCTTCGTGGATGAAGTCGAGGTGTTTGGTAGTTTCATTGGTATCCATGACAAGTGTCCTCCAGGTTTAGCAATGCTACACCTTTGGTAGTATCATCGCCCGACAACGAGATTCGGGTCAGGTTAATGACGTTGTATAGAAAATGGGAAGCGCATGAGGTCAACCTGTCCGCCGCCGGGCGGACTGGAAGCCGTCGAATTGTTGCAGGGGAAAATAAATGATGGCCATTGGCATTGGTTGACAGTGTTGCACTCTTGGCGCTCGATCCGAACGTTCCCTAATTATAACAAATTGTGGTAAAATACCCGCCGCCTGTTCTGGGGCTTCGTCTAATGGTAGGACAGTAGACTCTGGATCTATATGTGGAGGTTCGATTCCTTCAGCCCCAGCCAGAAGCACAGCGTCCCGGTGGAAATCACCGGGACGCTGTGCTTTTTCGCCACAACAGCCTTACGATTCATCATCGGTCAGATACACACCTGTAAAGAGACCAACTTTGAAATACTGGCATTGCTGAACACCATCCCAATCAGCGTAATTAACTTTGTAACGCCATGACCATTTCTCACCAATCAACCCTGGTAGGAATGGACTCCATCTCACACCTATCAAATCTCCACGATGCCGGATGATATAGTCATTTATCAGCCAATAATTTACATAATGGCTGAACAAAATCAATATTGAATAAAATAAAGCGCCGCCATATATAATCCATATTTCTCCGTACCTGGATTGCGTTGCGAAAATTATTGCCAGCAGCCAGATGATGATGGGCACGATGAGCACCGAGGCATGAAGTTTCGGCCAGGCGCGCCGGAGACGTTTGAAAAAGCCGACCTTTTCTTTCGGCCGGTTTGCATCCGGGTCGCCCAAAGCCTGATGCAGAACAACGGTTCTCGATATTCTGACGCCTTGGGCGATCCACTCCCGCAGGTTGCGTATCCTGAAAAATGCTCCCAGGGTCGCTCCGAAGAAGACCAATAGAAACAAGGTTGTATAGCTCCCGAAAATTCCGGGTGGGAAACCGAACACAATTCTCAAAACCCCCGCAGCCAACCCGCCTGCAAACCCGCCCTCGAGTGCCCCGATCATGGCGATGAAAATCGAGTTGAGATACTTGCCTTCGATCATCGCCTCTCGGATGCTCAATGCGATCGCTCTGAAAAAGCCGAGCAGGACGAGGATCAGCGCATACCAACCGATATCTTTATGGAGCAGGATACACACTGCCCATAAGGTAAACCCATAGACCAGGCCAAAGAAAATTACAGTCAAAAAACCGGCGATTTTCTTGATCAGCATACCAATCCTCCACCAGACTTATCGCGGGCAGCCCTCGCAAAACACCTATGAGGTAATACGATAAACTGTCTTCAAGGTTTTGTCAACATTTGGCTCTTTGAGATTCACTGTATCGCACCGCAGCGGTAGGGCGGATTGCCAATCCGCCCCACTGTGTGGTCGCCAGGCAAAAGAAGCACCCTGACATCTCAAGGCTACCGTCCTCGCTCACTTCCGGCTATAATCGCCGTAGTCACATAAATAACGATTCTCAGAGTCCACAGCACGGAGATTCCCACATGCCCCCCTCTTACACCACCCGCCAGGCCCGGCTTTCCGAAGTCATGCAGACCGCTGGACTGGACGCCATCGCCCTCAACCCAGGCTCCAGCCTGGTTTACCTGACCGGCCTGCACTTCCATTTGATGGAGCGGCCGGTCGTCGTCATTTTCAGCCGGGAGTCGTCTCCTGTGATCATCCTCCCGACGCTGGAGACAGCCAAACTCGAAGCGCCCCCGTACCCGGTGAGGGCCTTCACCTACGGCGACAATCCCGCTGATTGGGGCGCGGTTTTCCGGCAGGCTGTTCAGTCCGCTGAAATCGGCGGCGGCGCGGTTGGCCTGGAACAGCGCCAATTGCGCGTGCTGGAGCTGCGCTATCTGGAGGCCGCCGCGCCCGAAGCTCGTTTCCTCCCCGCCGACCAAAGCCTGGCAGCGTTACGCGTCTGCAAAGATGGCGAAGAGGTCGCGGCGATACGCAAAGCTGTCCAGATCGCCCAGGCGGGATTGCAAGCCACCTTGCCCATCATAAAAGCCGGCGTCGCCGAGCGGGAGATTGCCGCCGAGCTGACCTTGCAGCTCCTGCGGGCTGGCTCCCAGCCGGAAATCCCCTTCTCGCCCATCGTCTCTGGCGGGCCGAACAGCGCCAACCCCCACGCCGTCCCCACCGACCGCAAGCTCTCCCCCGGCGATATGCTGGTCATTGATTGGGGCGCAACTTTCGATGGCTACATCTCCGACCTGACCCGCACCTTCGCTATCGGATCAGTGGAGCCTGAGATGGAGCAGATTCACCATCTCGTGGAGGCTGCTAACGCCGCCGGGCGCGCCGCCGCCCGCCCCGGCATCCCCGCCGGCGAGATAGACCATGCCGCCCGCAAAGTGATCGCTGATGCGGGGTACGGGCAATTCTTCACCCACGGGGCACGGCATCGGCATGGAGGGTCACGAGGATCCCTATCTCTTCGCGGAAAACGCCCTGACCCTTCAACCGGGCATGGCATTCACCGTCGAGCCGGGTATCTATCTGCCCAGCCGCAACGGTGTGCGCATCGAGGACAACCTCGTCATCACCGAGACCGGCGCGGAATGCCTGAGTGATCTGCCGCGTGGGCTGATTACGTTGCAATGAGCCGCGATCTGCTGCTCGTCGTGCTTTCGATGACCGCCTGGGGCGTCGGCGAAGGGTTGTTTTTCTATTTCCAGCCGATCTACCTGCAGGAGCTGGGGGCCACCCCTTTACAGATTGGCGCGATATTGAGCGTGCTGGGTATCATCATGACCGCCGCCCACATCCCTGCCGGCTATTTGTCCGACCGGATTGGCCGCCGCCCGTTGATGTGGATCGCCTGGACGATCGGGATGACCGCGTCCTGGGTGATGGCCTTAGCCTACTCACTGCCGGTTTTCGTCGCCGGTTATCTGCTGTATAGCTTTACGGCTTTCGTCATGTCGCCGCTGAACAGCTACGCCACCGCTGCGCGGGGTAAGCTATCGGTGGGACGCGCCATCACCTTCATTTCGGCAGCCTACAATACCGGGGCGATCATCGGGCCGCTGCTCGGCGGGTTGATCGGGGGCCGCATCGGGCTGAGGCCGATCTACCTGCTCTCCGCCTGCATTTTCGTTGTTTCCACTGTCATCATCTTTTTCATCCGCCCGCAGCCGGTGGAGGCAGCCGCATCCAGCCATCCCAGGAGCCAGCTCCCATTGAGCAGGTTGTTCGTCGCCTTCCTGGGGGTGGTGTTCGTCGCCAATTTTGCGATGTACCTGCCGCAGCCGCTGTCGCAAAATTTTCTTCAATCCGAGCGCCACATTACCATCGAGCAGATCGGACAACTCGGCTCGATTGCCAGCCTGGGGATCGTCTTCCTGAACCTGACCTTGGGGCAGATCACAGCCCGGCGCGGATTTATCTTCGGCCAGTTGGCGACGGGGCTGTTCGCCCTGATTTTGTGGCGCGGGACCGGGTTGGGCTGGTACCAATTGGGGTACTTTTTTATCGGGGGGTACCGCGTCGCCCGGTCGCTGCTGACCGCACAAACGCGCAGCCTGGTAGGCCAGGCAGCCATGGGCCTGGCTTACGGGGTGACGGAGACCGTCGGGGCGTCGGCCATCATTTTGGCGCCGCTCCTCGCCGGTTGGATCTACGAACAAAACCCCGAGTGGGTGTATCCCACCGGGCTGAGTCTGATCGTCGTATCGGTCCTGGTTAGCCTGGTTTTCGTCTCCCGCAGCCGGGCGAGCCATTCCATCCCATTAAACCCGATTATCAAGGAGGTCGAAGAATGTTAGACATTGGCATCACGATCGTTCTGTTTTTGCAAAACCTGGGGGCCTGGCTGGCCACGCCGATGAAGATCATTTCTTTCCTGGGGAACGAGGAATTCTTCCTGCTGGTTGCCCCCGTCGTGCTGTGGTGCGTGGATGTTGGGTTAGGCTTGCGTGTAGGTCTGCTGCTGATGGTGAGCGGAGGCATCAACTACGCCGTCAAGATCGTTTTCCACGCCCCGCGACCCTTCTGGTACGATCCGCGCGTGCAAGCGCTGTCCACTGAAACGGGTTTCGGCATTCCATCGGGGCACTCCCAGCACGCGGTTGCCGTGTGGGGATCGCTGGCCAACGGTTTGAAGCGGCGCTGGGCATGGATCACGGCCATCGTCATCATCGGATTGATCGGGGTTTCGCGTCTCTACCTGGGGATGCACTTCCCAACCGATGTGCTGGCTGGCTGGTTGATCGGCGCAGTAGTGCTGTGGCTATTTGTGAAACTGGAGGCCCCGGTGATGGGCTGGATGCGGCGGCAATCGCTGGCGATGCAACTCGGTAGCGTTTTCGCGGCTTCGCTGATATTGATTTTGTTGGGGCTGCTGGCGAAGCTGAGCCTGGGCAGTTGGACAATTCCCGCCGAATGGGTGAGCAATGCCATCGCCGCGAACCCCGATGCGACGCCTGCGCCGCTGGCGCTTTCCGGGCTGATCTCGAACGCGGGCACATTCTTCGGCCTTGCAGCCGGCGCGATCTGGCTCGGACGGAGGGGCGGCTTCAGTGCGCGCGGCGCGTGGTGGCAATTGCTGCTGCGCTACCTGGCCGGTGTGGTCGTGGTGCTCATCATCTGGCGAGGGCTGGATATGATCTTCCCCGATGGGGAGACGTTCGTCGCCCTTAGCTTCCGTTACCTGCGATATTTTCTGGTGGGGCTGTGGGTGAGCGGGCTGGGGCCAATGGTTTTCATCGCGCTTCGGCTGGGCGAGAAGGCTAAAAAACCAGCAAGGGCTACCCATCACCGTACAAAAATGAAATAGGAAGAGGACAAGGCCGAAAAAAAGGTTTCGGACGAGCAATGCTCGTCCGAAACCTTTTTTTCGGTTCCCCCCTTCCAGATGTTATCAGCAGCGAGAGTTACTCTTCCCGAGCTGCCTGAATTTCCTTTTGGCGGAGCGCGACGATCTCAGCCGTCAGGTGAGTCGGCACGACTTCGTAGTGGGAGAATTCCATGGTGAAGACGCCGCGCCCGCCGGTCTTCGAGCGCAGATCCGTGGTGTAGCGCAGCATCTCAGCCAGCGGCACCAAAGCGGTGACCACCGAGCGGCCTTTCTCAGAGTCCATACCTTGTACACGCGCGCGGCGGGTGTTCAAGTCACCCATGATGTCGCCCATGTTGGCTTCGGGAACAACGATGCGGACGTTCATGATCGGCTCACGCAGCACTGGGCCGCCCTCTTTGAAGGCCAGCTTGAAGGCCTCACGCCCGGCGGTTTCGAAGGCAATTGGCTTCGAGTCAACCGGATGTTCCTTGCCATCATACACGGACGCTTTTACATTCAACACCGGATAACCGGCGATAACGCCTTCTTTCATCACGGAGCGGATACCTTTTTCGATGGCGGGCATGAAGCTGTTGGACACCGCGCCGCCAAACACGTCATTGGAAAATTCAAAATCGCCTTCACTGTAGGGATAGACCCGCAGCCAGACTTCGGCGAATTGGCCTGCGCCGCCGGTTTGCTTCTTGTGGCGGTGCATCGCCTGGCCTTCGCGCGTGATGGTTTCCTGGTAGGGGACTTTGGGCATTTCGATGTTCCAGGCGGTCTGGAGTTTGGATTCGGCTTTACGGACGGCGACATCAATATGTTGGTCGCCCATACCTTGCAGGATCGTCTGGTTGGTGGCAGGCTCCTGTTTCCAGGAGAGAGTGGGGTCTTCTTCAACCAGGCGGCTCAACGTGGCGCTTAACTTGCTGGCATCGGCCTGCGTCTTGGGGAAGACTGCCACCTGGAAGAGCGCGTGCGGGTATTCTGGCACAGGCAGGGTGAGCGGATGGCCTTTGTCACAGAATGCATCGCCGGTAGAAGTGACGCTGAGCTTCGAGACGGTGGCAATATCCCCGGCATGAACGACTTTAACGCCGATCTGTTCTTTACCGCGCAGCAGGTGCAGCGTGCCGAACCGCTCCTCGACACCCTTGTTTTGGTTCCAAACACGTGAGTCGGAAGCAACCGTGCCGGAATAGACCCGGAAGTAGGTAATTTTACCCACAAAGGGATCCGCGGTGGTTTTCCAGATGGCGGCTGCCAGCGGGCCGGCGTCGGAGGCGGTCAGCTTTTCATCGCCATCCTTGCCATGGGCGACTACGGCTGGCGCGTCTGCCGGAGAGGGCAGCAAATTGACCATTGCATCCAAAAGCGGGGCCAACCCTATTTCTGCGGAACCGGCAGTGACGAAAACCGGGATGTACCCGCCCGCCAGCACCACCTTTTTCAGGCCGCGCACGATTTCTTCGGGAGTCAACTCACCGGCCTCGAGATATTTCTCCAGCAGGGCATCTTCGCCTTCGGCGGCAGCTTCGACCAGTACGGTATAAGCAGCTTCGGCATCTGCTTTGAAATCAGCCGGGATTTCCTGGGCGGTTTTGCCATCTCCGGGGTAGGCTTTCATCGTCAGCAGATCAATCACGCCTTTGAAATCGGCTTTTTCGCCCCAGGGCAATTGCACGGGCAGCAGCCGGGTTTCAGAAATCTCTTCGACTGTGCCTAATGCTTTACGGAAATTGGCGTTGTCGCGGTTCATTTTGTTGATGACAACAAAACGCGGCAGGTTGAAACGATCGCAATAAGACCACGTTATTTCTGTGCCGACCTCGGCGCCAGCTACAGAGTCCACAATGACCAAGACTCCGTCGGCAACTCGCAGGGCGGAAATCACCTCACCCACGAAATCGGTGTAACCCGGCGTGTCTAAGAGGTTGAGCTTGACGTTCTTGTATTCAACCGGGACAATCGCGGTAGACAAAGAAAGACCACGACGAATTTCCTCGTCTTCGAAATCGGCTGTGGTCGTGCCGTCTTCGATTTTACCCAGGCGGGTGGTGGCGCCGGTAAAATGCAGCAATGCTTCGACCAGCATGGTTTTCCCGGCCCCGCTGTGTGAGACCAGGGCGATATTACGGATCGCTTCAGTGGTATACTCTTTCATTTGGAACCCTTCCTCGACTATTTATTCCCGACCGCGGAATATAACATCAGACTGCCTCTTCGAGGCAGGCTCAGATCAGCATTCTGCGTTTCGGGATAGAATTCAGCAAACCCCGATTGTAAGGGATGTCGGCGTAATTGTCAAAGAAAGATTCGATTTCGTTATGAAACTACTCTTCCTATTCGTAGATGGCGTCGGGTTGGGAGCAGATGACCGGGAGATCAACCCGCTCGCCCGCGCCGTAATGCCCAATTTACATGCCTTACTCGGGGGAAGCCGCCTTTTGGAGGAAACTGCACCCTTCGATGGGACGCGCGCCAGCCTGCGGGCGCTCGATGCCAACCTGGGAGTCAGCGGCCTGCCGCAGTCGGCGACCGGGCAGGCCACATTGCTCACCGGGATCAACGTCCCAAGGGAGATCGGCTATCACTATGGCCCAAAACCAAACCCCGCGGTAGCAGAATTCCTTCGCAATGGAACACTCTTCAGCCGGGTATCTCAATCAGGCAAGCGAGTTGGCTTCCTCAACGCCTACCCGCCGCGCTACTTCGATGCCATCCAATCGGGCCGCCGGATGTATTCGGCAATTCCCATGGCGGTTGCCAGCGCTTTAATCCCGCTAAGAACCGCCGCCGACCTGTACACCGGGCAGGCAATGAGCGCCGATCTCACCGGCGAGGGCTGGCGGTCGCACCTGGGGATGACTGATGCGCCAATCCTGCCACCCCGCCAGGCCGGTCAGCGGCTGGCGGAATTGACAACTGCTTACGACCTAGCTTTCTTCGAATATTGGCTCAGCGATTACGCCGGGCATGGTCAAGATATGGGCGCGGCTTGCACGCTGCTGGAAACGTTCGACAGCGTATTGGGAGGGTTGGTGGAGAGCTGGGATGACTCCAACGGGCTGGCATTGATTACCTCCGACCACGGCAACCTGGAAAACCTGGGGACGCGGCGGCACACAGATAATCCAGTCCCGGCGGTTATCATCGGGTCAGCCGAAGCGCGCCAGACTTTCACCAAGGGGTTGCACGACCTGACCGGCATCGCGCCGGCGATTCTGAGGCACCTCGGGGTGGATGGAACGTAGTTTCTTGAACCCAGCAGACCCCAGGGTTTTTGAAACCCCTATGGGCTGGGTCAATGCAAAGTAGAAATGTCCCCTGTGCAAAAAAGCACGAGTATGCTAAACTATGCGCCGCCTTATAAGGCGAAACGAGTAGCGCGTTTTCCCATAGCATGGGGCTATCGAAACAGACACCCCTCACCACAATTTAGAACGCACAAAAGCGCAGCACTCGTATACTTTCCGCTCCTGGCATGTCTACGGCATTGACCAGGAGCAATCCCGAGGAAAGGAGGAATCCCTCATGCGTGAATATGAGCTCGTCTTCATCGTCCATCCTGACCTGGACGACACGGCTTTGAATGAAGTCGTCGAAAAGGTCAAAGGCTGGATC
This sequence comes from Candidatus Aquidulcis sp., assembly GCA_020723385.1. Classification (GTDB taxonomy): domain Bacteria; phylum Chloroflexota; class Anaerolineae; order Anaerolineales; family UBA4823; genus DYIZ01. The sequence goes on from DYIZ01000125.1 coordinate 8,935, forward strand.
ACCGAAGCCGGGGGCGCGGTCGCGAAGGTTGACTTCTGGGGCCGCCGCAAAATGGCCTACCCCATCCGCAAACAGAAGGAAGGGCAGTACGTGCTTGTCAAGGCCCAGATGGCCCCCACGTTCGGCGTGACGCTGGAACGCAATCTGCGCTTCCTGGAACCCGTCATGCGCTTTTTGGTCACTCAACTGTAACCAGTTTCATTAAACCGAGGAGACTAAAATGAGTCGAGGCCTCAACAAAGTCATGATTATCGGTCGGCTCGGGCGTGACCCAGAGATGCGCTACACCCCCTCCGGGAAGCCAGTAACCACCTTCAGCGTTGCGATCAACCGCACCTGGAATACCGCCGATGGCGAGCGGCGCACCGAGACCGAATGGTTCAATGTAGTTGCCTGGGGTACACTGGCAGAAATCTGCAAAGAATACCTGGGCAAGGGACGGCGCGTGTATGTCGAAGGGCGCCTGCAAACCCGGCATTGGGACGACCCCGAGGGCAACAAGCACACCTCGACGGAGATCGTCGCCAACGAGATGATCATATTAGACGACCGCCGTGAAAACAACGAGCTTCCCGAAGAAGCCGAGGCCGCAGCCGAGGACGAATTCCCATTCTAGCCTCCGTATCTATCCGATCTATTACACGAGGAGTTAAATCGTGAGCAATCAGAATCCGTATTCCGAATCCCAGGAAGGCGGCAAGCGCTTCTACGCAGCACCGCGGGTCTGCCAGTTCTGCACCGATCACAATTCGGTGATAGATTACAAGCAGACTGAAGTCATGCGGCGCTATGTCACCGAAGATGGCAAGATCCGCCCACGGCGGCAGACAGGCGCCTGCGCCCGCCACCAACGCGAGCTGGCGCGTGCCATCAAGCGCGCTCGTCACCTGGCGCTGCTTCCTTACCGCGGCGAAACCCCACGTTAAAGGCCTGTCGAACGACCGCTTCGGTCTATTTGACCACCTTTTCACCGAGAGAATCCTCCGGTAACGACCAACTATCCGTGGAAACTCCCTGAAATCAAACCATCACCTTGCGGGGCATAGGCCTGGCGACAGCCGTTATCCTATGCCCCGCAATCATGTAACATTTCGAGGTAATTATGGCAAAAACCTCCCGCCAAAAAATCATCACTAAAAAGCACCTGGCGCGCGTCGAGCGTGAGCAGATGCAGACACGTTACATCATCATCGGCTGTGCGATCCTTTTGCTGCTGGTAGTTGGCTTCGTTGGGTATGGGATCGTGGATCAACTCGTGATCAAGCCCAATCAGCCTGTAGCCTCGGTCAACGGCAATGAGATCTCCGCGCGTGAATTCCAGGCGCTGGCCCGATATCAACGGTCGAACATTGTTCAGCAGTGGATGCAATACTATCAATTCATGCAAATGTTCGGCAGCGATCCGCAGACACAGCAGTATTTTAAGCAAAATCTCGATCAAATTGCAGCCCAACTCGATGATACAGCCACCCTGGGCCAGCAAGTGGTTGACGAGTTGATCAACATCCGGCTCATCCGAGAAGAGGCTGCGAAACGCGGCATCACCGTGAGCGAAGAAGAAATTGATCTGGCTTTGCAAGAAGGCTACGGCTATTACCCCGATGGCACTCCCACACCGACCGCTACCCGGCCTGTGATCGCGCCTTCGACCCTCTCGCCGACGCAATTGGCGATGATCACAGCTACCCCCACCATTACGCCGACTGCCACCCCCACCATCACCGCCACTTCAACGCCGATTCCCCTTCCCACCTCCACCCCCAGTGGGCCGATGACACCCACAGCTACCGCGACAGCTTATACCGAAAGTCTGTTCAAAGACAATCTAAACCAAACTCTCGATTACTTCAGCGGCATCAAAGTGAGCGAAGCGCAATTCCGCGAGATTTTGCGGGACCAGCTCCTGCGGAAAAAGGTGCTGGACGCAGTCGTCGGTGAGCTGCCTCACGAAGAAGAGCAGGTTTGGATGCGGCAGATCGTCGTGACCAGCGAAATCACGGCTACCCAGGTCATCAGCCGTTTGAACGCCGGCGAAGACTTTGGCGCACTGGCAGTCGAGTTTTCCATTGATACCAGCGCCAGCCAGGGCGGCGATCTGGGCTGGATCAACAGCACTGACCTGACCAGCCAATACACCGAGGAAGTTGCGACACTCGCTTTCGGTTTGGAAATCGGCAAGGTCAGCCCGGTCATCCCGACGGCTGATGGACGCTGGTTCATCATCCAGGTTATCAACCGCGAAATCAAACCCATTTCCGATACCGTTTACGATCAAACCCGTGAGCAGAAGTTCCAGGATTGGTTGTTAGCGCAACGCGAGACCAATGATGTGCAAGTGTTCGATACCTGGAAGGATTTCGTTCCCGCAGAGCCAACGCTGCCTGCTGTAGATACCAGCGGTTCAACGGGACAGTAAATCAATCTCGATGTTTGCCCCCAAACGGGTGCGGACTCCTTGAAGTCGAAATCAGCGGGAGGCGATTGCCTCCCGCTGATTGATTCAGCCCGATTAATTCACTCGATCGTCTCGAAATCCAGCCGCATCACCCGCACCCAGGCTCCCTTTTGGCGGCAGGTTGCCATCACTTTGGCAATCGCATCGCCGGGAACGCCCGCCGTCGAAGAGATGATGACCCCGCCAATCTTGCGGTATTCCAGGATCTCGCTCAGTTGGTCGCTGCCCCCCAAGACATTCACTTCATGGATGCTGCGGCCCCATTTGTAGAAATCGTCGTCCACGAAGCCCACCACCGTGTACCCCATATCCGGGTTACGCAGGATCCAGCGCAGCGCCATCTCCCCAGCATCCCCTGCGCCATAAATGATGATGTTTTCTTTTTTGACCCGTTCCTGCCGCTGGCGAAGTGAAAAACGGTCGAGAATTTGGAACGATGAGCGCGAAGCGGCCAATCCCAGAAACAGGAATACTGTGTAGAGCAGAAAAATTTCCAGAGCATAACGCCCCGGGTAAACGAGCATGAGAATTACCGCCGCCAGTACGGCGCTCCCCAGGGCGGCCCACAGGTGGCGCAGCAAGTCGTAAACACCCACGTATTGCCAGACGCCCCGATAGACTCCGGCCAGGAAAAACGACAGAAAAGCCGCTGCCAGGGCGACCGGCAGCGACCGGAGAAACAAGTTCATACTCACGCTGGTCATGTTGAGGCCCTGGCTTGTCCAAAATGCCAGGTAAAACCCAACCGAGATGAGCAGGAAATCCAGCGTGATCTCGAACAGCCTGCGCTTGTAAGTCAGATTGACCATCAAACGGGCGATATTCCCCTGCGATGGGGCGATCGCCGTAACAACCTTCAACCGGCCCAGGTAAGCGGTGAACAAGAGCAGGGCGATCATCAAAATCGGGATCAAAACCAGGCTGAGATCGTAATCCAGAGCCTCGAAGGCTGCCGCGGCAACGCCGGAGATTAACGCGACCCCATAGAGAAAGATCACTGCCTGGCGTTCGGTCAGCCCAAAGGCGATGAGGCGGTGAGAGGTGTGGTCAGTCCCTCCCTGGGTAGGCGACTGGCCGCGCAGTAACCGGGTGATGGTCACCAGGGAAGTATCAATGATGGGCAGCAGGAACACCAGTGTGGGGACGGCCATCACGGCGAGCACGTTGGAAGCCTGTGTCCGGCGGGCAACCGACAGCGCGGCCAGTGTGAAACCGAGGAACAGGCTGCCGCTGTCGCCCATGAATATTTTTGCCGGGGGAAAGTTGAAGATCAGAAAGCCCAGGATACTACCCACCATTGCCAGGGCCATGATCAGGAGCGCCTGGCTGTCGCCCTGCCATAAAAAGTAGCTCAATACGGCCGCAGCGATCAGAGCGACGCCGCCCGCCAACCCGTCCATGTTGTCTAGCAAATTGATGGCGTTGGTAATGCCCACCAGCCAGATGAAGGTCAGGATGATATTGGCTATTTCCCACGGGAAGAAATGGATCCAATCACCGAAGAAAATGACCAACGAGGCGGCCAGGATTTGCCCAACGAGCTTGGCCGGGGGCGAGATCCGCTTGAAGTCATCGAATAGACCCCAGGCGAACATCAACACCGAGCTGACCAGCAAGCTCCAGCGGAGCTGAGTGAGATGCCCTGAAATCAGCCCGACGAAAAGTACGGTCGGCAAGAAAGCGCCGAACATGCCAATGCCACCCAGGGTTGGGGTGGGTGTGCTATGCCAGCGGTCTTTACGCGGCTGCGCCACCCGCCCCACCCGGAAGCTCAGGCGGCGCACAACCGGAACGAGCAAGATGCTCAGCAAGAAAGCAACCGGAAGCGCGACGAAAGAGAGGGTCATTATGGGAGTTGTTGGATTTGAACCATCAGGCTTTGTACCGAGGGTTTCTGATCATCGGGAGCCGCATCCATAGCGGTTTGCGCATGCAACAAGGCATTGGCCTTATCACCCAGGTTCATATAGAGTTGAGCAATCGTCACCTCGACGCGCCATTTTTGGGTGAATGTGGGATACAACTTGAGCAATTTTTCGTAGGCAGCAATTGCTTCTGGAATTCGGTTCAGGCGAGTATTAACATCGGCCAGGGCGATCAGACTGGATTGGCGGGTTGACGATTCAGTATATTTCGAGGCGTTTACCGCTTCTTCGAAATGATCAGCCGCAAATTCCAATTGGGTTATTTTCTCTGTTCCGGTGTAATTGTTGCTTACGCGGAGGTAGTAATTCCCCATCAGATTCTGCGTCCAGCTATACTGGGTGTCCAACCCGAGGGCATGTTCGAGGCGCGCTTTGGCCTCAACCGGCTGGTTGAATAAATCCATGTAGAGAATCGCCCACTCTCCCCATAAAGTCGAGTTCTGAGGGCTGAGGGTGGTTGCCAGCTCATAATAATCCGAGGCGGTCGTAGCTCGCTGGAGACTGATCGCCGGATCGTCGGTTTGGGTCGCCCACCAACTATATAGCCGCCCCAGGTTGGCCGTGTGATCGGTGTTGAGCGGGTTGATTTTTTGAGCATCTTTCAAGTCAGTTTCCGCGGCTTCTACCAGGGCGGATTTGTCAGCTTCATTTTCTGCTGCTTTGGCCTGTTCGAGGTAGCTGCGTCCGAGGAAAAGATAGTAGTAATCTTCGTCCGGGGCCAGCTTGATGGCGCGCTCCTTATAGATCAGAGTCGCCGCCGGCCATTGATCGCCGGTGGAGGATTTTGTAAACGGCTCGGCCATCTTGAAGGCAATATCGGCATGGATGATGCGCAGATTGGTCAGATAGATCAGGACAATCAGGACGATCACGACCAGCGGTGAGAGAAATACCCCGAGATTAGCTCCCCCTCGGCCACGAGGAGAGGGCCATTCGATAGGTATCAGCAGACCCAGGGCGAACAATGCCAGGAATATGTAAATATAGTATGCGGTCAGTAAGCCGCCGATCATATCAACTTGCCGTAGAACTCCAGTCGCATCCGCGGCCTTAAACCCGGCAATAGAAGCCAGTGTTCCGGCGTGGATCAACCAGTACAGTAGAGCAATTCCACCCGAAACGCCCAGGATGATGCCAAAGGATGACCACCAATCTTTCGTTGTCCGGTGCTCTTCCATTTCCGAGGCCAGCACAATCGCCAAAACAAGCCAGGTGGTCAACACCAGGGCCAGGATACCCATCGAGAGAATATAATTCCGATTGGGCAGGCGGGTCATGGCATATTCGATGATCGTCAAGGTGGATACTAACCGTTTGGGATTCGAAATGAAGATGTAACCCATGGTTACCATGACGACCGCCAGGATACCGCCTCGAATGAGCGCATCTTGCATCCAGGCTGGCTGATTCTTGAGAAGGCGAGTCGAAGGCTGCTTTTGCATAGAACGGGTGCGCTCGACCCGGCGTTGTTGTTTCTTGCTCTGGGCAGCGCTCGTCTCGATTTTTTCCGGCTCCTGCTCACCATTGGGCAGTTTCGGTGAAGACAATTGCTGCGCGCCATATTCTCCATGCATCGGCAAAATGTAACCGACCAACAGCAGCAGCGCCGAATACACCCAGAAATAGGTGCGTGTGGCTGCGATGGCAATTCCGAAGTTGATCTCCACCAAATGCGCCATGATCGCCGCCAATAACATGATGAGGGTCAGCGAGCGGGCAATCTCACCGGGAGTTTTAGGCATTTCCAAACGGATCAGTATCGAGGCGAGAATTGCATACAACACTATGCCGCCGGCCAAACCAAAGGGCAAGCCCAGGCCGAGATATTCGACGCCGCGCCAGACGCTTAACCCAATAGCCCCTAATAACCCGCCGCCGAGTGAAAAACCCAGGTAGGTGTTACGCCAACGAGCATCCGGGGCTAATCCAAGCCATTTCAACCCAAAGTAAAAGACTGTGGTAAAAAGCGCAATATAGACCAATAATCCCAAGCCGCCGGTAATAACCAGCGAATCCCAGGTCTCGTTGTGGGAGCGGTCGGGCGAGGCATTCCGTTTCTCCACCCGCCCCAGTTCCGGCACGTAAAATGGGTTATAAGCCACGTACATACTTTCCGGGCCGTAGCCGATCAATGGGCGAATGAAATTGAAGATATCTTTGCTCCCATCCGGGAACTGCAAAGGATCATGAGGAGCAATCAACGCAGCCGCCCCCTCCCAGATATACTTGCGCACCAGGGCGCTGTTGCTCTCAGCGTCCAAAATCAAGCCAAACCGCCCCACACTGGGTGATTTTCGCAGCGCTTCCAGGGGGCCATTCGGGATGTTGAATACGATGAGGAATGCCAGCATGGCTGCGGCCAGGGACACCATCGTCACGGTCAGCCAGCGTTTTCGCCAATGCCAGGCCAGGAGCAGCGCCATGAACGCCAGACCTGCTAACCATCCCAAGGCCGGGCCGCGGCTCTGGCTCATGTACAAGGCCACAACCTGCATCACCACAATGACAACATAGAACATCAGCCGGACCGAATTGGTCAGCAAGCGAGTCTCCTCCCGCAGGATCGAACGCGCCGCCTGGAGGATACGCCCCACCGTCAGGGGGAAAGCCATGATGATGTAGGCAGCCACGAAGATCGAGTTCCCCATGTTGGAGGCGATTCTCGCGGAGGTGTCGCCTCCCCAGGGAACCGGATCAATCTTGTTGCGCTGCAACACCCCGTACAGGCTGATCGGCAGACTGATCAGCACCGCCACCGTTAATAACCGCTCCACCTGAGCGCGCCGCCGAAGGGTGGCTGCCATCGAAGCAAAAACGATCAGATAGGCAAAAGTTGTGTAAGTCCCCTGGAGGCGCTGGTACGATCCCCACAGGCTGGCGCTTGGCGTCACTGAAAAGATCGTCGAAATAATATACACCACTGCCAGGATCAAAACCGGCGCCAGGAAAGGCGTTTTCAACAGCGCCTTCACTTTTGAGTCGCCAGCCTCGACTTTTTCCCAGCGGAGGCGGCCCTCATCGAGAAGCTTGATCAGCCAGGCTGCCACGATCAGCAGCGCCACCGACCGCAACAACGTCAGCTTGTCTGGCTCGAAGATGCGGCTGGAATAGATGTTAAAAAACATAGGAACGAGGATGATGGCTGCCAGCCAACCGGCTTCCATCACGCCCTCACAATAGCGGCTTAGTTTCGTGGGCATAAAGAATCCTTGTTTTTACAATGGGTATCGTCCAGACAGGAACCCGTTTACAATATCACAAATCAGCAGAGATAGCAAGATGTGCGCGGAAGGCTGAAGGGGAAGAAGGCCGCTTGCATGTGCGCTTCTTTTCGAGTATCATCTTCCCGCATCAGGAAACGACACTCCAATGACCAAACAACCCCAAATCTTAGGCTTGATCCCGGCGCGCGGCGGCTCGAAAGGCATTCCCGGCAAGAACATCAAGCTGCTGGCAGGCAAGCCGTTAATCGCCTGGACCATCGAAACGGCTTTGGCCAGCGGGCGCCTCGATCGGTTGGTGGTATCCACCGACTCGCCTGCTATTGCTGAAATTGCTCAAACTTTCGGAGCAGAAGCTCCCTTTCTCCGACCGGCTGAATTAGCCCAGGATTCGACCCCAGGAATGGATGTTATCATCCACACCTTGGACTGGCTGGCAGACCGGGAAGATTATCACCCCGCTCACATCATGCTGCTTCAGCCAACCTCCCCCCTGCGTTCCGCCGAAGATATCAGCGAAGCTATTCGATTGGCACAGTCGAAATCTGCGGAGATCGTGTTGAGCGTCGTGCCATCCCATTACCATCCTTTCTGGGCGAGGTCAATCGCCCCCGATGGGCGGTTGACGAACTTTCTTCAGCCTGACAAAGCCTTCTCGACCCGCCAGTCCCTCCCGCCTGCGTACGCATTGAATGGGGCCATCTACCTGGCGCGTGCTGACACCTTGCGGAAAAACCGCTCGTTCGACACCGACGGCACGTACGCCTACATCATGCCGCCCGAACGGTCGCTGGATATTGACACGCCCTGGGATTTCCACCTGGCAGAATTGATTCTCAAGGATAGGGAAGCGTGAAAACGATCGCCTTGCCTGGCCGGGAAATCGGCCCCGGTCAACCGTGTTTTGTAATCGCCGAAGCCGGCGTCAATCACAATGGCAGCCTGGAACGTGCGCTCCAGCTTGTCGAAGCCGCCCATGCCGCGGGCGCAGACGGGGTCAAATTCCAGCTCTTCCGCGTCGAAGAACAGGTTTCACAAACGACCCCAACCGCCGCCTACCAACAAAATCAGACCGGCGTCGGCAGCATGGCCGAGATGGCGCGATCCTACGATCTGCCCTGGGAGGCCCATCGAGCCATCGTCGAGCATTGCCGGAAAACCGGCATTCGTTATATGTCATCCTGCTTCGACTCACTGGCGGTTGATTTCCTCATCAACATCTTGCACGGCGAGTGCATCAAAGTCGGGTCGGGTGAGATCACCAATTACCCGCTCCTGGCCCACATGAGCCGTACCGGTAAGCCGATATTGCTCAGCACCGGCATGAGCACGCTGGCCGATGTTGCCGGGGCCGTCGAGTATATTCGCGCCCAGGGCAACAGTCCACTCGCTCTCTTTCAATGCACATCTAACTATCCGGCAGACCCGGCGACCGCTAACCTGCGCGCCATGCAAACGCTCAGCCTGGCTTTCGACGTGCCCGTCGGGTTCAGCGACCACACACCGGGGTACACCGTCGCCGTGGCAGCCGTGGCAATGGGCGCATCCCTGGTCGAGAAGCATTTCACGGTTGACAAGACCCTCCCTGGCCCCGATCACGCCATGTCGCTCGATCCCGGCGAGCTGCGCGAGTTCGTGGCAGCAATCCGCACCGCCGAAGCCGCCATGGGAAATGGAGTCAAACAGCCTCATCCCAGCGAGTTGGATACCCTGCGCGTCGCCCGCCGCAGCCTGGTGGCCGTCCGCACCATCCACGCTGGCGAAAAGCTGGACGAGCGCCTTGTCACGCTCAAACGCCCGGCCACCGGCATTGATCCCCGCCTGTGGGAGGCGGTGCGCGGGCGCGCGGCCGCCGTCGAAATCCCCGCCGATACCCCCATCACCTGGGATATGCTGGCATGAGACGCGTCTTGTACATCAGCGGCACGCGCGCCGATTACGGCCCCGCCCGCCGTGTGCTCCAGGCCATCCACACCGACCCGGATTTGGATTTGAGCGTGTTGGTGTGTGGGATGCATCTCGACCCGCTGCATGGCGAAACCTGGCGCGAGATCGCCGCCGACGGGCTGACGATTGTCGCCAGGGTTCAAGGTCGCCTGGCGGGCGATTCCCTCGCCGGGATGTCGGCCTCGGTGGGGCTGTACCTGTACAACATGAGCCAGGTCATCACCCAACTCGGCCCTGATATTGTGCTGGTTCTCGGCGACCGGGGAGAGCAACTGGCTGGCGCAATGGCCGCCGCCTTTCAAAACATTGTGGCCGTTCACCTGTGCGGCGGCAGCCTTTCCGGCTCGATTGACGACTCGATCCGCCATGCCATCACCAAATTTTCGCATTACCACCTGCCCGCATCAGATGAACACGCCCGGCGCATCATCCAGATGGGGGAAGAGCCTGGCAGAGTGCGGGTGGTTGGCCTTCCCGGGGGTGATCTCCAGCCCGATGTGACCTTCACGCGGGCAACGCTTTGCGCCGATTACCACCTGCCCGAAGACAAGCCTTACCTGCTCATCGTCCAGCACCCCGTCACACAATCGGCCGAACAGGCCGCCGCACAGATCGCCGAAACCCTGGAAGCCGTCGCCGGGCTGCCCTATCCCGCTCTGCTCGCCAACCCGAACGACGACGCCGGCGGGCGCGCTATCCTGGGAGTCATGCGCGACTACGCAGACCGGTATCCCCATTTGCAAATCCTGCCTCCGGTTCTCAGCCGGGAGCGCTTTGCCAGCCTGATGGCCCATGCCGGCGCGCAGGTCGGCAATTCCAGTTCGGGCATCGTCGAAGCCATGAGTGTCCGGCTGCCAGTGGTCAATATTGGCGAGCGCCAGCGCGGGCGCGAACACCTGGCCTGCCTGGTGCACGCGCCCCACGACCGTCGTCAAATCCGGCAGGCTATCGAATCGGCATTGCACGACCCCGATTACCGGCAGCGACTTGCCGCTTTCGAAAGCCCGTTGGTGCGCCCCAACACACCGCAAATCATCGTCGAATTCCTGTGCACACTCGATCTGAGCGTCGCAAAGACTCCAAAAACATTTTTTGATCCAATGAAACTCCCATGAATATTCACGGCAAACGCATTGTGTTACGGGCTATCGATGCCCAGGATTTGCCCCTCCTCCATCAGTGGGCAAACGACCCGGAGCTGGCTTACGGCCTTGGGGACATCCATTTCCCCTCTTCGGCCTGGCAGCAGGAACAGTGGTTCCAGCGCATCCAGGCCAACGAAAACACCGTCCGGCTGGCGATCCACCTTGGGGATCGAAAAATGATCGGCTATACCGGGTTCTGGGACATTCACTGGCGCGACCGGCGCGCCGAGCACGCCACGCTGATCGGCGACCGTGACTGCCGGGGACAGGGTTATGGCCGCGAGGCCATCGCTGCCTGCGCCCGATACGCTTTCGAGGAGATGGATCTCTTTCGGCTGGATGCCACGATCCTGGAGACGAACACAGCCTCGTTGAGAAGCTACCAATCTTGCGGGTTTCAGATCGAGGGCACATTGCGCGGCCATGCCTTGCGCGGCGGGCGACGGGTGAACCGGCTGATATTGGGATTGCTGGCCGAAGATTACGCCACCTGGGCCAGAGAAACTGGCTATTGGGATGAAGCCAGCCGTGGAGGATAGTCAAACCCGGAAAGTTATCGGCGGCGAGTTCGAGCTGCGGGCCGATATGCTGCTGCCACCGGATGCGCCAGGCAGCCTGGAAATGCTCACACGCGGTTTGGCGGGAACCTGGGTAGCCAGCGGGCGCGCCGCACTGGGAATGATCTTGTTGCAGCTCAAGGAACAGGGCCTGCGGCACGTGCATTTGCCGGCTTACCTGTGTGAGAGCCTGCTCCAACCGGTCGAATACCTGGGGCTGGAATATTCTTTCTACCCGGTTGATGAACAACTCATCCCCGAACCAGACCCACCGCCGGGCGCGGCGGTGGTATTGATCCACTATTTTGGCTGGCTGTCTCCCCTCACCGAAAGTTTGCGCGCAAGCGCCGGGCAAGAGTTTCCCTTGATCGAAGATATGACCCATGCGCTGCTCAGCGATTGGCGCATGACGGCCTGCCCACCGGGGATCGTTTTCTTCGGCGCCCGCAAGTTTGGGCCTGTCCCGCTGGGAGGCTGGTGCAATCTCTCTGCTGACGCGCCTCCCCCGGCGGTTGATCTCTGCCGCCTGGCCGATCAATCCCTGGCCGCCCGCAAAGATCGCGGCGATTATCTTTCGACCCCAGATGCCGCCCCCGACCTTGCATTCGAAACGACTTATCTTGAAACCTTCGCCGCTGTCGAGAAGATGCTGGATACAGACTGGCGTATCTCCGCGCCGCCGCCCAGCGCCGCCCCCTCCACCACCGCCACCGTCGGCACCGCCGCCGCCCGCATCGTCTGGAACAGCCGCCCGAAGGCCGTGATCATCAGCGGCGCCTTGTCCGGCGCGTGGTCCGCCACCTCCACCCCCGCCGA
>DYIZ01000126.1 GCA_020723385.1 Candidatus Aquidulcis sp.
AAGGGGTGATGGGATAGATTGCGATCACTTCGCTCGTCCGGTGGGCAATATAGGCAGTCGCCTCATTGCCGTCAATATTGGTCATTTGTTTCGTCATCGTTTGTCTCCATTTGTAGCTTTCGCAAAATCGGCATTACAAGCCGTTTGATTCCAAATTATAAGTGTAGTCGTTCTTATCTCAATCCAATAGTAATTTATGGCACATAAAAACCCTGTGACCTGTCATGTTTGATACCCATTTTGGGGTGTCTGGCAAGCTGCCAGCCAACCTTACAAAAACTGTTTGCCCATAACCTTTTTAGGGGTGGCTCGACTATTAAAATACCTTGACCGATCGAATGCGGGGAAAACTTTTTGGGCCAGGCACAGCCCTGATTTACGTTCCTTAACCGCGTTTGTGTCTTCAATCAAAGAGCATAGGAGAAATTCTGATGAGTCACGATAAACGAGACAAGGGGAAGTATCGAATCAAAATCCTGTTGATAATCTTCGCCGAGGTCGTGGTTTTGATGGCTTTGGCAATCTGGTTGGTCCCTCCGATCGTGGCGAGGGCGACCAGCAACGATTTGTCCATTGCGCGCACCCGGTACCCGAGCATCGCCGGCACGCGTATAGATACCTGCGCCCTGTGCCATACCGGCCCACCGAATTTGAACCCCTTTGGCGCCGCGTATTTGGCAAATGGTCGGAATGCTGCCGCGCTGGCGGCAATCGAAAATTTCGACTCGGATGGCGATACATTTACCAATATTCAGGAAATTATGGCGCTGACTTTCCCCGGCAATCCGAATGATTTCCCGGCGCCTGCCTCGCCAACGCCGACGATGGTACCTCCCACGGCGACGAGTGTTCTACCGACGGCTACGACGATGCCTCCCACGGCGACGAGTGTTCTACCGACGGCTACGACAATGCCTCCCACGGTAACTTCGGCGCCGCCAACGGCGACGAGTGTTTCGCCAACCTCCACAGGCGTTCCCCCTACATCCACCATGATGCCTCCCACCTCTACCATGATGCCTCCGACATCTACGATGATGCCCCCAACGGTTACTACAATGCCGCCGACGCCGACTTCCCCCCCATCGGGAAGCCTGGATCTGGATATTCACAAATTCAAAGTTAACTCGGAGTTCGAGATGGGCGAGGGTAATGTAGAGAACGAGGACGATCAAATCGAGATTCGGTTGGATGTCAAGAATTCTGGTTCTGTCGAAGGGCAAGGAACAGCGATGGTGGTGGGCGTACAGAATGGCGTGGAGATCTACCGCGAAACGATCACTGTCACCGATCCCGCAGGCAACGGGCACACCCGGTATTTCTTCTCGAGCTTCGTTCCCACGACTGCTGGCGATATTGCCTGGACGGTCTCTCTCAGCGATGGCGACCCGGATAACGATGTCGCTGTGAAAGTGACTGATGTCAAAAACCATGACGAAGACGATGACCATGATGGTGATGACGATGGCGACGATGACGACCAGGGTGGCGGCGATGACCATGGCGGCGGGGACGACGATGATGACGGCAATGGCGATGGTCATGGCGATGATTTTCAAGGCTATCTCCCCACCCTCTATCAATCCAAGCGTGGCCGGTAAACGATCATTCTCTTTGTGAGAAGTGTTTCTTTTCGATCAATCGGGTGATGGCGCTTTTAACCTGAACCCGAAAGGCAACAGGCGGTGGATTTTCCCATCGCCTGTTTCTTTTCATGTGACCAATAATCATACTTTTCTATCACCCGGACAGGTGATGCTGGAAAATCAAAGCACGGGATAATATGACTGATTTTAGTGGAATTTGAATCTGTTGTCGGATGAGAGAAGTGGTCTCCCTCTATCAGTGGGAAATCCTCCTGTCAAAGACGGAAGATCCGAGTGGATGTGGGTTTCGATGCGCTTGCCCACACTACCTGGGGCGCGTTTGGACAGTACGCGGTGGTGTGCGTTGGTCTGGTGGTTGCGACAGACCTGTACAGCCTGGGCCGGCAGGTGGCCTCGGTGGATGCCCTTCTGACTACCCTGTACGGGCAGGCGCTAATGAGCAAGATCGGTTTGATGCTGGCGGTGGGCGCGTTTGGATGGTTCAATTCGATGCCGCTGCATACCAAAGTGGCAGCGCCGCTTGCCCGGCTGCTGCGCCGCCCATTGGGGTGGACGCCTCTCCCACTGCGCCTCCCGCCCGCGGCCCCGAGTTTGCGCCTCCCGCGTCAACCCTATCGAGCTTGTTGACCCAGACGGTTGACGATTTGGTCATCACCTTTTCTGCCCAACCCAACAAACCGGGCGCTAACATCTTCATCGTGCGTGCGGTGAGCACCCGCCGCCCGCCGCCTGCCGAGGTGCTGCGGGTGATCCTGCGTTTCACATTCCAGGGACAGGATTTGGGAACCGAGACCGTGGATGCAGTAGCGACAGACCCAGGCGTCTATCGGGTCGGGGGAAATTATTTGAGCATCGCCGGTGAATGGAATGTCGAGGCGGTTGTGCGACGTCAGGGTATTCAGGACAGCGTGGCAACCTTTGATTGGACGGTCGCTCCGGCGGTTGAAACGCGACCGCTGCTCATTTCCAATCGCCCGTGGGGGACATTGCTAATGGCGGCCAGCGCCGCCCACAAGGGGCTAAACTACGATTTTGGATAGGTAATCTGGGGGAATATTATTCGCGTCACACGATTTTATGACACCCGCGATTCGTCATCTTCGAGATATGACCCTCATAGGACTTTCATCACACCCCACCGGTTACATTAACTGACATATACAGGATTCCTGACAGGTGATAAAGACTCTGAATTGTAGGATAATACGAATACACCCATTTCTGTCGAATTTTATCTAAGGCGGTGGAAGTCCGATGAGAACCAGGATCTCGATAGCGTCAGTCCGTGGTGAATTCGTTCAACAGATCGAGACGATCAGCGGGGAAAGTCTGTTGGCTTGTAACCAATGCGGCAAATGTTCCGCCGGTTGCCCAGTCGGTTTTGGAATGGATATACTCCCCAATCAAGTCATTCGCATGGCCCAATTGGGGATCGAAGATGTGCTTGACTCGCAGACGATTTGGACCTGTGCGGCCTGCCTGACCTGCGTTGCACGCTGCCCCAAGGGGGTTGATCTCCCGCGGGTCATGGAAGCCATGCGCCAGATCGCCATGCTGCGTCACGGCAGTCAGATGGATTCCACCCTGCTCGATCCCGAACTCGTCGCTGAACTGCCGCAACTGGCGCTCATCGGCGGCTTTCGCAAATATACAACGTAGGAAGTATACAGGTAAAAAAGTATACAAGTTCACACGTACCTGTCTACCTGTCTACTTGTTTACTTGATTACATTTTTACCCTTTCCCAAGGATTTCCCCATGTCCCTCGCTTACTTCCCCGGCTGCACCCTTTCCACCAAAGCCTCCGGCTACGACGCATCGGGGCGGGCGGTGGCCCAGGCGCTGGGTATGCCCCTTGCCGAACTGCCCGAATGGCAATGCTGTGGAGCTACCTTCCCTCTGTCCACTGACAATTCGATGTCGCTCATCGCTCCCACCCGTATCCTCACCCAGGGGCAAAAAGCTGGCGGGCATGTCACCACGCTGTGCGCCATCTGCTTCCACGTTTTGCGGCGCTCACAGAATTTCCTTGGCGAGCACCCGGAAATGCTGGAGCGCATCAACTGGTTCACCGAGGAGCCTTACCAGGGCACGACCCGCGTCAGCCATTTCCTCGAATTGCTGAGGGACGACCTTTCTTGGGATGCTCTCGCCTCACGGGTGACGCGGCCCCTCGCCGGTCTCAAGGTCGCTCCTTATTACGGGTGCCTGCTCCTGCGCCCGAAAGACGAGATCGGCCTCGACGACCCCGATCATCCGACCATCCTCCACGATTGTATGACCGCCCTCGGCGCGGAAGTCGTGGATTTCCCCTACGCATCGGAGTGCTGCGGTTCGTACCTGGCGGTCTCCAAGCCCGATCTGCCCGAAAAATTATCGAAAGAAATCGTCGCCTCGGCGCGGCGCAACGGCGCGCAGGCCATCGTTACCGCCTGCCCGCTGTGCCAGTACAACCTCGACCATCCCCAAAAGTTGATCGCCTCCGGCGACACCGTTCCCGTGTTGTACTTCACCCAGCTCATCGCCGTCGCCCTCGGCCTCGAAGAGGCAGTTTGGGGGATGGAGAAGCATTACGTGGACCCGCGTCCCCTACTCAGTGATAAGTCATCAGTAATCAGTCATCAGTAACTGGTCACTGATTACTGATAACTGGAATTTAACCATGATCAAACGAGCCCTCATCATCGGCGCAGGCATTGCAGGCATACAAGCCTCACTCGACATCGCCAACAGCGGCTATGAAGTGGTGCTGGTGGAGAAAGAACCGTCCATCGGCGGGCACATGGCGCAGCTTTCGGAGACGTTCCCCACGCTGGATTGCTCGCAGTGCATCATGACGCCGCGTACGGTCGAGGTTGGTCACCACGAGAATATTAAGCTGTACACCTACAGCGAGCTGGACTCAGTGGCACGTGATTCCAACGGGGATTTCACAGCCCGCATCCGGCGGCGCGCGGCCTACGTGGATTGGGATGTTTGCACCGGCTGTGGGGCGTGCGTCGAGAAGTGCCCGTTCAAAGTCGAGTCGCTCTTCGAGCGCGGCATCGGCCCCCGCAAGGTGGTCTACACCCTCTCGCCGCAGGCTGTGCCGAACAAGCCGGTGATTGACGCTGACAACTGCCGCTATCTGCAATCCAAGTGGGACATTGAGGCCGGCCGCCTGCCCGCGGTGGATGCCAAGGGTAACCCCGCTAAACCGAAATGCGGAGCATGCGCCAAGTTCTGCCCCACCGGGGCGATCCTGTGGGATCAGCAGGATCAAATCTTCGAGGAGAAAGTCGGGGCGGTGATTGTCGCCACCGGTTTCGACCTGTTCCCACAGTCACGCCTGCCCGAATATGGCGGCGGCAAGCTCCCCGACGTGGTGGACGGGCTGGCTTTCGAGCGCCTGCTGGCGGCCAGCGGCCCCACCGCCGGGAAAGTACGCCGCCCGTCGGATGGGATGGAGCCGAAGGAAGTGGTCTTCGTGCAGTGCAGCGGCTCACGTGACCCCGAGCGCGGCGTGCCCTACTGTTCGAAGATCTGCTGCATGTACACCGCCAAACAGGCTATTCTATACAAGCACCGCGTTCACGATGGGCAGGCCTACGTGTTTTATATTGATGTGCGCGCCGGCGGCAAGGGCTACGAGGAATTCCTCAACCGGGCGATGGAAGAAGACAGCGTGATGTACCTGCGCGGCAAGGTCAGCAGACTGTTCCAAGATGGCGACAAGATTATGGTCAAGGGCGCTGACACGCTCAGCAACCGCACTGTCGAAATCGCCGCCGACATGGTCGTGCTGGCGACCGCGGTGCTGCCGCGTGCTACCAACCGCCAGGTGGCTGAAATGCTTGGATTGGCGATTGACGATAACGATTTCTACACGGCCAATGACGAAGAATTAGAGCCGATGGTCACCGCTGTGCCGGGCGTCTTCATGGCCGGTACCGCCCTCGGGCCGAAGGATATTCCCGAAACGGTGGCGCAAGCCAGCGGCGCGGCGGCGAAGGTTTTGTCGTTATTTCAACGTGGGAAGAACTCATGAGTAAAATCGGCGTCTTCGTCTGTCATTGTGGGATCAACATCGCTGGCACAGTGGATGTAGCGCAGGTCGTCGCGGAAATCCAAAAAAGCGGTGATGTGGCCTTTGCCATTGATTACAAGTACATGTGCTCCGACCCCGGCCAGCAGCTCATCAAAGAGAGCATCGCTAAATACGGTCTGGATGGCGTGGTGGTGGCAGCCTGTTCGCCAGCCATGCACGAGACCACTTTCCGCCGCACGGTTGCCAGCGCCGGGCTGAACTCGTTTCGCTGCGAGTGCGCCAACATCCGCGAGCAGTGCTCGTGGGTGCACCAGCAGGAAAAAGACAAGGCTACTGCCAAAGCCATTGCCATCACCCGCTCGATTGCTGAGAAGGTGAAGGGCAATGAGACGCTGAATCCGCTCACCCTGCCGCTCACGCATCGCACGCTGGTCATCGGCGGGGGGATTGCCGGGATGCAGGCCGCGCTGGATGTGGCCGACGCCGGGTACGGCGATAAAGAACATCGCTCGGTGATCCTCATCGAGAAGCAGGAGCATCTCGGCGGGCGTATGGCGCAGCTTTCGGGCACGTATCTCAATTTTGCAGCCGCCCCCGGTCTCTTGCAAGGTATCATCGAGCGGGTCACGCACCACCCCAATATTCAGGTGCTCACCGGGGCAGAAGTCGTCGAAGTCTCTGGTTACGTCGGTAACTTCCGGGTGAAAGTCAACCTCAACCCCTCCGCCCCTCTATCCCCTGATTTCACTTTTGATATTGGAGCGATCGTCGTCGCCACCGGCTGGCAGCCTTACGACCGGGCGAAACTCCCCGAATACGGCGGCGCAGACATCCCCGACGTGGTGGACGGCCTAACCTTTGAGCAAATGCTGGCCCCCGGCGGCGAGATTCGCCGCCCATCGGATGGCAAAATCCCGCGGGAGATCGTCTTTGTGCAGTGCGCCGGGTCGCGTGACCGGGAACGGGGTGTGCCGTATTGCTCCAAAGTTTGCTGCATGTATGTCGCCAAACAGGCCATGCTGTACCGCGAGCGCGTCCCCGATGGACAGGCCTATGTCTTTTATATTGACATCCGCTCGGCGGGCAAGAATTACGACGAATACATCCAGCGGGCGATGACCAATTACCAGGTGCTTTATTTGCGGGGCAAGGTCAGTAAGATTTTCCGGGAGGGCGACAAAACGATGGTGTGGGGCGTGGACACATTGAGTGACCGTACCCTGGAAGTCGCCGCCGACCTGGTGGTGTTGGCAACTCCGATGACGCCCACCGCCAGCGCGGTTGAGCTGGGCCAGCGCCTGCACATCAGCACTGACGCCAACGGTTTTTACAATGAGGCGCACCCCAAGCTGCGCCCGGTCGAGACGCTCACCGCCGGGATCTATCTGGCGGGCGCGGGTCAAGGCCCGAAAGATATTCCCGAGACAGTGGCCCAGGCCAGCGGGGCAGCCGCCAAAGTGCTGCAACTATTCTCGAAAGATGAGATGACCGCCTCGCCGATGGTGGCGACGGTCATCCCCGAATTGTGCGCCGCCTGCGGTGTGTGTGTGGAAACCTGCCCGTATGGGGCGCGGCAGATTCATCCGTTGTGGAACATCGCCACGGTCAACGCGGCTCTGTGCCAGTCCTGCGGGGCGTGCGTGGTCGCCTGCCCGAACAAGGCCAGCCAGGTTCACAACTGGCGCCCGGAGCAGATTATGGCGATGGTGGATGAGTTGATGTGAGCGGGAAGCGGTCAGCTTTCAGCGGTCAGTTTTGTGATGAGTTGTTGGCGGTTGTGACGTTGATACATATTTTGGGCCTCGCAAATATCATTATTTGTCCGATTTTGAAGTTCTATGACCACACTATTTGATTGGCTAACGACTATCGGAATGATTTTTATAAAACCTTTCCCGAAAACGTTTCTGTCGGAATCGGGAAAAGCAAAAGGAAAACTACCCAGTGCCATTGCCTGGATAGTATTAATTGTTATCTCATTCCACCTCCTTCTGTACATTGCTTATCGATTCGTATACCCTGTATTTACGATTTTGGCATCAATATTGCTTGTGCCGGTTATTTTTCTCTTCTACGTGTTCTGCGTTCATATTCTTTATAAACGCCTATTTCACCGAAAGGCGGACCACTACGATGAATTGCTTTATTTGATGGTGAGTATTTTTGTGCCTTTTACATTGGTTGCGATATTGCTGCTGCTGATCCCAAAAGTCGGTAGTGCGCTCAGCATAATTTCTATGATTTATGCAGTAATGCTGGTGGCGATTGCAGTAAAAACAATCACGAAGTTGTCCATTGCAAAAGCCCTCATCACCGTTATCTTTGGCACTCTGATAGCGCTTCTGGGATATATCCTTATTCCAGCCTTCGTTTTTGGCCTGATGAATACCGTTCCAAAAGCTTTTTAGAGTCCCAGTTGCACTGCCGATTGAAATCGGCGGCTGAAATAGCCACAAACCCGCTTAAGCGGGTTTCCAGAGAACAGGCGTCGGATTCATCCGATGCCGTCGGCTGAAAGCTGACCGCTGAAAGCTTCGAACATGCTCGACACAACTTTCACCACCCAAATCAACCTTTTTTCCTCCCAAACCCTCCGCCACCGGTTGAAACCGGCGGCTGCCAGCGCATCAAACCCGCTTAAGCGAGTTTCCAGAGAACAGGCGTCGGATTCATCCGATGCCGTCGGCTGAAAGCTGACCGCTGATCGCTGAAAGCTCAACAACATGCTCGACACAACCTTCACCACCCAAATCAACCTCCTCTCCTCCCAAACCATCCAGCTCTGCTACCACTGTCACAAATGCACAGCAGGCTGCCCGGTGGCTGAGGATATGGAATTCGGCCCCGACCGCGTGCTGCGACTGGTGCAGCTTGGCGAGAAAGAGCGCCTGCTCGCCAGCCACGACATCTGGCTGTGCGCCGGGTGCGAGACCTGCGGCACGCGCTGCCCCAATGAGATTGACATTGCCCAGGTGATGGACGCCCTGCGCCAGATCGCCATCGCCGAAGGCGTGCGTCCCGCCGAGCCGTATGCCGAGAAATTCCATAAGGTTTTCATGGGGGTCGTTCGCTACATGGGCCGGATGCACGAAGCTTCGATGCTGGGCGCGTACAAATTGTGGTCTATGGATCTGCTTTCCGATATGGACAGCGCCCCGGTGATGCTGCTCAAAGGCAAGGTGCCTTTGCTGCCCCATTTGTTGAAAGGGAGGGGCGAAGTAAGAAGAATATTTGAGGAGACGAGTAACGTAAAACGTGAAACGTAATCCGTAAAAATACCCCTTACGTTTTACGCAATACGTTTTACGAGGAAACTTATGACAGACTATTCTTACTATCCTGGCTGCTCCCTCGAAGCTACCGCCATCGAATTCAATGACTCGGTGTTGGCCGTGTTTGAGGCCCTCCAAGTCGGCCTGCACGAGCTGGATGACTGGAACTGCTGCGGGGCCTCCTCGGCCCATAGTATGAGTCACGCCCTGTCGCTGGCGCTGCCTGCCCGCAACCTGGCAATCGCCCAAAAAGCCGGGCGCGACGTGGTCATGCCCTGCGCGGCCTGCTTCAACCGTCACAAGACCACGGATCATGTGATGCGCAACGATCCTGAGCAGCGCGCCGGACTGGAAAAGATGATCGGTTTTGAGTTTACGGGTACGGTTGGCGTGCGCCCGCTGCTGGATGTGGTTGGCAACGAGATCGGCCTGGAGCGCATCCGGGCGATGGTCAAGCGCCCGCTGACTGGGCTGAAGGTGGTCGGCTACTACGGGTGTTTGCTTGTCCGCCCGCCGGAGATCACCCAATTCGAGAATCCCGACAACCCGCAGCTTATGAACCGTCTGCTGGAAACTCTGGGGGCGGATGCCCGCCCCTGGTCGTATGCCACCGATTGCTGCGGCGGCGGTCTGTCGCTCACCAAATCGTCGGTTGCGATGAAACTCGTCACCCGCCTGGCCGACCGGGCGCGTGAGGCCGGGGCAGACGCAATCGTCACGAGCTGCCCGTTGTGCCAGTTGAACCTGGAAATGCGCCAGCCCAAGACCAGCCCCAAAATGCCGATTTTCTATTTTACCGAGCTGATGGGACTGGCCTTCGGCCTCGAAAAAGCCGGCGGCTGGTGGAGCAAGCATCTGATTGACCCGCAGCCCCTGCTGCGTCAACTGCCGGTTTGAAGGCGCGGCCAGTGCCCGCTGTAAGCGGGTCAAGCCAAACTATTTTATGAGTGAGATTATTGTTTTTTGAGCCAACAAGAACAGAATCCGCTAATCCACGCTAATCTTCGCGAATTTTAAACAGATTAGCGCCGATTAGCAGACTCTTTTCAAGAGATAAACAGGTGCGTGAGAATATGAGTTGTGACAACGGTAACGGAAAACAACCCACAGGCGCAGTGCTCGTCGTCGGCGCGGGGATCGGCGGGATGCAGGCATCCCTGGACTTGGCTGAATCCGGGCTGAAGGTCTACCTCCTGGAGAAATCGCCCGCCATCGGCGGCACGATGGCCCAGCTCGACAAGACCTTCCCCACCAACGACTGCGCCATGTGCATCATGTCGCCCAAGCTGGTCGAGGTCGGGCGTCATCTCAACATCGAAATCCTCACCACCTCCGAGATCGAATCCATCACCGGCGAGCCGGGCAATTTCACCGTCGCCATCCGCCGCAACGCCCGTTACATTGACATTCTCAAATGCACCGGCTGCGGCGACTGCGCCACGGCCTGTCCTGTCTCCCGCCTCGATAAATTCAACGGCAACCTGTCTCTTCGCAAAGCTGTATACAAGCCTTACCCGCAGGCCATCCCCAACGCCTTCGCCATCGAAAAATTAGGTGTAGCTCCCTGTCGCGACGCCTGCCCGATCAACCAGCGCGCCCAGGGCTACGTGGCCCTCATCCGTGAAGGGCGTTTCGCCGACGCTTACCGCACCATCAAAGAGGACAATCCGTTCCCATCGGTGTGCGGCCGCGTCTGCAACCACAAATGTGAAGACGCCTGCGCCCGCGACGAATCTGACTCCCCGGTGAACATCATGGCCCTCAAGCGCTTCGTGGCCGATTGGGCGCGGAGAAATCCAATCGCCGTGGGGGCGGACCTGCGTGTCCGCCCAGACCCGACGAGGAAAAAAGTCGCCGTTATCGGCTCCGGCCCTGCCGGGATGACCGCCGCCCTTGATCTCGTCCGCAAAGGCCACGCCGTCACCGTATTCGAAGCGCTGCCCGTTGCGGGCGGCATGATGCGGGTGGGCGTGCCCGAATATCGCATGCCATACGATCTGGTACAGCAGGAAATTGACGACATCCTGGCCGAGGGCGTCGAGTTGAAACTCAACACCCGCGTCGAAGATGTCCCCGCTTTGCTCAAAGATGGCTTCCATGCCGTCTTCGTCGCCGTCGGCGCTCACGCTGGCATCAAGCTGCCCATCCCCGGGGCCGACCTCCCCGGTGTGACGATGGCAACCGATTTTCTGCGGGAAATCAGCGTAGGGGCGGACCCATGTGTCCGCCCAGACCCATGTGTCCGCCCAGACCCATGTGTCCGCCCAGATGCAGGTGAACACGTAGGTTCACCCCGACAAAGTGTCCGCCCAATCCCCCCGGCTGCCGGGAAACGTGTATTGGTTCTCGGCGGCGGCAACGTTGCCATTGATGCCGCCATGTCCGCTGTCCGGATGGGCGCTGCCTGGGTCGGCATGTCTTGCCTGGAAAGCCGCGAGACGATGCCTGCCCACGATTGGGAAGTGCGCGACGCCCAGGATGAGGGCATTGAGGTCTTCCCCTCCCGCACATTCAAAGAAGTGACGAATGACGACGGACGGGTGACGGGTGTACGCACGGTCAACGTGAATTTCCGCGGCTTTATCGAAGGTCGTCCCGATTTCGACGAGATTCCTGGAACCGAAGAGATTCTCTCCGCCGATGTAGTCATCTTCGCCATCGGCCAGCGCCCCGAGATCGAATGCCTCAAGGGGTCGGTGGACACCGTGCGCGGGCGCTTCCCCAAGGTAGACCCCGAAACCCTGGCAACCAGCGTTCCCGGCATCTTTGCCGGCGGCGATGTGGTCACGGGTACAACCTTCGTGGTCAACGCTATCGAAGCCGGGCATCGCGCCGCCTGTTCGATTGATCGCTACCTCAGCGGTCAGCCATCAGCGGTCAGCGGTCATCGCCCGCCCGTGGTGGCAGAACGAACAACCACGGTGCGCGGTCAGTCCACCGTAGGGGCTGACCTAGGTGTCAGCCCTGACCTACGTGTCAGCCCTGACCTGCGTGTCAGCCCTGACCTACGTGTCAGCCCTGCGGGTGAACACACAGGTTCACCCCGACAATATATCCCCCGCGCCGAAATGGCCGCCCGCCCCGCAGCCGAGCGCAAACACGACTTTGCTGAAGTCTATGCCGGGCTGACCGAAGAAGAAGCCCGTTTGGAAGCTGCCCGCTGCCTGAGCTGCGGCATCTGCTCCGAGTGCTTGCAGTGCGTCTACGCCTGCCGTGCCGGGGCGATTGACCACAACATGCTCGGCGAAACGGTCGAGCTGCAAGTGGGGGCGGTGGTGCTCACCCCCGGGCTGGAACCCATCTCCGGGGACATCCGCCCCGAGTTCGGCTACGGACGCTTCCCCAACGTGGTCACCTCGCTCGAGTTCGAGCGGATGCTCTCGGCCTCCGGCCCCTTTGGCGGTGTCGTCCAGCGCCCGTCGGATAAAGCCCATCCTCACAAAATCGGCTGGATCCAATGCGTCGGCTCGCGTGACATCTCCTGCGACCAGGGGTACTGCTCATCCGTGTGCTGCATGTACGCTACCAAAGAGGCGGTCATCGCCCGCGAGCACGATACCAGCATCGAGCCGACCATTTTTTACATGGACATCCGCGCTTTCGGCAAAGGCTTCGATGCCTACATCGAGCGCGCCGAGAAAGAGCAGGGCGTGCGTTACATCCGCAGCATGGTCTCGGCGGTGAAGGAAGTCCCCGGCAGCCGTAACCTGCGCATGTTGTACGCCACCTTCACCGAGGATGGCAAGCCGGTGACGCACGAGGAAGAATTCGACATGGTGGTGCTGTCGGTGGGATTGAAACCCACCGATGCGACGTTGGACACGGCGCGGCGATTGGGAATTTCGCTCAACGAGTACGGATTTGCCGAAGCCCCCCAATATCACCCGACCGACTCCAGCCGCGAAGGGATCTTCGTCGCCGGGGCGTTCGGCGAGCCGAAGGATATCCCCGAGACCGTCATCGAGGCCAGTTGCGCCGCATCGCAAGCCTCGGCCCTTTTGGCCCCGGCGCGCGGCACCCTCACCCGGGAGGCTGTCTATCCCCCGGAGCGGGATGTGTCCGAAGAGGAGCCGCGCGTGGGTGTGTTCGTCTGCCACTGCGGCATCAACATCGGCGGCGTGGTCAAAGTCCCCGATGTGGTGGATTACGTCAAAACCCTGCCGAACGTAGTGTACGCCGAGCGCAACCTGTACACCTGCTCGCAGGATACCCAGGCCAAGATCACGAAGACCGTGCTGGAACAGGGTCTCAACCGGGTGGTGGTGGCAAGCTGCACGCCGCGCACGCACGAGCCGCTGTTCCAGGATACCATCCGCCAGGCCGGGCTGAACCCGCACCTGTTCGAGATGGCGAACCTGCGCGAGCAGGATTCGTGGGTACACCGCGGCCAGCCGGAGGTCGCCACCGAGAAGGCCAAGCAGTTGGTGGCGATGGCGATTGCCAAAGCGCGCCGCCTCAAGCCGTTGCAGCGCGGCACACTCGACGTGCAGCACCAGGCGCTGGTCATCGGCGGCGGGCTGGCGGGCATGACCGCTGCGCTGTCTATCGCCGCCCAGGGTTTCCCGGTTTATCTCGTCGAACGCCAGGCCGAGTTGGGCGGTCATTTGCGCCACATCCGCGTCGGCTTCAACGGGACTGACCCACAAAAGATTCTCGCCGAGACCATTCAGCGCATCAGCAACGACCCGCGCATCACCGTGATGCTGGAAAGCGATGTCGTCGAGGTCAGCGGCTATGTGGGCCAGTACCGCACCACGGTTCGGGCGAAAGACGGCGTCACTACCGAATTGGTGCATGGCGTGGTGGTGGTCGCCACCGGCGGGCAGGAGATTACGCCGAAGGGATACGGGTATGGCGAGATTCCAGGGGTTGTCACGCAGCGGGAGTTGGAGGATGAAATAAGTAAACAGGTAAACAAGGAAACAGGTAATCCTGTTTACCTTTCTACTTGTTTACCTTCTTCCGTCGTTATGATCCAGTGCGTGGGCTCGCGCAACGAAGAACACCCCTACTGCTCGCGCATCTGTTGCTCGCAGGCCATCAAGAACGCCCTGGAGTTGAAGAAGCGCAACCCCGAGACGCAGGTCGCCATCCTGTACCGCGATATTCGCTCCTACGGCTTCCGCGAGCGCCTGTACCGTGAAGCCCGCCGGGCGGGTGTCATCTTCCTGGAATTCGACCCCGACCAGCCGCCGGTAGTCAGTAATCAGTTGTCAGTGATCAGTGGTCAGCGGTCAAAGATCAACGGTCAGTTGCAAGTTCAAGTGAAAGTTCAACCAGATCAGGAAGTCGTCACCCTCACCGCCGACCGCGTCGTCCTCAGCGCCGGGATCGAGGCCGAGCCGGGCAACGAAGCGCTCAGCCGCCTGCTGAAGCTGCCGCTCACCGCGGAAGGCTTCTTCCTCGAGGCGCACGTCAAGCTGCGCCCGGTGGATTTCGCCGCCGACGGGGTATTCCTGTGCGGGCTGGCCCATTCGCCGCGGGCGATGGATGAAACCATTTCCCAGGCCAAAGCCGCCTCGGTGCGCGCCGTGGCGCTGCTGGCGAAGAAACAACTCACCGCCACACCGATCATTGCCACGGTCAACCCGCGCCTGTGCGCAGCGTGCGGGCTGTGCGTCGAGATTTGCCCCTTCGGGGCGCGCCGCCTGGAGCCGGGTGATGAGTACGCTCAAGTGGTGGACGTGCTCTGCCAAGGCTGCGGGGCGTGCGTGGTTGCCTGCCCGAACAAGGCCAGCCAGCAGAAGGGCTTCGAGTTCTTGCAGGTGAGCGCGATGTTGGATGCGGCGTTGGAAAGTAATTAGTGATCAGTGACCAGTTATCAGTATAAAGATCTAAAATGACGAATCAAACTATTGGATTTGTCTGTCACGAGTGCGGCCAATATCATGAGGGTATTCCGGATTTTGGTTGGGATTACCCAATTGAATATTTGACTATTCCAAAAATAGAGCGCTCAACCCGGGTTAAACTCGATTCAAACACATGCATCATTGATGACAAATGGTTCTTCGTGCAAGGTTGTATAGAAATCCATGTTCATGGCTCGGATGAACCTTTCATCTGGGGCGTTTGGGTATCGTTGAGTGAACAAAGTTTCAATACCTTCTGTGAAGTATTTAATGCAGAGAATCGAGAAGAGAGCGGGCCATTCTTTGGCTGGCTTACCGCTATTCCACCAGTGTATCCAGATGCATTGCTCAAAACAATGGTGCATTTAAGGTCTATTCCGACACGACCATACATTGAGGTGGAGCCAACTGAACATCCTTTAGCTATTGAACAACGAGAAGGAATGCCGCTATCCAGAGTGCAAGAAATTTTTGAAAAAATTGTCCATAATTCAAATACAAAGCTGACTGCTGACCGCTGACCGCTGAATGCTGACAGCTTGAACCAAGGAGTATAGGTCGAACATGACAGACACCCAATTCGAACCCAAAATCATTGCCTTCCTGTGCAACTGGTGCACCTATACCGGCGCGGATTTGGCGGGCACCAGCCGTTTGCAATACCCGCCCAATGTGCGCATCATCCGCCTGATGTGCTCCGGCGCGGTGGATCCCATCTACGTGCTGAAAGCCGACCTGGCCGGAGCCGATGGCATCCTCATCGGCGGCTGCCACCCGGGCGACTGTCACTACCAGGAGGGCAACTACAAAGCCCGCCGGCGCGTGGTGGCGATGAAGGAAATTCTCAAGAACGCCGGCTTCGACGAAGACCGCGTCTGGCTGCGCTGGATCAGCGCCAGCGAAGGCTCCCGCTTCGCCGATACCATCCGCGAGATGACCGCCGCCATAAAAGAAAAAGGCCCCAACCCGATGAAAACCACGTGGGCAGTCTAACCTGTTGAAGAAGGTTGAAGGTTGAATGTGACGATGAAGACGATCATACCTGTCGAGAACGGCGATACCCTTCAAGCCTTGCAGGGCTTCCTGGGAAGATTGCTGGAGACGGGGACGGTAGACGCTCTGCTGGTTCCCCTTCGCACCCCTTACGGGACGGTGACCCCGGGGATTGTCACCAACCCCGAAATGCTAGCGGAAGCTGACCCGCTGGCGCCCGTTCTTCCCTCGAACGGCGCGACCCTGGCTGGAAAGCTCAGCGCCCGTGAGCCGCGCGCCAAAGTCGGCGTGATGCTGCGCTCGTGCGAGCTGCGCGCCCTCATCGAGCTGGTCAAGATGCAGCAGGCCAATCTGGCCGATCTGGTGTTAATCGCGGTGGATTGTGCAGGGACTTATAGCGTGCCGGTATTTGTGAAGAAGGGGACAGGGGATAAGGGACAGGGGCTGTGGCAAGAATTGTACCAACTTGCAACTTTACAACCTGAAACCTCGCAACCAGAGATTCGCGCGGCGTGCAAAATCTGCGAACAGCCGGTGTTCGACGGGGCGCAGATCACCATCGAGTTGTTGGGCAGTGATCTGAGCCAGGGGATCCACATTTCGCTGACAGATGAGTTGGCGGCCAGGCTGGGTATGTCGCCCTGTGATGCCAACGGTCGCGCCGCGGTAGTCGAGAAGCTGGTTGCCGCCCGCACCGCGTCTCGGGACGCCGCCTTTGCCGAGATCCGCGCCCGGCTGGAGGGCAAGGAGGGTGTGCCCGGTGTGTTCGCCGCCTGCATCCGCTGCCACAACTGCATGGAAGTCTGCCCGATCTGCTATTGCAAGCAGTGCGTCTTCAAGAGTCCCATTTTCGACCACGATCCGATGCAGTTCATCGGCTGGGCAAAGCAGAAGGGCGCTTACCGTATGCCGCCTGACACCATGCTGTTCCACCTGACCCGCATGAACCACATGGCTCTGTCGTGCGTGGGGTGCGGCATGTGCACCGAAGCCTGTCCGGCGGAACTGCCGGTGGGCCTGGTGTTCCGCGCCGTCAACCAGCGCCTGGATGCCGCCTTCGATTACCACCCCGGCCACAGCGTGGACGACCCGCTGCCGCTGGTCACATTCAAAGCCGACGAATGGACGGAAATTGGCGAGTAATCAGTGAACAGTGAACAGTGATCAGTAAAAGACTTGATAATTGCTCACTGCTCACTGCGCACTGATTACTGATAACTGATGACTGATAACTGGAGGTACCATGACCGAACGAATTGACCTTATCCCGATTTTTATCATGGGCAAGCGTTACGATGTGCCCCCCAGCCTGACGATTATGAAGGCGATGGAATGGGCGGGCTACACCCTGATCCGCGGGGTGGGCTGCCGCGGCGGATTCTGCGGGGCGTGCGCCACCGTGTACCGCATCAAGGATGACCCCAAGCTGTACTTCGGCCTGGCCTGCCAGACGGTGGTCAAGCCCGAAATGTACCTGGGCCAGATTCCCTTCTTCCCGGCCAAGCGCGCCAGCTACGACATCACCCAGGTCAAACCGGAAGCGGCCACGCTGTTCAAACTCTACCCTGAGCTGCTGCGCTGCCTGGGCTGCGGCGCCTGTACCAAAGCCTGCCCTCAAGAATTGAATGTCAAGGGCTACATGGCGGCTGCCATGCGCGGCGATATTGCCCTGGTCGCCAATCTCTCCTTCGACTGCATCTTATGCGGCCTGTGCGCGGCGCGCTGCCCGGCGGAGGAGCCGCAGTACAACGTCGCTATCCTCTCGCGGCGGCTGTACGGACGCTATATGGCTCCCCGCTCGGAGCACCTGCGCCAGCGGGTGGATGAGATCGAGACCGGCAATTACACTGCCGAGATCACGGCCCTCAAAGCGCTGGATCGCAATGGCCTCGTAGAACGCTACAAAGCGCGCGACATCGAACCATAGTAGCAGTCAGCTTACCGGAGGTACACCATGACCTATACACCCGAAATGCTCGAACTCATCAAAGTCGTCGAGGCCACCCGCCCGCAGCGGATGCACCAGAAATTCCCATCCATGTCGCTGGAAGAACGCGATAAGGTTTTACATGGCTTTCACCCGGATTTCCTGCCCGAAGGCTTTCGCAAAGTACGCGTTGGCCCTGGGAAGGGTGGGGAGATGCCCAACGAGCTGGCCGATCTCGTCGAGGGGCGGCCCCTCATCGGCCCCGATTTCGACCTCAGCAATCCCGATTTCGAGACAGACGTGCTTGTCATCGGCGGCGGGGGGGCGGGCGCTTCGGCGGCGCTGCTGGCCCAGGAAGGTGGGGCGAAAGTCACGCTGGTGACCAAGCTGCGCTTCGGCGACGCCAACACGATGATGGCTCAAGGCGGCATCCAGGCCGCCGACCGGCCCGAGGATTCGCCCCCAATCCATTATCTCGACGTGATCGGTGGCGGGCACTTCGACAATCTCCCAGAGCTGGTCGAAGCCCTGGTCAACGACGCCCCGGTGGTCATCCAGTGGCTTGAAAACCTGGGCGTGATGTTCGACAAGACCCCCGACGGGACGATGATGGAAGAGCACGGCGGCGGCACCAGCCGCAAGCGTATGCACTCGTCGCGGGATTACTCCGGCGCGGAGATCATGCGCACGCTGCGCGACGAGGTGCGCAATCGCCCGAACGTGGAAGTCATCGAATTCTGCCCGGCGGTCGAGCTGGTGCTGGATGAGAGCGGCAAGATCGCCGGCGCGGTGCTGTACAACCTGGAGACCGAGCGCTATTTCTTTGCCAAAGCCAAAGCGGTCGTGCTGGCGACGGGCGGCGGCGGGCGTCTGCACTACCAGGGATTCCCGACCACCAATCATTACGGCGCAACCGCCGATGGGATCGTGATGGCCTACCGGGTGGGAGGAGAGCCGCTCTTCCTGGACACGATGCAATATCACCCCACGGGGGCGGCGTACCCCGAGCAAATCCTGGGCCAGTTGGTCACCGAGAAGGTGCGCGGCCTGGGGGCGCAGCCGGTCAACCTCAAGGGTGAGCAGTTCGTCTACCCGCTGGAGCCGCGTGACGTGGAAGCGGCGGCTTTCATCCGGGAGTGCAAAGAGCGCAACCTGGGCATTCCCACCCCCACCGGGCAGCCCGCGGTCTGGCTGGATTCCCCGCTGATCGAGATGATCCAGGGGCCGGGCACGGTTGAGAAGGCGCTGCCCGCCATGGTGCGGCAGTTCAAGCGCTTCAATATTGACATCGCCAAACTGCCCATGCTGGTCTACCCCACCCTGCACTACCAAAACGGCGGCATCCGCATTGACGCCGACTGCCGCACAAAAATCCCCGGCCTGTTCATCGGCGGGGAGGTCAGCGGCGGGGTACACGGGCGCAACCGGCTGATGGGCAACAGCCTGCTGGACGTGTGCGTCTTCGGTCGGCGCGCCGGGAAGACGGCAGCAGATTATATCGGCCAGGGCGTGACATTGAGCAAGCCCACGCTGCAACATTTGGTCATCTGGAATAAGGAATTGGACGAGGCCGGGATCAATGGCGCAGTGCAATCCCCGATCTTGCTGCCCAACTACACCCGCAAGGGGTGAAAGGCTGGGAAACCCTCACCCCCGGCCCCTCTCCCGAAGGGCGAGGGGAGAATTTCCGAAAAATGGGTGTGCGACTGGAGCGAAGCTCCAATCACACACCCATTTTTGGTATGTTTCGGGGGAAAGGTAAGGATGGTTACGGCATCACGACTGGCCCGAGTATTTGCCGCAGCGGCATGGGGGTAAAAATCAGGATGAAGATCACCAGCCCCAGGATGGCCAGCGCCTTGCGCCGCCCGTCGAGCGGGGTGATCTGATCGAGCGGTTCGGCGTAGAATCGCCCGAAGATCAGGATCAGAAAGCCCCACAGCCACCACCCGCCCCAAACGAACCCCAGCAAGGCCACGACCCCCAAAATGTAGGGCAGGAATTTCCTGGCCCGTTTCCCAAGCAGCACATACAGCAAATGGCCTCCGTCGAGTTGCCCAGCTGGAATCAGGTTGAGAGCGGTGATCAGCAGCCCGGCCCATCCGGCCCATGCAATCCCATTCAACATGACATCATCCCCGCCGATTGGGTCCGGGCGGGAGGTGACAAAGTAGACGATATGGTATAACCAGGGCGGCAGATTGTTGTCGGCCGGCTGAGAAGGCAGCAATTCACCCTTTACCGCCCACTTGAGAGTGCTGTACAAGATCGAGTTGCCTTCCAAAATCATGCTCTGGTTCGGCGATGGTGTCTCGATCGGTTTGACATCAGATGTCGCCAGCCCGTAGATGAGAATGGGTAGTGCGACGATCAATCCTGCCAGTGGCCCGGCGATGCCCAAATCTAACAGGGCGCGGCGATTTTTGGGGAAATTCTTGAGCTGGATAAACGCGCCCATTGTTCCGAATGGACTGAAGATAGGCAGGGGGATATAGTAGGGCAGTGTTACCGCTGTGCCGTGCCTGCGCCCGGCAAAGTAGTGCCCGAACTCGTGGGCCAGCAAAATCGCCATCATTGGTATCGCGAACGACAGGCCCTCCCAGAGATGAGTCAAGCCCCAGGTCAATTGTTGCATTGTGGTTGGATTTTCTGGCCCATTGTAGGCGTTGAGCGCGCCAGTGTACACCACGCTGAACACGGTCAAAACGAACATGACAATGTTCCAGGAGATATTGGACGGCCTGGGACGGATGATGCCGTTCACCAGAATAACCACTTGCTGCCCATCTTCCATTCGGAAAAGAGGCGTGACATCCAGGGGGGTGAGCGTCTCGGAGAGCTGATCGTAGGCGGTTTGTGAATCACCGTAAATATGGCCGCGGTAGCGGGCGATGAAATTCTTCTGGGAGTCGCCGAGCGTCACATCGTCAATGTGGAAGACGCGCGCCACAATCGGGGTAAGGGTTTCGTCGGTTGGAGGCATAGGATTCAGTAACTTACAAAATGGAACTTTATCGAGATTAAAAGGCAGGCGGGAGTGGATGGGGGTCGAACCCACCACGGCCCGCAACGCGACCCGCCACCGGTTTTGAAGACCGGGGAGCCCACCGGGACTCAACCACTCCCACGGTCAAGGATACCTTATCGGTGGGTGTTTGGCAAGGTAAGGATGAGCGGGTTTTAAGGCAGCGCCCATAGATTGGACTTTTGACAAAGCAAATGGGCCTCGATCCGAATTGAGGCATGAGAA
>DYIZ01000127.1:0-17041 GCA_020723385.1 Candidatus Aquidulcis sp.
CAGGCTCCGTCAAGAACTTGCGTTTTTAAAGAGGCATCAAGATGTACGATCAAAGGGGACGATAGTCCCCGTATCTGGTGGCCGCCAACAGCCTGGCGTGATACCTGGGGCGTCGGATTGTCATCCGACGCGAGCATCACCAACTCTACTCAAACACGAAATCATAAATCAACTATTCTGTCACGGCCTCTACCCCTTCAATGTCGGGGAAAAATTGCTTGAGCGTGCCTTCGACCCAGCCGTGCAGAGTCACCGGGGAGAGCGGGCAGCCCAGGCAAGCGCCGCCCAATTTGACTTTCAGGAGCTTCCCGTCGAACGAGACCAGCTCCACGGAGCCGCCGTGATATTGCTCGATATAAGCGCTGAGGCTTTCTACCAGCCCGCGAATTTGCTCCTCGACCGGGAAAATAGGATTGTTCGGTAATGCCATGTCAGCCTCCTCGGGCGTGTACACCGTTACCAAGCCCACGCGTCAGCAATGCTTTCACCTGCTCGTGGGTATTTTTGAGCCGCTCGGCAATCAAGGATGCCAGCCGGTCCATCATGATGGCGCTCAGTTCGGAATCCTGGACGCATAGCTTACGCAGATCGGTGCTGCGCACCCGCAGCAGCGTGGTCGGCGTGGCGCAGGTGGCTGCCGATGTGTACGCCTGGCTTCCCAGCGCCGCAGACCAGCCGACGACACTCCCCGGATGGATGCGTGCTACAGTAATCGCCGGGCCATCGTCGGGTTTGAAGTTGACTACCACTTCCCCGGAGATCACCAGGTAGAGGTTATCTGCAGGGCCGCCTTGATCGAAGAGCAGTGTATCGGCTTCGAACTGGCACAAGGCAAATATCGGACGCAGCATGTCTATCTGCGCCGGGTCAAGCCCTGTAAAAAGTGGTAATTTTTGGAATTCGTCTTCAGACATGGGTTCTACCTATAATTCTCAAATTTAGCTTGTCTGAGGGCAATCTCATAGTGGCAAATATCCTCAAAGGCGAGACAAAAATCACCTGCGAAAGGGGTGCTCGATGTGACAATTTGGACACAAAAAAGACCGGCGTCGCGAGACGCCGGTCTGGGTTGAGCGTTTTAATCTTTGGGCCGGGAGGATTAACTTTGAACAGTGACCTCGGTGGCCTTGATGGATTCCGCCAGGGTGCTCTCATCCACCGCGCGGAAGACCAGCTTGTCGCCAGTTTCGTTTACGTCTACCAGCACGGCGTTGCCATTTTTGAACTCGCCGCTCAACAAGCTCACGGAGAGCGGGCTTTCCACGTGTTTCTGGAGGGCGCGGCGCAGTGGGCGAGCGCCGAACGTCGCATCGTAGCCGATCTGCGCCAGCCAGTCACGCGCGGCTGGGGATAACGCCACTTTCATACCATGCTCATCCAGCCGCTCTTGAACCTCTTTCATCTGCAAATCTACGATTTGCTTCATTTGGTCGAGCGAGAGCGGCGAGAAAGTGATGATCTCGTCAATGCGGTTGAGGAATTCGGGGCGGAAGGCGCCTTTGAGCGCCTTCTCGATCTTCTCGTGGGCGGCGCGCTCCTCGTGGGATGCGTCGGTCAGCAGGAAGCCCAGGCTGCCGGATTTGTGAATGTATTCGGTGCCCAGGTTGCTGGTCATGATCAGCACGGTGTTGCGGAAATCCACGATATTGCCTTGCCCGTCGGTGAGACGGCCATCGTCGAGGATTTGCAGCAGCGCGTTCCACACTTCGGGGTGGGCTTTCTCGATCTCGTCGAAGAGGATCACCCGGTATGGGCGGCGGCGCACCGCCTCGGTGAGCTGCCCGCCCTCTTCGTAACCGACGTAGCCAGGGGGGGCGCCAAACAACCGGGAGACGGTGTGTTGCTCGCGGTATTCGCTCATGTCAATGCGCACCAGCGCCTCGGCGTCGTCGAACATGAATTCGGCCAGGGCTTTGGCCAACTCGGTTTTGCCCACCCCCGAAGGGCCGATGAAGATAAACGAGCCGATCGGGCGGCGCGGATCTTTCAGGCCGGAGCGGGCGCGGCGGATGGCGTCGGAGATGGCGTGGATGGCCTCGTCTTGCCCGATGATGTGTTCGTGCAGGCGCTCCTCCATTTGCAGCAGCTTCTGGGCTTCGGTCTCCATCATCTGGCTGACGGGGATGCCGGTCCATTGGGCGACCACTTCGGCGATGTCAGTTACATCCACGATCTCGTCGAGCTTGTGCTCTTCTTCCCATCGGTCGCGTTTCTCGTTGAACTCGGTTTCCAGGCGCAGACGCTCGGCCTTCATCTCGGCGGCGCGCTCGTATTCACGCGCCAGGCCGGCCTGCTCCTCTTCGGCGTGCAGGCGGTCAATTTCGCTTTTCATCGCCTTCAGATCGGCAGGCAGCGAATAAAGGGCAACGCGCAGCTTGGCAGCCGACTCGTCCATCAGGTCAATGGCTTTGTCGGGCAGGCGGCGGTCGGTGACGTAGCGGGATGACAGGCGGGCCGCGGCCACCAGGGCCTCGTCGGAGAAATGGACTTTGTGATGCGCTTCGTAGCGGTCGCGCAGGCCGCGCAGCATGGCGATGGTATCCTCGACGTTGGGTTCTTCGACGTACACCGGGGCGAAGCGCCGCTCGAGGGCGGCGTCTTTCTCGATGTGCTTGTGATACTCGTCGAGGGTGGTCGCGCCGACGCATTGCAGCTCGCCGCGTGCCAGCGCCGGTTTGAGCATGTTGGAGGCGTCCATCGCTCCCTGTGCCGCGCCCGCCCCAACGACGGTGTGCAGCTCGTCAATGAACAAGATGACTTCGCCCTCGGCGCGCTGGATTTCTTCGATAGCAGCCTTCAGGCGCTCCTCGAACTCGCCGCGGAAGCGTGACCCGGCGATCATCGCCCCCAGGTCGAGCGCCACGACGCGCTTGCCGGAGAGTATCTCGGGCACATCGTTGGTGGCGATCTTTTGCGCCAGCCCTTCGACGATAGCGGTTTTGCCGACCCCGGCTTCCCCAATCAACACCGGGTTGTTCTTCGTGCGGCGGGAGAGAATCTGGATGACACGCAGAATCTCCATGTCACGCCCGATCACAGGGTCCAGTTTCCCCTCACGGGCGGCCTGGGTCAAATCTCGGGAGAACTTCTCCAGCACACGGTAGCGTGACTCGGCTTGCGGGTCGGTGACGCGCTGCCCGCCGCGAATCTGTGTGATGGCTTCGTAGACGCGCTCGCGGGTGACACCCGCGCCTTCGAGCAGGCGGGCTGCCGGTGTGCTGCGCTCGTTGAGGATCGCCAGGAAAATGTGCTCGGTGGAAATGTACTCATCTTTGAGGCGGTTGGCTTCTTCGTTTGCCAGGTCAATGATCCGCTTCACACGTGGCGTGATGAAGATCTGCCCGGCGCCACCGCCGAAGATGTTGGCCTTGGGGCTGGTGCGCAGGATGTAGTCGAGGCGCTCGGTGAGCGAGTTGGGGTCAACTTTCAGGTATTCGAGAATTTGCGGGATGACGCCGCGCGGCTGCTCGATCAGGGCCAGCAAAATGTGTTCAGTATCAATCTGGTTGTGGCCGTAACGTTGGATGATTTCGGCGGCGCGCTGGGCAGCCTCCTGGGCGCGCTCTGTAAATCGGTCGAATCGCATCATAGGCTTTAATCCTTTTTCGGTCGAACAAACCCTTCGAGTTTGCAAACCCGGCGGGTTTGGAGAAATCTGGAGCTAATCGGGATGATTATAACATCTTGTATGAGTGGGAATCGTGAAGGGGTATTAGCGTTTTATATGAGATTTTCATGCCTTCCGAACAAAAACCTCCCCCCAATGCGGCCAGGAAGGACTTGGGGGGAGGCAAGAGGGGCAAAATTGCTGCCTGATTGCAGCTATGGATTGCAGTTATGGCATGTAGTTCTCGTCGAGCGAGATCCACAGGATGAACGAGCTGTGCATCGGCGGTTGAATGTACCCAATCAGGCGGGGACTCACCAGCACGTCGGTGACGCCATTAGCGAGTGGAATTACAGCAACGTCGCCGAGCAGCATTGCTTCGGCTTGCTGGTAGAGCTGGATGCGAGCGGCGGGGTCAACCTCGGTGCGCGCCTGTTCGAGCAATGCATCCACCGCGGGGTTGGTGTAGTTACCAACATTGAAATCGCTGCCCGTATGATAGAGTATATCGAGGAAGTTTTCCGGGTCGGGATAGTCAGCGCACCAGCCGTAGACCACCATGTGAGCATTCTGCTCGCGGGCTGCCTCGGTGAGGTTGGTGGGATCCACGTAGACTACCTTGACTTTTACGCCCAGGTTATCCTGCCACATTTTCACCAGCGCGTTGACATCGTCGCGGTTGGAATCGCCGTAACCGCTGGCGGTAAGCACCACCTCGGGCAGGTTGCCCGCGTATTGGGAGGCCGCCAGGGCCTCCTTAGCCGCGGCAGCATCGAATCCAGCGATGACGTTGTCGGGAGAGAAGCCGGGCATCGCGGGAGGCAGGATGGATAACGCCGGGATGTCCACGTTTTGCGTCAGGGTTTCCACAAAACCGTCGCGATCCACTGCCCGGGCAAAAGCCAGCCGGACGTTGGGATCATCGAAAGGCGGCAGGGTGTTATTCATCTGAACCATGTCTGTGCACAGGCTTGTGACCGTTTGCAATTGACTGTGTAACGGGTCGTCTGCTTTGCGAGCCTGTAAAGCATCTTCTCCGCCCAGGTACACCAGGTCAATCACGCCATCCTTGTACAGGCTCAATCTCGAAACACCCGATGACGCAAGGAAAACCACATACTTGACCGGCGGCAATGTGTAGAAATTTTCATTACGCTCGAAGACAAAAGCTTCTCGTTCGATGTGTTCTTTGACCACATACGGGCCAGATGAATTTGGATTGAACATCCAGTTATCGTCCGATCCGTTAGCCTGTTCGACATCGTACACGTAACCGGTGGGGTAAGCGATTTTTGCCAGGAAATAGGGCTTGGGGCCGTCAATCGTCACTTCGAGGGTCAGGTCGTCAATCACTTTCACGCCGCTGATCTCGTCGGCATCGCCGGCGATTTTCTCTTTGACGCCGACGATATCTCCCAGGTAGGTTTTGGCCGTGGTTGACTTCAGCTTGGGATCGGTGGTGCGCTCCCAGCTATCCTTGACATCCTGCGCCGTCAGGGGATCGCCGTTCGAGAATTTCAGGCCGTCGCGCAGTTTGAAGGTATAAACTGTGCCATCCGGGCTGATCGT
This sequence comes from Candidatus Aquidulcis sp., assembly GCA_020723385.1. Classification (GTDB taxonomy): domain Bacteria; phylum Chloroflexota; class Anaerolineae; order Anaerolineales; family UBA4823; genus DYIZ01. Next base: position 5,177 of record DYIZ01000127.1, read on the forward strand.
CCAGCTTTCGGCCAGATCGGGGACTGTTTGAAGCTGGGGGTTGATCCTCACCAGGCCGCTGAACAGATAGCCGATGTAGCTCACCGCTGAAGCGGGAGACAACGCCGGATCGAGTTCCATCGGATCTGGCTCGCCGCCGCTCAGATACAAGGTTTCATTAGGGTTCAAGCCATAGATTTGGGGGCGATAGACACGCATGCTGCCAAAAACATCATCCAGGACGGATGACTGGGTATTCAACATGCCTGTCAAACCGTACACGATAAACAAGTAATCGCGGCTGCCCAGGTGAATGTAAACGACTCGGCTGTCCAATGTGTAATCGGCTGATTCTGCTTCGAGGTCTATCTTGGAGGCAATGGCGCCATCGGCAAGGGCGATCTCACCCTCTTCGAGAACCGTGACCGTTGTGCCAGCAAAAAATCCGGCTTTGAGATCCTCGAGCAGGGCTTCCATGGTCTGTTCCTCACCGCTCAGGCTGCTGACCGCCAGGAAGAAAATCCCGGAGCGCTGATCCACCATCTGTACCCAGCTCGATTCCTCTTTGTCAATCTTCCAGCTTGTGGGACTGATGAATGAGAAGCCGCCGTTGGCGCTGTTGTAGAATCCCTTGGGCGTGGGGGACGGGGTGATGGTGGGCGTCGCGGTGTTTGTGGCCGTTGGCGAGGGGGTCAAAGTGGCCGTGGGCGACGCGGTGGGCGTGGGGGTATCCGTCGGTATTGGGGTGTCAGTGGGGACGGGTGTGTTCGTCGGGAGAAGCGTCGGCGTGGCGGTTGGCGTTGGTTTTGCCAACAGGCTGCAACCGGTGGTGAGCACCGCCAGCAGCATGACAATACAGAGAATGCGTTTCATAAATTTGTTTCCTTTCGATTGTTGGTGGTTGGTTTAGAGTTGATCGTTAGCGGCTCTTCTTAGAAAATCGTTTACTGAATAACATTACTCCCCACCCCAGGGGAAGGATCATTCCGCCCGCGCAAGGTAGTGCCGGCTGGGATGCTGCGGAAGGCTGGGTCGGCGCGGGGGTTGAGGAGGCTGCAACCGTAGGGGGAGGCGTGGCCGTGGGGGGAACGGGCGTGTCGGTCGGTGCGAGCGTCTCCGTGGGTGTGACGATCTCGGTCGGTATGATGGTAGCGGTCGCGCCGGTTTGGACGACCGATGTCCACAGCGCCAGGGTGGGAACGGCGGTGCGTTCCACGGTCGCCACCGGCTGGGTGGGCTGGGAGGTGGGCAGGGGCGCAAACCCGAGGGAGACCCGCCAGGCAGAATCCAGCTCATCGGTCTCCAGATCGTACACCTGGCCCAGTGCTTTTTCGAACGTTTCGCCGGATTTTATGGCTGCCAGCAATGCCGACATTTTCTCCGCGCCATAAGTGTTGACCATAAAGCCGACCACCTGCCCGCTTTGGGCGTAGGCTAATGCAGCCTGAGCATCCTGCGCCGGAAAGCCCGAGGTCAGATTGTGCAGCGGCTCGAGGTCGCCGTTCTTGAGCGCATTTTTCACCCGCTGAATGTCAGAATCGCTCGTTGGCCCTTCAGCGTAGACCGCCAGGCCCTCTTCGAGCCAGGTGGGGATGTGAGCGCCGTAGCAGTTGAAGGTCAGCTCTCCGGTGACGAGATGCGCCAGCTCGTGCGGGATGACCTCGGCGGCCCAATCATCCTCTCCGGGGGCAATAGATGTCATAACGATGCGATATTCCGAGTATGCGACACCTCCCAGCCATTCAGGCGCATAGAAAATCGTGGCGCGCAGGGAATCCAGGTCAGGGTAAACATTGATGCGCACATCGCCGGCGGGGCGCATGCCGACATTGGTTGCTAGACGATCCAGCCCCGACACGGCCAGTTCGAGCAGCCCATTGCCGAAGGATTGGTTCCCAGTTACCCAATAAACGAAAACCCCGTCCCGGCCGGCAATGCGCCAGGCGAATTGATTATCCTCGACGATGAGGGTTTGTTTATCGGTCAGCATCGTGGCCCCGGAAGTATCCCGGATTTCCCACTGCCACTCGATTTGTGTTCCTGGCGGCAGGCTGCCGCTGTGCTTGAATTCCCAATCCCAGGTGAGCGAAACCTCGGCAGCCGGGTCGAAATCTATGGCTTGTGTCGAGTAGCTATCCTGGCAGCTTTGCCCGATGGCGCGATATTGCAGAACGACGCTTTCGATGGGGGAATCGCTATTGGCGTCCAGGGAAAAGGTGATCGAGTCGGGGAAGTTGAGCGTGGCCTGATTAGAGGTGACAGCGATTGCACTTTGGGGCAGCAAACCGGGTAGATAGCTGAAAACCAGCCAAAACAACATGAGTTTGTTCATAAGTTTCCTTGTCAGAGCTTTTGCTGTTGATGTCCTGTTGGATATTTACCCACCTAGTCGTTGACAAGCAATTTTTACCATAAAATCTGGTTTCAGGGTAGGGAGCGACATACGCACTCGCCAGCCGCCATGCGAACAGTCACTATTACCTGATGTGCATATCTACAGGGCCTCGGTTTTTACAATGATCTTACAAATTTAAGACCTTCCGATGACAGGAAAATAGGAAAATGCTCACAAATTTGTAAGGAGGAGATCTGAAGGAGTATCTCAAAAACGTTCTCGAACAGCGACTCAATTCTCAAACAAGGAGGATGCCAACACCCATCGCGCCAGGAATCGCCCTCAAACCAGTCGAACTAATCTGTTTTGAACATCCATCATAACCATCACACAAAATAACCACTTCAGGAGAATGCTAATGCTTAATACAACCTATTACAAACGCGTGGCCCGCGTGCTAATTATGGCGCTGGTTCTTGGCTTGTCGCTTGCGACGTGATCTTCACTCGCATCCCCTTTGGGCGCAGCCAGCGCCGACTGCAACATCTGGTGGAGCGAGGTTTACCACGATACTTTCGATACCGATTACCGTTCAACGATCGGCGCTGTGGATACGACCACTGGCACGATCAAGCTGCGTTTGCGCGTGGCGCAGAGCGATATCACCAGCGCGTACGTACGTGTCTACGACGACTATACAAATGTCACGAATTACTATAGCATGTCCTGGGATGGCAGTTACGATACCGACACGACCACCTACGATTGGTGGTATGTCGATATAACAAAACCCACTTATCCCACTATCCTGTACTATTATTTCCAGATCAATGATGCTCCCGGCAGTTGTGCGGCTGATCAAGATTGGTACGAAGATGACGATGTGTCGTTCTATGGGGGAGGAACCGGCGAGATGCTCGATGTCGAAGACACTTTGAGCAGTTTCCAGATTACCGTCTACGATCCTGCGTTCGATGTGCCAGAGTGGATGCAGACCGGCATCGTCTACCAGATCTTCCCCGAGCGTTTCCGCGATACAGATACGAGTAATGACAAACCCGCTGGGGAGTTCTTCTACAACGTGGGTGGGGGTACCATTTACCGTTCGAATGGCTCCGATTGGAATACGGCCATCTGCGACCCACGCGATTTGAATCCCACCCTGGCTTATAACTGCTATGCTGGCGATGCGGGTTACAGCGGCAACTTCTACGGCGGCGATCTGGAGGGCATCACCGAGAAGATCAACGCTGGTTACTTCGACAACCTGGGGGTCAGCGTCATCTATCTGAATCCGATCTTCGAATCGCCGTCCAACCACAAGTACGACACAGCCAACTACCTGTCAATCGCCGAGGATTTCGGCACCCTGGCGGATTTCGAGGCGATGGCGGCTGCCGCCGACGCCCACGGGATCAAGATCATCCTGGATGGCGTGTTCAATCACACCTCCTCCGACAGCACCTATTTTGATTACTATAGCCGTTACGATAGCTCTGGCGCGCTGACCAGCCCAACCGGGCCGGGGGCCGACGACAACAGCGGCGCCTGTGAGGGTGGAAGCTCTTCATACTACTCGTGGTTTTACTTCCCCGATAACGGTACGCCCGCAAACAATGGCGGTGTTCCGGTGTATTGTTACAACGGCGCTGCCGACGCCGCGCAGACTTACGAAGCCTGGTATGGCTATCCCTCGCTGCCCAAGCTCCAGGCTGGCTTGACGGCGGTGCGTAATTTAATTTTCGACAGCGGCGCATTATCTGTCGGGCCTTACTGGGTAAGTGAAGGGGCGAGCGGCTGGCGTTTCGATGTCGGCGGCGATGTTGACAGCGGCCTGGTCAATGATCCAACCAACGATTACTGGGAGGATTTCCGCACCGCAGTTCGAGCGGTGGACGGAGATACATTGTTACTCGGCGAGGAGTGGGGCGACGCCTCCGCCTGGCTGCTGGGCAACGAGTGGGACAGCGTGATGAACTACCGCTTCCGCTCTGCGGTGTTGAGCTGGCTGTTCACCGGCTGCACGGTGGGCAATGGCTGCCCGACTGGTTTGTACTTCGAAGACAACGACAGCAATAGTTCCAGTTCCAGCGGCGTCATCAGCGGGTTGACGCCGTCGCTCTTCAACGCCCGCCTGCTCTCCATTTGGGAAGATTATCCCCCGGATGCTTTCAAAGCGATGATGAACCTCGAAGGCTCGCACGATACCAACCGCATGCGTTTCCTGCTCAAGAAGGGTAATTCTGACAGTGACGCGTCCGCCTTGCAGCGCATGAAGGAGTGGTGGCTGTTTGCCTTCACTTACGCAGGCGCTCCGACGTTGTACTACGGCGACGAGATTGGCTTGAGCCACGACGGCGTGTGGGATGGCTCACGCTGGCAAGACGATCCCTATAACCGGGCGCCGTATCCCTGGGATGATGCCAGCGGTACCGCCTATGTTCCAGACACCAGCCTGATGGACTTTGCCCGCCAGATGTCCAGCATCCGCCTGAGCTACAGCGCCCTGCAAGATGGCGATGTGCAGCACGGCCTGATCGTTGACGATACCAACATGGTCTACGGCTTCGCCCGCACCGATGGCTCCCAAACTGCCCTCATCGCCCTCAATCGCAGCAATGCGACTCAAATCGCCACCTTCACTGGTCTGAACAGCGCGCCGTATGGCCTGCCGGATGGCACGGTGCTATATGATGTCATCGGAGATGTTAGTTACACGGTCGCCAGCGGTCAGGTTGCGGTGTCGGTCGCCAGTAATTGGGGAGCGGTGCTGCTCGAAGATGCGGTTATCGAGACGCCGGTCTCGGTTTCCGACCTGGAAGTTTCGGTGCCAACCGGCTCAGCGGACGTTGTGCTCGAGTGGAGCCCGGTGATCACCGACACTGCGGGAGGGCGCGAGCTGGCGACATCGTATGAAATCCACCGCAGCGCCAGTTCCACCTTCGTACCCACACCTGGAGATGCCGCTACGCTGGTCGCTACCGTCACCCCCGATTACTATGGCACAACCGATGGTCTGCTGAGCTACACAGACAGCGGCGCGGTTACTGGTGGATACTATTACGTCGTTTTAGCGCAAAATACTGCTGGCAACTGGTCGGCGGCAGCGACACCGATCGAGACCTGGCACCGGCTCATCGTGGTCAGCACAGCGGCTAATGATGGGTATATCACCGAGTCAGCCGAAACCACGGGGCGAGGCGGCGCAATTAACTCGGCGGCTACGACTTTCTACCTGGGTGATAATGCAACCGATTACCAGTATCTCGCCGTCCTGAGCTTCAATACAGCCAGCTTGCCGGACGACGCGACGATCCTGAGCGCGGTCGTTCAGATCAGACGTTCCGGCGTGACCGGCACATCGCCTTTCACGACGCATGGCACCCTTTATGCGGATGTGAAGACCGGTTACTATGGCGCTGGCGTTGCCCTTGCGGCAAACGATTTTCAGGCTGCTTCGACTACTGCAATGTCGGCGGTTATGAGCGTGGCGACGCCCGCCAGCCCATGGTCCACTGGCAGCCTGGACAGCGCCGGGATGGCAGCAATCAGCCTTAACAGTACAACTCAGGTGAAGCTGTATTTCAGTACGGATGATAACGATGATATGAGCGCTGATTACATGACGTTCTGCTCTGGAAACCATGCAACACCAACTTACCGCCCCTACATTGTGATTTTCTACACGACACCTTAACGAGAGATTTCAAAACATCCCCCGTGAAGCTGGCTTCACGGGGGATGTTTTATTTTTAACGCTGGAATCATTGTGGCCGTTGGCGGCAATCCAATTTGATGAGTGGCCTTCCTCGATTGGATTTCACGAACCGGCCCCGAAACCTGGCAATTCCTCGATCTCGCCGCCAACCTTCACCACGTGGAATGGCATCCACGCCACGCCGAACAGGTCGAGCAGCACATCCTTTTTGAGGGCCGCCACCGAGATTTCGCTCACCTGGTTGGCAACCTGCCCCCATTGATCGTTGACGTTTTGAATAGCACGGGCCTTCTCGGATTCCAGCGCGGCAAGCTGTTTCTTGATATCGGCGATGGCATCCACCGATTCGTCCACTTCGGCTTTGGCCTGCTCGGTCAGGCGGCGCTTGGTCATCGAGGAGGACAGGCGGCGGGTGCTCTTGCGGCCTCCAAACAGCCCGAGCAGGTTTTCAGCGTGGGTGGCGCCTTCTTCCCATTTGCGCTGCGACAACTCGGTCTGGTCTTCGGCCAGCTCACGCTCCTCGCGGCCCAGCTTGTCTTGCAGGGTGCGCAGCCTGGAGGCAAAGGCGGTTTCCACCTTGCGGATTTCATCGTCGCGGCCTTCACGGGCGGCATCGGCGCACAGGGTGCGGAACTCGGCGGGCGAGACTTCCGGCCCGGCGTAGAATTTGAGAGCCTCGTTGGCGCGCACGGTCACCTGCCCGGTGCGGTAGGCCCAATCGAGGAAATCTTTTTGCAGCGCGGCGATGGTCTTGGCGTCGTTGAAAGGCGCTTCGGGCGCGGCGTATTTGGCCTGCGGGTCAGGAGCGCCGTCGAGCGCCGCCGGGTCGAGCGGGTCGGCGGGGAAATTGTCCCAGCGTACCAGCCCGCGCCGGTCGGGGGCAGCGACGATAACGGTTTTGTGCAGCTCGGCGTCCAGGTTGTATTTGCGGTTGAGGAAGCGAATCCCGGCCTGCCCCAAGATCACCGGGCGGTAGATCAACCCCTGCGAGAAAGCTTCGGCGGGGAAATCACGCCCCGCGGCTTTGAAGGCCTGGGTGAAGGTGAGATTGTTGGGCAGGAAATATTCGCGCACCCCGGCGGGGCGGGTGGGGCGGGTGGTGGAAGGTTGAAGGTTGGAAGCGGGTAAAGGTTGAAGGTTGGAGGTTGAAGGTTGGCTGGCGACGGGGGACGGCTGAGTGACGACAGAAGTCTGCGGGTGAGCAGCGACCTGAATGGGTTGGAGGCTGTCGAGGGGAAGTTGCTCTGGAATCGCTGGCTGCTGACTGCTGATCGCTGACCGCTGACCGCTGACCGTTGAAAGCTGATCGCTGACCGCTGATCGCTGACCGCTAATTTTATTCAATGCCGGTATCTGCACCCGCGTCAGCGGCCCGGCGAGGTAGTTCATCGCCCAGCGGGTTTGGAAAAGCTGCGGCGCTTTGGCATGGACGTTGTGCAGCAGGAAGACGCGCTTGCCCAGCGTCGAGATCATCTTGTCGTAGGCGGCGCGGTCGAGGCCGCCTGCCAGCGCCGATTCCAGCCCGTCCAGCAGGCGCTGTTTGTCCTGCTCGGTCTGCAATTTGCCGATGAGCCACGTGCCGGCGTTGGAAAGGGCTTTGTAATCCACATCCACCGGGTTCTGCGTGACAAGCACCATCCCCACGCCGAAGGCACGCGCCTGCTTCAACATGCGCAGCATGGGCTGCTTGGAGGGCGGGTTGGCAGTGGGCGGCAGGTAACCGAAGATCTCGTCGAAATAGACGATGGCCCGCAGGCTGGCTGTGCCGGTTTGGGCGCGCATCCAGGATTCGACCGCCGAGAAGAGCAGGGTGACGAAGAACATGCGCTCGGCGTCGGTCAGGTGGGCGATGTAAAAAACGCTGTGGCGCGGGCGCCCGTCGGGGGCGTAGAGCAGCGACGGGACATCCAGCGGCTGGCCTTCGATCCAGCTTTGGAAGGCGGGGGCAGCCAGGATGTTGTTGAGCAGCATGGCCAGCGTGAAGCGGTCTTTTTCGGGGAAAAAGGTGTTGACGTCGAACACGCCCAGCTTGGGGAAGGGCGGGGTCTGCGTTTGCAGGATCAACTCACCGAGGTCGAGGTCTTTGCCGCGGCTCCAGGCGTATTCGAAGATGTTGGCGAGCAGGATGTGCTCGCGCGTGCGCACGGGGTCAATGTCCGTCAGGCCGACCAGCCCGAGCAAGGCGGTGACGGTGCCGGAGATTTTCTCACGCAGGATCTCGCGGTTGCCCTCCCAGGGGAGCGAGGGGCATTTCAGGGAAGCCAGGATGCTCACCGGGATGCCGGCGTCCGACCCGGGGGTGTAGACGGCGAACTGGGCGGCGGTTTCCAGGGCGCGCATCCGGGCGGCGTCCATCCCCCATTCCGCCAGACCCCGTTTGGCGGAGTCCGCAGCTTCCGCCGCGGCTTGCTCGACGGTTTTACCGGCGCGCCGCGCCTCGTCGGCGTTGACCCAGGGCTGAAAGTCTTGCGGCAGGAGATCGGGGAAGTGCAGCAAGGCGTTGGTGATGTCGCCCTTGGGATCAATCATCAGCGCGGGGACACCTTGCAGGGCGGCCTCTTCGAGCAGATCGAGGCACAGCCCGGTCTTGCCGGAGCCGGTCATGCCGACGACGACAGCATGGGTGGTGAGGTCGGCGGGGTCATACAGAATAGGCCGGTCGGTGACTTTACCCGCCGCGGCGTCGAAGAGGCGGCCGAGGTAGAATTTGCCTTGTGTGTCCATACATTTCTCCATAAGGAATCCAGGAAGCCAGGAATATATTTCCTGCCTTCATGGATTCCTTATAAAAAATTCCCGTTATGGTCGGATGACGAGCATGAAGAACAGCAGGCTGGCGATGAGCGCGCCGACGAAGACGATGGCCGGGGTTGGGTTGTTCTGCTCGACAGATTCCTGGCGGATCTCTTCGAGGGTGTTGAAGCCGAGCAGGCGCAGCATAGCCCACACGAACACGCCCGCCAACAGGGCCAAGATCGGCCCCCAGAAGGCGATCATGCTGATGATGACGGGCAGCCGCCCGACGAAGGCTTTCCACGAGTCGGGGGCGCTGACGAAGGACAATCCCTGCCCGACGATGAGGGTGACGAGCAGGACGATTCCGGCGATGAGGAAACCGCGTTGATTTTTCATGGGAGACTCCTTGTGAGAAAGATGTGCGAAGTGCGAAGTGCGTGGGATGATTATAGGGCAAGAGGGGATTTTCTACAACGGATGGGGAAGGATGATCGGCAGCGGATGATGGCACGGATTCGCGGATGGGAACGGATTTTCTTCAACGGACGGAGAAACGGACTAGCGGATGGGAACGGATTGTCGGCAACGGATGGGGAAACGGATCCACGGATGGCAACGGATGATTGGCAACGGATGATTGGCAACGAATGATGGCACGGATTTACGGATGAGAATATATGATCGGATCGCTGTCAGGTGATGGCTGCCTTAATAAGAGGGTTATAGCTATCCCGGTAATTGCGCTGGCTACAAGCCCTAAGATAACAACCGATGATTCGATCAGCGGGCTTGGAGTGATCGAGAAAAATATTAAAAAGCTGCTAACCGTTCTTGCCAATATCCACCAGCCGGCTTTTGGAATGATTCTTCGCAGGAAATACCATTGTGCTATTCCGATTGTGATGCCCGTCAAAAGCGGCTGAATGCCGACTTCTCTTGTATGAATCCATGAGCTAATTGCTTCTGCAACCGGCGGAAAGATAGCCCAAATGCTGATGCTGGTCAATAGCCACCAGCCGCCGCTTTTCGGGAGGTAGTGGCGCACGACCAGCCACTCACAACCGCCCATCAGGAATCCCACCAAAGCGCCGACGATCATCAACCTGAGGAAGATATGTGTGACCATGTAGTCAATAATGACATTTGGCAGTGCGGGTGGGCCAGGCCAAAGGATATCCAGAATTTCGGCTCCAATCACCAAACCTGCAATCAGGCCGAGGGTGGCAACGAATACCCATAGGAACCAGAATTCTCCCTCGTTTGCCTCTTGGAGTGGTGTTCGGGCTAGGGAAAATTTGTTTGTTGAGGAGAGCATATTCATGGATATTGGTTGCCTTGAGGCGTTGATGATGGCTCGGGAAGGATTGGATAGGCCACTGGCGGACTCGGTGTAAGGGTTGGCTGCGGTGAAGAAACTGGTGTGCCGGTGGCTTTTGAAGTAAGGCAAATAGATCCGTTTCGAGCTGGAGAAAGCGGTATCAGAATTTCTCCGAGTTTCGTATCACCAAGCCAGACAGAGTAAATACCTTTCTCGACGCTACCGATATTGAGGGTGACACGGCCGCCTCCGCCACAATCTGCAAAACACGAGTGTTCTTTAGGCCAGTAGGGGTCTATCATGATGAAGCGTGATTGGAATTTTAATTCGTAGAGGTCTTTATCTATATTGACTGAACCGACCTCCTGAACAGTGAGTGTGCAATTACTTGGCAAACAATCTCCCGAACTTATAGAAGCTTCTAAGATAGTCGTACCTTGTATGGTTTCGAAACAAATGCTGCCCTGGTTTTCTCGAACGATGGCATTTGTGGGTATTTTTGGAGGCGCTGGGAGGGCGTTATTTGCCTTGTTACAGGCAAAAAGTGTCACTATTACCAGCAGTGAAACCCCCGCGAGATAGGCTCGGTAGGTGCGGCTATTCATACCCGTGCTAACCCCTTAACCATTCCAGATTACGGCCGATTAACAACTCGTTCATCTCGGCATGATGGGTGTTTTTCATCGCGATTAAATCCGTTACAAAACCATGCCGGTCAGCGAGTTGTTTAACGCCTGGCGCATTGTCATAGGTCATCAGAAAATCACCTTTGAGCGTTTCAACCGTTGTGAATAGCTGTTCATGATCCATTTCAAAGTGGGTGTACAAGCGTGTTCCGGCTTTCTTCCCATCGGCAGTATAAGGAGGGTCAATGAAATAAGCAACATCAGCGCGTATGGCATTTTGCTGCAAGACCTGGATGCCATCTCCCTCGACAAAAGTTATTCGATCTCGGATTTTTCCAATATCCAATATCCGCTTTCGTAGGGTGTCTGGATACCAGCGTGACTTAATGCCTTTACCATTCTCGCCGTTTTTGATTTTCCCCGCGCCGGGGGCCAGAATGCCGCCGCGATTGATACGGTTCCTCAGTATGGTTTGAAAGGCTTTTTCTTCCAATGAGACTTGGGATGCAGTGAGCACTTCTTCGACATTCTCGTATGTGAGATGGAAACTGGCGATCCGGTTCGCCAGCCACTCATAATCACCGTCAATGATCGTTTTCCACACGGCTGAGACCTGATCATCCAATTCTACGAGGGTTACAAGGTCAGCGAGTTGTTCGAAAGCAACGGACAGGCCCACGATGGCCCCGCCAGCAAACGGCTCGATAAATTCCGCCGGGCGTTTGGGCTGGCTGATAAGCCACTGCCGGATAAAAGGCACAAGCCAGGTTTTTCCGCCTGGATAGCGAAAAGGGCTGCGCTGTGGCACGGAAGCGACGTTGATGATTCGACCGGTGTCGAGGCCGCCGAATAGGGGCAACTGGAAATCACGCATCACACTCATGCCTATCACCCTTCGGTAAAGTCTGTTAGAGTGGGGGCGTCAGGGGGAGAACCGTTTTCCAATTTCTCATCGAGTTTCTGTTGTAAGTGCCCCAGAAAATCTTCGATTGACCCTGCTTCTGTCGTTGTTAGCGTTTCCAAAGCAGGTTCGAAGGCTGTATAAACGGCTCGGCAAGGCGTCAAATTGTAACGATTTTGGGCGCGATCGAATACAAGATCATAAACCAGCCAAGCAATATCCGCATCTTGTGGACTGGTTTCGGGTAACACC
>DYIZ01000127.1:17051-20756 GCA_020723385.1 Candidatus Aquidulcis sp.
CTCGAAAAGAAATGATTGTCAACGACAACTGCCGATTTTTTGCCCCATTTTTTGAGAATGCCGCCTTTATAAATCAACTGTGGAGCCAACCGTTTACGAGAAGATGAAAGATAATCCGGGCGGGGATAATATGGGCCTTCCCAGGTCATTTCATAGCGGTTGCGCGGGTTTTGCATGTAATGCTCAAAGGCATTTCTGATATTACCAGAAATATAAACGGCCTGTACTTCTAATGCACCGAAATCTACCACCCGCCCAAGGTTGTTGTAAGCTACTAAAACCACGTCAATATTCCCGGCAGAACGTCCATACTTATCCGGTAGACGAACTTCAGTTAGTGAAGTCCAGGCAACATCGGGTGGGAAGAAAAACGAGGCTGCGGCATCTGCAATGAGCCAGCCTTGCCGAAAGCGAATAGGGCATGTGATAACAGCATTATCATTCTCATAAACACTACATACGCCTAACGGGTCTTTGGCTTTATCTTTTGTGCAATTGGGCACCTTATTGTTATACGGGCACAATCGCTTTGCCCTGTGTCGTTCAGCTTCTGCCGAAAAATTGCCTATGGGAAAGCCAAAAACTTCTGCAAGGGGGTGCCTGGGCATCGCTTTCTCCTATTTGCCTTGAATTTGCCGCAAAGTTAATCGTCCACGCCTCACGCCTCTTTCACTTCCTCCGCCTCGATCCGCCACCCCACCCACGCCGTATCCTGCCCGCCGCCGCCTTCGAAATCTTCTACCACAAGCCCGCGGTTGTCGGCCCCGCTGCAATGGATGAAGCGCCCGATGCCGCCCCGCTGGTAGCGCAGGCTCTGCCCCTCGATCTGCTCCACGCGGAACTTGCCGATATCGTCAATGTGCCATGAGGCCGGCGGGTAAGCGAAGGTCACATCGGCGGTCTGGTCGGATTGGGCGAACTGCTTGGCATACGGCGCAAACTGGCGGGCGATGTCGGCGTCGGAGAGCAGCACCGCCTCGTCGAGCAGGTAAGAACGGTTCTGCCAGTTGAGCAGCAGCAGGTTGCCTTCCAGCCAGAAACCGGCGAAGGCGCTCCCGGTGGGCACCCACGGGCTTTGCGGGCCGCGCGTCTGCTGCCACAGCTCAGCGAAGACGATCTTGCCCAGCACGTGCGCCATCCGCTCCCCTTGCACCGGGTGATTGACGTAAATGCGCTGCCCAACTTTGATCCAATCGAAGGTTTGGAGTTTCAGGTTCACGGCTTTACCTCCTGACGAGAAAGATGCGGCTGCCGGTTGCGGCGCGGACCTGGATTGAATGGGGCGCGCCGGTGCGAAGGTTCCGCGCGGCATCCCCGTGAGCCGCGACGGGCGGCTCGGCAGTACGCCCTGTTCCGGCGCAACCAATTGCACGACTCCGATCAAAAAACAAATAACTGCCATCGCAAGCAAACACCCACTCATAACGCCTCCACAACTTTCAACTTGCAACCTTCTAACTTGCTACCTGCCTCCCTCACCACGAACCGCTGTCGCTGCCGCCGGAATCCCAACTGCCGCTGTCGCTCCCCCCCGAATCCCAGCTTCCACTGTCACTGCCCCCCGTGTCCCAACTGCCGCTATCGGAGCCGGTATCCCAACTGCCCGAATCGCTGCCGCTGGAGCTGCCCCAATCCCACCCGCTCCCGCTGTCGCTGCTGCCGCTGCTCCAGCCCCAATCGCTGCCCGACGAGCTGCCCCCCAGGCTGCCGGTGAGCGACCCTGTACAGCACGATATAACCAGCAAAATCACGCCGATGACGAACCACGGAGCTGCACGTTTGACGCGTGTCATGGATTGCCTCCTCTTGGGAAATCGTTATTCGAAACCGGAGTGCAGCCCTTCGGCAAGCTCAGGACAAGGCTTCAGCCATTACGTTAGCGGGCTAAAGCCTGCACTCCGATCGTTCGGACCGTGTTACGGTTGCTTCGCCTGCCCCAACACCTTTTGGAACTCTGCCGTGTACAGTGCGGCAATGTCGGCGTTGTAGATCACGACGATATTCTCGTCGTTGCTCTTCTCGGCGTTGGCGCTGAAATTGTACGAGCCGGTGATGACGATTTGCCTGTCAATGATGAAAACTTTACTGTGCATGTTGCGCGAGTTGCCGTCCAGGCGCACGTCCAGCCCGGCGTTGAGCAGGGCATCGTATTCGTCGCCGGTGTTGGAGGCCACCTGGGATTTTTCGAACACCCCGGCTACATCCACCCCCGCCGCCGCGCGCTCCAGGATGGCTTCAGCAATATCATCCGAAGTGAACGAAAAGGCCAGGAAATAGATGCTGTGTTGGGCGCTCTGGATCAGCTCGACGATGTGAGCGGCCACGCCGTCATCGGGGGAAAAATACACTTCTAGACGCGTACCCTCTACGGTGAAGGTCGGATTGGGGTTTGCCGCTCGCTTGTCGGTGCTGAAGAGATCCTCAATAAACATCTCCTCGAATTCGGTGGTGTAGTCTTCGGCCATCTTCGACGAGCGGATGCGGATGTAATTGTTGTTATTGCGATAAGCGTCGTTGGTGGTGAAGTTCATCGAGCCGGTCCACACCTCCAGCCGGTCAATCACCACAAACTTGTCGTGCATGTAACCCTCGCGGCGGTCGGTAACGATTTCGATCCCGGCTTTTTTCAAATCCTCGACTTCCGGCTCGTCCATATTGTCGCTTTCCATCACCATCCGCACTGCCACGCCGCGTTGATAGGCGTGAATGAGCGCATCGCGAATGCTGCTCAAGTTGAAATCGTAGACCGCCACATCCACACTCAGGCGGGCAGCGTCAATGGCGGCGGCTACAGCCTCGTCCGGTCCGCCCTCGTAATATTCAGCGGCTGGCCCGGTGGGGTCGGTGAAATAAACGCTGTACCAGCTTGTGCTGGTCTCTCCGGGTGTGACGACCTCCACCGGAAGGGGTGTGGGTATATCGAGCAGAATGTCGCAGCCCGAGAGCAGCGCCAGGATCACGAGCAGGAAGAAGATGATTTTGATCTTTGGGGTTTGGGAGGGGGACATTGGCAGTCTCACATTCGCGGCAAAATCCATAGCGCGGGCGGCTCAAGCGCCAGCTTGAGCTGGATTTGCTTGACTTTGTCTTTCCGGTCGGCTTCGATAGCCATGACAATAAACTCCGCCGTCGCGGTGACGTCTGCCAGCGGGAGGGTCACCGGCTCGAAGGCGGCGGCTGGTCCCGGCTGCAACTGAGGGGGCTGCAAGAGCAAGCGGGCGCCAGTCCCGACGAGAGTCTCCAGCGAGCAGTTGAACGCCGGGACGAAGAACCAGCGCGGCTGGCTCCAAAATACCTGCGCATCCCGGTCTTTATTGCCAGAATAAGTCTCCCGGCGCAGGCTGGCCTGGCCTTTCGCCACCCAAAACGGATTGCCCTTTGATCCGGGGGTTATGCCGGCCGCGTAACGGATGGTCAAAGGCGTCAACCCATCGTCATCATCGAGAAGCTGCGCCTGCCCGCATTGCGGACACACCCAGGCCACCTCGTCTGGCTGGGCTGGCAGGCGGGTGGAACATTGCACGCAAACGAGCGGGATCAATTCGATTGGTCGAACCATTTTTTCAAATCCTTGAAGCCAGAAGGTGGAATGTGCTTGGCATACTGATTTTACACCATAACATCATCACGTTGATAGTGATATGCTTAGCCGGGATTTCGTAGCAGTAGAGAAGATTAAAACCAACCCCAGCAAAAGGAGAGCGA
>DYIZ01000128.1 GCA_020723385.1 Candidatus Aquidulcis sp.
ATCGTCCTAAATCTTTTCCTGAAAAGCTATAGTAATGCCGCCAGGCTCCCGGTTCAGGCTCTTCAACTGCCGCCGAAACAAGGGCGGCAGACTGCTGAAATTCAGCGGCAAACCAGACGCCGAGCATGGCGGCGAAAAACACCAGTGTAGAACGAACCAGGCGCGGCATAGTGCAGTGCCAGAACTTATCGCCCGGTTTGACAAAGAACAGATAGGCAAAACCAGCGCTGAATAGACCGTAAACGAGCGCCGCCGACCAGCCCAACGGGTTGAAGATGCCATTGATTTGGCTGATCAACGAGAGGATGAACGCCAGTGCTTCACCCACCAGTAGGGAGAGGACTATGATTTGGCGGGTGTCCGATGCCGGCGCGCCGCGCAACAGCCAGGTGAGCGCTGCCAGCGAAACCAGTTCCGCACCGAACAACTGGCTGACAAAGTCGAACGTCGCGTCGGTCTGCGCACCGTAGATCGAGAGCAGCAACCCGGGGGCGATGACAAATCCCAGCCCAAAGACTATCGAAATCAACGCATACAAGGTTATAAACGGTTTGGATTTCATTCGTTTTCCTTTTCGATGCCTTATTCATCGGATTATAAGCATTCTGCCTGGGATCACATGCGGTGGGATGCGCTGGTTGGGCGGTTCCTTTTGATTTCCATAATTCCGAGTGAGCTTCCGGGGACGGGTGGAAATAACCTTCGAGACTGGAACCAACTTCGGGATGCCGCCAATTCATTTTGCCCCGCGAATCCCACCCAGTCAGCTCGCCTCGGTGGTGTGCGATCCGTCTACCTGAAATTGTACCGCAAGGTAGAAAGGAAGGTAGCAAAGATAGCGTGACCTTTGACAACTGGATGTCCAAGCAGGTGCAACTCCTGTCCTCTCGATGGAAGAGAGAAAGCATTGCCCTATGGTAAGCGACCGGCAATCGCTCGCCGGAATGCAAGGGCAAAACGGGGATAAGCTGCCAGCCACAGGCGGTGACGCCTCTAGCGGGTGACTATGGATAACGAAAGTGAAGGTACACGTGAAGCGCCGTCATAGAGAACCGGTCAAGGAAAGTGGCTGATAGACCGGCCCAAAAGGGAATGCGGGTATAGGACACTCGTTGGTTTCGGTGCGGCCAGGCAATACATTGATGGCTGGCGTTCACTCGCGGCGGTGATAGTTACCGCCAGAAACCCGGTGTAAAGTACCGTCCTAACGTCGCGGAAAATGAACATTCGGAACGGAGTAACCCACCGCTGGCTCTCGTGAAAACGAGCAGGCAGCCAACCGCAAGCCGACGGTGGGCAGGATGGCACAAGAAGCCAACGCCCGGAATAATGACCGGGATATGCTGACGTGTGCCCGGAGCAAGGGAAGGTAGCGGTGTCGAGAACCAGGTCAGGTCTTGGGACAACGGTTGCAAAGCCGATTGAGGACTGGAAGGCAATCCCCTGGAAGAAATCCCAGCGGAACGTTTTCCGCCTGCAATGCGAAACGGAGTTTCGCCCGCATCTACCGAGCCGAGCAAGCGGGTGACTGGCGGCGTGTCCACAAACTGCAACGGCTGTTGCTGCGGTCGTGGTCAGCCCGGTGTTTGGCGGTGCGCCAGGTAACGCAGGATAACCGGGGTAAACGCACAGCCGTTGTCGCCAGCCCGGCGCCGGCGGGTGGGTTGGTGTCCACTTCGAGCTTGACAGCCAAGACTTCGCTTTGCTGACCAGACAAACCAAGCTCGTACAGCAAGCCAGGGAAGCGAACGAAGGCGCTGTGGACAGTCTTTTGGTCGCTGACCTTGAGCTCAACCGGGTAACCCTCCGGCGTCAGCTCGGCCCGAATCGCTTGCAGGTAGCCGCGAAAGTCGTAGCTGCCGCGGTCGCCTTCCAGGGCGAAGTCCAAATCCTCAGAATAGCGTCCGTGGGCGTATAAAAAGCGCAAGGCGGTGCCGCCGTGAAAGGCCAGCGGGATCATCGCCCCGGCGCGCTGCAAAGCAGCCAGGATGCGCGCCTGCAAGTATTCCCTTGCCAGGTTGCGGCCCTGCGCGGGGGTGGCAGTTTGCCGCACCAGTTCAGCCAGGTGCTCTTTCATAAGGTTTCATACTCCTGGATGTCGCTGTGCGCCAGGCCGATAATGGCCTCGACCGCCCGGCGCAGCTTGGGTGTGTTGAAGGTTTCAACCTGGCGGCGCAGCTCATCGAGATCCAGCCGTTCCAGGTTCTGCAGGCGCAGCTCGCGTAAGTATTCAAGTGAGTCCCCTCCGGGTTGCAGGTAAACCAGGTCGAGCAGGGCCTTCTCCGGCGTGGCGATCATCGCTTGTTGGCTCGGTTGAGTTTGGCTCAAATCCATCATGCGGTAACCGCGTAGTAGCTCGCGCTTGACATGCTGATATTCAAAGACACCCAGCGGAGTCTCCCGATGCTCCGGGCGACCCGCTGTAACACTAAGAGTGACATGCACCGTATCTGGGATCAGCCCATAGAATGCCAAGGCCGACTGCCCGCTGACATACGAAGCCCGCTGTATGCGGTTGGCGATCAAAAAGGGATGTGGCTTAACCTTCTGGTAAGGCGGGGCGATGGCATACAGGCCGCGGCGCAGTTGGTATACCCGCCCGCTGTTCGTCCAGCGAGTGAGCTGAAGGCGCACAATATTGGGGTTGACATTTCCTGCCAACAGCAGGGCGGTCTCGAAGACAGGTTCAGCTCCAACCAAAGATAACAAGCGCTCGAATTCCATAATGAGATATTAGCATAAATGCTAAATTGACGCAATAGACACGAAGCTTGAACTTATGGCATATACGATAGAATATCAATAGTACAGATACTTCCACGTATAACGCTGTGTATGTTTCAATCCCTTGCCCATCATTACCAAACGCCAAGGCCGGACGGGAAGCATTGAGACTGGAGAAAGGGCAAAGTCCATGAGCTATAAAACTTTTCTAAATTGGCTGGTTTCCTTGGTCATTATTTTGGGGATAGCTCAGGGGGGATGGTCTTCCACATCAACCGATGCATCCTCACAATCAGCCCCCGCTTATCCTGTGGACTCGAACAAGCCGCCCGCAATCAGCCTGGTCAAGGATATCAATTCGACAGTACGCACATCCTATCCCGACCGTCTGACCAGTTTCAAAGGGGAGCTTTTCTTCAAAGCGATGGATTCGGAGAGGTATAAATTCTGGAAAAGCGATGGTACATACTCGGGAACAGTTGTCGTCAAAGACCTTTCTATCTTTGATACGGCAGTCGTGTCTGGGACTTTATTCATGAGGGCATCAGCCGGAAATAGCGATTATGAATTGTGGAAGAGCGATGGCACGCCAGAGGGGACTGTTCTGGTGAAAGATATTTGTCCTGGAAGCTGTTCTTCGGTTCCGATGGGTTTCATCGGCGGAGGCGGCACACTTTTCTTCTCGGCAACCGATGGGACCGCCAGTCAGTTGTGGAAAAGTGATGGAACGGCAGATGGCACGCAGCTTGTTAAGAACGTTTCGGCAAGTATCTATCAACGTAACCTGTCTTATATTGATGGCGTGCTTTATTTCGAGGCATCCGATGACAACGGATATGAGCTTTGGAAGAGCGACGGGACAGAGGCAGGCACTGTATTGGTGAAAGATATCAACCCTGGCAGCGGCTCATCCTACCCCGATTACCTGGTTGGTGTAAACGGCGAGCTTTTCTTCTCTGCCGATGATGGCGCCCACGGTAAAGAGTTATGGAAGAGCGATGGAACAGAATCCGGCACGGTTTTGGTAAAAGATATAACCGTGGGTGTTAATTCTTCACGTTCTTATAATCTGGTGGTATTGAAGAATGCCCTTTTCTTCATGGCTGACCAGGATCGCAATGGTCGTTTTTCTCTATGGAAAAGCAATGGAACACCAGAAGAAACAGTATTGATCAAAAAGACCGACACAGGATACATATCTGGCCTGCAACCAGAATTAGTGGTGGGGCAAGACTTTTTGTACTTTATGGGGAGCGATTTGGTTAATGGGGCTGAATTATGGAAAAGCGATGGCACACCCGAGGGCACGGGACTGGTGAAGGATGTCTATCCGGGGCGGGATTCTTCTCACCCATATCATTTGACAAATGTGGACGGCATTTTATTCTTTACCTCTTCAAGCGCTGACCTTTTTACCAGCCAGTTATGGAAGAGCGATGGCACATCCGAAGGCACAATCCTGCTCAAGCAAACCTATTGGCACTCGGCAAATTATTATATGTCCGATCTGACTGCTGTGAATAACCGCCTATTCTTCACAGCCGGGGATTCCGAGAGTGGCAAAGAAGTTTGGGTGAGCGATGGCACGCCTGAAGGAACTCATCTGACAAAGGATATTCCGCCGGTTACTCAAAACTCGTCGCCTTGGGGTTTGTCCGATGTGAACGAAACGCTGTTTTTTACCGCAGGTAATAGCGTTTATGGGAGCAACTTGTGGAAACGAGGCGCAGGGGGAAATATTGAACTGATCAGCTCATTTGACAGCCATTTTGGGTGGCCATTCGGACTGACCAGTGCAAACGGGTTTCTCTATTTCTTTCTCAGTTATTCTGCCGGCCATGGGTATTTTTTAGATTTATGGAAATCTGATGGCACTCCGGCCGGCACACACCCGATTTATTATATCAATTGCTTGAACCCTAAGCCCTCCCTGTTCGAGGTAAATGACATCTTGTTTTCCACTAACTATTGTGAGGGACAAGGCTTCAGCTTATGGGTAGTCGGTACTGGCCTCATCAAGACTTTTTACCAGCCCCCGGTTGAAGATGATCCGAAGTATTTAACCAACCTCGACGGGATTTTGTTTCTATCAGCCTGGGCAACCGATACCGGCAAGGAGTTATGGAAAAGCGATGGCGCCAGCGCCGGCACAGTGTTAGTCAAGGATATTTTCCCCGGCGGCCTCTCTGCCAGCCCGGCCGGATTGACCATTGTGAATGGCAGCCTGTATTTTTCCGCCGATGACGGCGTTCACGGCCGGGAGATGTGGAAAAGCGATGGGACCTCGGAAGGAACTGTGTTGATCAAGGATATTTGTCCAGGGACATGTTCTTCGGACCCTGGTGGTTTTGCCGGCTTGAACGGGAAAATCTTCTTCTCCGCCTCCGATGGGCTGGTGGGCGCAGAATTGTGGGAGAGCGATGGCACACCGGAAGGAACGACATTGGTCGAGGATATCAATCCAGGTGAAAACGGATCAAACCCGCTGGAATTGATCGCTCATTCCGGTTGGCTCTTCTTCAGCGCCGATGACGGAATCAGCGGCAGGGAATTATGGAAGAGTGACGGGGCCGTCACGGAGCAGGTGAAGGATATTAACCCGGGCAGCGCTTCCTCGATGAGTGCGAACTCCTACCTGACAGGGTTCAAGGACAACGTGTTTTTCGCAGCCGACGATGGAATCAGCGGAACAGAGTTATGGGTCAGCGATGGAACCACGGTGGGCACTTACCTGCTCGAGGACATCTTCGCAGGGAGCGACTCGTCCAGCCCAGGGCCGTTTACGGCATCGAGCGAGTCGCTTTACTTCTCGGCTTGCGACGAGGTGTATGGACGTGAGCTATATGGCATTGATGTTACTTTCAAGGTGCATCTGCCGCTTATCCTTGTACAGTGAGGTATCGTATGACCACCAAACTTCCTCCCCTCAGCCACGCCGACATCCAACGCTGGGTCGGTTCGGCATCTTTTCAAAAAGGGATGTCCTATTTCAGCCAAGTGGCCATCTTCGATCCTCGCCGCCAGGGGTCAACTCTGAAGGCCAGGTGTCGCGGCTCGCAGGCCGCCTTCTACCTGCTTCAAGCCACCTTGGGGCCGTCAGGTGTCGCCTCCGCTGATTGCTCCTGTCCGGTGGGAGCCGGCGGGCGCTGCAAGCATGTCGCTGCCCTGCTGCTGACCTGGTTGGATGCTCCGGATTCTTTCCAGGAAATCGAGGATTTGATAACAGCCTTGGAGAAACGCAGCAAGGCTGAGTTGATTGCCCTCGTCCGCCAGATGATCCAGCGTGAGCCAGATCTGGAAATACTCCTGGAAATGCCGCTCCCCGGCGTCGAAAGTGACGAAAAGCCGCTCGACCCGCAGGTGATCCGCAAACAAGCTGAACACGCCTTCCGCAGCCCGCGCGGCGATTGGGAGATGGGCTGGGGCGACCCCTATGAGATTGTTGAGGAATTGCGATCATTGTTCGATCTGGCTGAACAATACGAGGCACAGAGTAACCTTCTCAACGCTGCCATTATCTACCAAACAGTGGCCGAGACAATCCTGGATTATGATGATGCCGTCATGCAAGACGAGGGTGGTCAGTTGGGTGGTGCAGTTGACGATTGCATCGTGGCCTTGGGCAACTGCCTGAAATCCATCACAGATGCCGCCCAACGAAAAAACGCCTTGAAAGTACTGTTCGATATCTATGCCTGGGATTTGAAGATGGGCGGGATCGGCATCGGGGATCGCGTGCCGGAAATATTCCTGGAGCAGGCTACTCCTCAAGAGAAGCAGACGATTTCAGACCGGATCGAAGCGGCCCTGCCTGGGGTGAGTGATTGGGGCCGCCGGGCGATGGGCGGATTGCTGTTAAAGCTGCAGGCCGACACAATGGACGACGAATCCTACCTGGAAGTCTGCCGTCAAACCGGGCGGCTGAAAGACCTGGTGGATCGCCTGCTCACCCTGGGTAGAGTGAATGAAGCCGCCGGGGAGGCGCGCCAGGCCAGCGATTACGAGCTGCTCAGTTTGGCTGACACGTTCATCCAATATGGTCACGGGTCTTTGGCAGAAACACTGATCCGCATCCGGTCAGAAACCAGCAAAGACACCCGCTTGACGGGTTGGCTGAAAGAATATGCCAAAGGTCAAGGCAATCTGCCCGAGGCTCTGACGTTAGCTGAAAAGCTATTCTGGCTCCGCCCATCGGTGGATGCCTTCGTCGAGATACGCCAGTTGGCAAAACCTCAGAAGCAATGGCAAAACTTACGCGCCAAAACGCTCACCAGCCTGGCTCAAAAAGGAGATTACAGCCTGCTCACCAATATCTACCTGGAAGAAGACGAGATTGACCGGGCGCTGGAGTCGCTGGAACGGGCGAAGGCGTCCAGCCGCTATTGGGGAGATCATTCGCTTCAAGAGAAAGTGGCGCAGGCCGCTGGCAAAAAACGGCCAGAAGAAGCCATCCGGTTGTACATGCAGCTCGTTGAGAGCCTGATCCATCAGCGCGGGCGGGACAACTATGCTCAAGCTGCTGCTCACTTGCAGCACGTACGCGACGCGTATCTTCGCCTGGGCGAGCCGCAGAATTGGCAGGCGCTGATCGCCAACCTGCGCGAGCTGCACCGTAATCTGCCTGCCCTGCGGGACGAGCTCAATCGGGCCGGATTGTGAGAGCAGCGATTACCCGTAAACGCTATTAAACCTCCCGACTGATTTCACCACCACACCGGACTACCGACTCATCATCTCGTTCATCCACAGCGCGGCGATGCCCGCCGCAAGTCACACAACTTTATGCTGTGGCTTGCGGCGGGCTTTTAGTAGTTCTATGCTATTGCCCAAATTGAAGCGGGATTGATGCAGCCTATGTCTTGCTTTTGGGAGCTTTGAGTCGCCTTTCCTTGCTTCATGCCGGGTGCAACCGGGTGCAACCCGTGTAAACGGCATGGAAAATATGCAGTACCGCATAAGTCGCTATCAACGGTGACCAAAACGCCGGTTGAGTTTGTCGAAACCAGCGTTTTGGCGCAATGTCTGGTCTCGATTACGGCAAAAAACGCCTACTCAACCAACGTAATAGCGAGTTATGCTCCATTGCGAAAATATAGATATTTTGGACATTTCGACCCCCGCAGGTGGTGATGCCAAAGGTGTTACACACCATATATAGGCCATATACACGGTGGACTCTTTTTTTGTATCTCTTACACAGAGGAGGCCGTAGGTTCGAGTCCTATACCGCCCACTCTTCTGCCCCCAGGGATGGGAGCTTTTGTTTTTAATCGGCCATAAACTGGGGATTGCCTTCGATGCAGAGCGCTTCGACGGGTGTGCTGGACTTCGCGCCAGGCGGTGTTGAATTCTTCAGTTTCCAACTCAGGCTCTGAGCGCAGTACCTGGCGCAGAGTATCAGTCTCAAAAGCAGGCCGACCACCGTCCCGCCGATGGACACCCGCAGGAAGCTGGCGACACTATCCAGCAGGTTGAATTTCCCGGTCAAGGCCACGGTCAGCATGAAATTGATAATAACAACGGCAGTGCCATCATTGAGCAGGCTTTCGCCTTCGATCAAGGCCGACAGACGTTATTTGAGCAGAAAGTAGATTGTGGTCAAGGGTAGTTTCGCAACATAAGCGGCAGGTAGATCCGGTCCGAGGCAGCCGAGCGCAGGATAAATAGTCCTCCGCCAGTATCCGAAACGAAAAGGGAATTCCTGGCCGAAGTCACTCGCCGAGCATCGAAAGGCGTGTCGTAGAAACCAACTTCGGTCGGGTCAGTCGCGATAGTCACATCCACGACGCGCAGGCCAGCGGTTCCATCGGCGATATAGGCGGTGTTCTCGACTAACGCTATACCCTCGGCATACCCTGGGGAATCGTAGAAGCCAATTTCAGCGGGGTTCGCCGTGTCGGATGCATCCACGATGCGCAGGCCGCCGTATCCATCGGCTATGTAGACACGCGGGCTATCCACAACCAGGTCAAAGGCGTGCCCTGGTGTATCCAGGTAGCCGATCTCGTCAGGGTTCGCCGGGTCCGATACATCCACGATGCGCAAGCCGCTATCCCCATCGGCGATGTAGGCATAATTCCCAACGATTGCCATGCCCTCGGCAAACCCCGGCGTGTCATAGTAGCCGATTTCGTTGGGATTGGCGGGATCGGATAAATCCACGATGCGCAGGCCGCTGATCCCGTCGGCAATGTATGCATAATTTTCTATCACCACAACGTTTCTGGCCCAATCTGGCGTGTCGTAGAAGCCAATCTCGGCTGGGGCATCCGGATTGGAAATATCAATGATACGCAGACCGCTTGGCCCATCGGCGATGTAGGCATAGCCCCAGGCAACAGTCACGCCCTGTGCGGTCCCCGGCGTGTCGTAGAAGCCGATCGCAGCGGAGCCTGCCGGGTCGGATGTATCAACAATATGCAGGCCGCTAGAGCCATCCGCGACGTAGGCATAATTCTCAGCCACTGCTACCTCTTGCGCCCATCCCACAGTCTCGTAAAAGGCGATCTCAGTCGAGTCTGGCGGGGCGGCGATGTTTACGATCCGCAGGCCACGATCCTGAGTGATGACATAGGCATAGTTGCCACTCACTGCCACGCTCCGGGCAAACCCGGCAGTGCTGCAGGAACCGGCTTCGCTCGGGGCGGCAGGGTTGGACACGTCTACAATCCGAAGATCGGCTGCGCCGCCGGCAATGTAGGCATAGTCCCCGGCCACCGCCACATCCTGGGCGTCTCCTGCGAACAAAAAGGATCCCACTTCGCCAGGGGCGGCGGGGTCAGAGATATCTACAATGCGCAGGCCGTTGGAGCCGCCGGCGACGTAAGCATAGCTCCCGGCGATCGCTACCCCAGTGGTCCACATCGTTGCTAAATAAGCGCCGACCTCAGATGGCGCGTACGGATTGGACACATCCACGATACGCAAGCCGTAGTCCCCATCGGCAATGTAGGCATAATCCCCGACCACGACGATGCCCTGGGCTGTTCCTGGCGTGTCATAGGAGCCGATCTCTGCTGGCGCAAACGGATTAGAAATATCGAGGATGCGCAGACCATCGAAGCCATTGGTAACATAGGCATAATTGCCCGGCGCCTTAACGTCATAGGCAAACCCCGGTGTGTCGTAGACACCGATCTCGTGCGGGGCGGCCGGGTTGGAAATATCAACGATGTGCAGCCCACTCTCCCCATCTGCGACGTAGGCAATATCTCCGTTCGTTGCTATGCCTGTGACTAAGTCTGGCATGGGATCTGATTGTCCAAGGAAGGCCGGGTTGGCTGGATCGGACACGTTAAGGATTACCAGGCGAGGGCCTATACCCAGGAAAGCGTAATTACCCCGCAAGGTTACGGCATAGCCAGCGCCCCCGATCTGGCCGACCATTTGCATGGCTTGGGTTTGCTGCGGGGAAGGTATACCGGGTTCGAGCGAAACGACTGCATTTTGCCGCGGCGTACGCAACAGGCTGCTGGCATTGGCTGGCAGTGTTGCTGACGAGCTGAGTACCATCAATAACGATAGGGTTATGATCACGTAGAATGTACGGGCAGTAGACTCAATGGTTCGCGATAACATACTGTATCCTCCTCATTTGAAAAATGGTCACCATGGTAGATCACCAAATCGCGGATGTTGAGATGCTTGAAAGCGGTACCTTATATAGGATAGCAGAAACTCTTCAGAAAGATGATTAATAATGCAGACCAGGCGGCGAGTGGATTTACGGGGAATCGAGCACGGTTGAAATGATCTGTACTGGATTGGTGATTGGTTTTGCTATTCATGGTTTGATCCCCCCATCAATTTCGATCCTGCTCCAGCCGCCGGGGGCGGTGGCTGGAGCAGGATTTGTCTGAAAGCCTAGGGTTCTTGGACCCGGCAGGTGACGGTTAGCCCAGCCTCAGGCAGGCTGATTTGCAGGTTGTCTCCATCGAATACTATCTGGTGGCTGGCTACCCCGATATTGAAAACTTCGAACAGGAAGTTCTGTGTATCTTTCCAATACCCGCGAGACGCCGCTCCTTCGGGTGACAGGCGATAACTTCCATCCAAGCCGATGGATAAGATCACGTCTTCTCCATCCATTTGCAGAAAAAGCATGGCTTGTTCTGGATCATCGAACGCCATGCGGATGGTTTCGATGTCCGCTGGATTGCTTTCGCAAAAATAGGTTTTGCCAGACACCTGCCCGGCGGTCTCCGGGGTGTAGGCTGTGTCCCATTCGGCTGTACCCTGTTCAGCGGCAGCCACGGCGCTCTCGAGCGCGGCCAAACCTTCCGGGTTGGCCGGCCGCGAATCCTTCATTTGGAGCATCATCGGGATCAGCCACGATTCGACCGCATCGTATTCAAAGTCCGCGCCGGTGACGACCACGAGTAAATTCAGGGAGGCCATCACCCGGACTCTCTGGCCGCCTCTGCCGGATGCCTGGTAATCTTTGTCGGTGATCCACCAGCCGTAGCCGTAACCAAAATCTGGCTCGATGAACTTGCTGTGCGCCTTGACTGAGTCCAGCACCCAGGCTTCCGACACGATTTGCTGCCCATCCCAGTTGCCCCGATGGAGCCACAGATACCCGATCTTGGCTAAATCTTCCGGTACCAGGTGCAGGTCGCCCCAGCCGCGCGAGTAGCCCTGGGGATCGGACTCCCAAATCGCATCATGGATCCCCAGGGGTTCGAAGAGGTTTTGCCGGGCAAAGTCGAGGGCGGTCATCCCGGTGGCTTCAGTCAGGATCGCTGAGAGCAGGTGCATCCCTGGGCTGTCGTAGCAGAACGTCTCGCCGGGTTCGGAGACCATCGGGCGATCCAGTGCGGCCTGCACCCAATCGGGATTGGCTACCATGGCCCGGATGGTGGGTTCGTCGCCTTCGTAGCAGCCCGATTCCATGCCGTTGACGTTGCTCGCCAGATGGCGGACGGTCATGCGAGCCTTGCGCTCATCCAGGTTGGCGATCGTGCGCTCCGGGAAGAACGAGACCACCGGTTGGTCCAGGTCGAGCTTGCCCTGTTCGGCTGCGATGGCGATCAGGGTCGTGATCACACTTTTGGTCACCGAAGCCAGATCGTGAGGGAACGTCCCATCGTATGGATCGAAATGGGCATCCAACACCACGTAGCCATTGCGGATGATCATCAGGCTGTCAATGTCAACCTGGTTTTCTTGGAGGGACTGCACACCTTGCGCCAGTTTTGCCGAATCGAAGCCCTGTTCCTCGGGTGTGCTGGTCTGCCAACCGTCTGTGGGCCAGTAATCCGGCGCCGGAACCCGGTCTGGTGTGCGCAGGCCCCCGGTGGCTAACCAGACGATAGTTCCGAGTTTGATGAGTCCAAATGCCACAACAACCAACAAGCTTGCGATGATAATTTGCTTTGCTTTCATTTCTGCTCTCCTACTTTCTCCATCATGCGGTCGGTGCGGAGGATAGCCCCGCCGATCCAACCGCCAAACATCCCGAAGACCACTTCAAGCCCCACGCCCATCAGGTTGATGATGATCCCAATCGCGCCCGGGATCTCCTGTACGTCTCCCATGGCATCGGCCGGCAAGACTTGCTCGAAACCGCTCAACAATGCCTGCGCCCCGGCCAGGTTGAAAAAGCTCAGCAGGAAACCGATCACCCCGGCGAGCAGCCCGCTCAGCGCGCCGATGCGGATGGCCTCGCCGACTGTCAGCGTCCCATTCAGTCGGCGATACAGCCAGACGGCGAAGATGGCGCTGCCCCAAAAGCCAGCACACAGCAGGCAGTTGATGAAGCCTATGTATGGCAGGTTTGTAGCCAGCAGGCTCAAAACGGCCCCACCCAGGCTGGCAATCCATAGATTTTTTGTGTTCATGATTTTTCTCCTTTTTCTTGATCGAACGTGTGAGTTGATTGATCCCGTGGCAGGATGGCATTCAAGAGTTTCTGGTAGCTGGCACCTTTCATGACGAAGTCATCCACGCCAGCTTTGAAAGCTTTTTGCTGGTCTTGATCGCTGCTATGGATGCTCAGGGCGATCACCCGGCAAGATGGGTTACTGGCTTTGATCTGGCGGGCCGCTTCGTAGCCGTCCAGAACAGGCATCTCCAGGTCCATCAAAATCACATCCGGGTGGAGGCGCTGGGCTTGTTGGACAGCTTCATACCCGTTAATGGCTTCGCCGATCACCTCAATCGTGGGGCAGCTCCCTTTGGCAGCCAGCTTCAACAGGATCGCCAGGCCTTCACGCACCTGGGGCAGATCATCTACGATCAGGACTCGAATGTTTTCCATGCCATCAGGATAACAAAAAACACCCCCCGCTACATCGGGCGGGGGGCGTAATTCGATCTACGGATGGAGGATGAATTTGGGACTCGGTCTGGAGGCTGAGGTCAGCCGATGGGATTACGACTTCCGAAGGAGTCGTTCTGAAAAGGCTGAGCCGATCACCCCGGACGCCACTGGCCGATCAACTGGCGCATCTGGCCCAAGGCGGATTGGGTTTGCGCCTGCAAGTCGTCAATCTGTTCGGCGGCGCGCCGGGGGGCTTTTTCGAGCATGAGACGCGTCGCCTCGGCCGCGAGCTGGATGGCAAAGATTTTTTGGCCCACCGAATCGTGCAATTCCTGGATCATGCGGTTACGTTCTTCAGCGGCAGCCAGCTTTTCGGCCTGTGCGGCGTAATCTTCTAACTTTTTATGCGCATCGCGTAACTCAGCCAGCAGCACCTGGCTCTCGGCCAGGGCATCTTCATGCTGCGCGTATTGGATATCATAGGAAATCAGGAAAATGCCGATGACGCTATAGGCGATGGCGCGCCCCAGACCGGAGATCAGGCCAAATTCGAGTAACAAAGTGATCACCGTTGAAGCGACAAACAAACTCCACCATACGATAGCTTCTTTGCGCGCGCAGCGCTTTGCCACCTGGAAGCCCAGAATGATATAGAGGACCGTCCAGGTATCTTGATAGTCCTTGAACAATCCCAAGGCTTGAACGAGAACCATTTGGGCGATGAAATAAACCCGCGGGGATAATTTGAGACGCTGGGAGAGCCAGGGTTCGCTGGTATATAACACCGCAAAGATGCCCAACAGAGCCAGAACAAAACCAAGGCTATTACTTCCAACCAGGTCATTGGGCCTTCGCAGGGCAAAAACAACGATGAGCAAATATCCCAGCAGATAGACCAGACGGTGCGAGCGGGTTGTGAAGCGATCTAACGCCCCTGGTTTGTTCATGCCGCCTTCTCCTTTACCCGGATATGGGTACCCTGGCCCAGAGACGATTCGATTTCCAATTCCCAGGCGATCTGCTGCGCCCGTTCAGCCATCCCAGTCAAACCGTATCCGCTGGATTGGCTAGAGACCCGTGGGTCAAATCCACAGCCCGCGTCAACCACCTCCAGGCTGGCGCATGGGCTTTCCAGGCGCAGCCTGACTGACGCCTGACAAATGCCAGCGTGGCGGGTGATATTGTTGAGGGCTTCTTGCGTAATCCGATACAAAGCTGACTGCACTGGCTCAGGCAGCTCACGCTGGCCAATCACCTCGATGGTCACCTGCAAACCATCCTGCGCCAGTCGTTCTTCGGCCAGGCGTTTGAGCGCTACGACCAGCCCATCCTGCGCTGGCTGATAAAGGGGAATTTGCCCGGTGAGGGCCTGCACTTCGCCGGCGGCGCTGCGAGCCAGGCCTTGCAAACGGGTGAGATGCTCGCCGGCCACGTTCGGAGTATCTGTCACAGAAAGTTGAGCCGCCTGCACCGACAGGTTCATGCTGAACAGCGTTTGGGTGAGGGAATCGTGCAATTCGCGCACCAGCCGGTGGCGCTCTTCGGCAGCCGCCAGCGCTTCTGCCTGGACAGCGGAAGCCTTCAACTGGCGGTAAGCCTCTTGCAGATTCCCAAACAACTTCTGGTTTTCCAAACGAGCCTGTTCGGTGCGTTCCATCAGGTGAGCGAAACTGCCCATCAGCAAATTTACCCCGCTGGAGGCCAAAACCATCGTCAACCCCGACTCCCATTCCAGCCCGAAGAGGAACATGCCCATCATCGCCACGCTGAATACCCCGATCCAGGTGAAGCCGACCCGTTTGTGGAAAAACTGGACCGCCTGAAAACTGAGCGGGTAGAAGAGCATCGGAAGAATATCCTGGTTTGGGGCGATATAAAGCATCGCAATAACCAGGCACGACTGCATCAATGTGTATAAACGCGGGTAGAGGGGAAAACGGCGGGTCAGTACTGGCTCCGAGAGCAGGATCAGCCCAAAGATCGGCAGCAGAATCCAGATCAGCGCCGGAAGCGGGGTGCTGTCCTGGCTCCAGCCGGCAGCCCGCACCACAACGGCTATGTAAATCAGGTAAGTGGCAAAATAACGCATTGGGACGCCTGATTCAATCTTCCGAGCCTAACCCGTGCTTCAAAGCCCAGATAGCCGCCCGCGTGCGGTCTTCCAGGCCGAGCTTGTCCAACAAGTTGCTGACATGGGTTTTGACCGTCTTTTCGCTGATCACCATCCGGTCAGCGATCTCCCGGTTGCTCAGACCCCTGGCAATCAGGTCTAACACTTCCCGCTCCCGCTCGGTCAGCCCTTGCAGATCTTTGGGTGGCGAGGCAGGCAGCGCTTTGCGCGGCGGCGCTTCGCCAGCGACAGCCGCCATCAACCGCCGGGCGATTTCTGGGTGAAGCTGGGTTTTCCCCTGGTGGGTCTCGCGCACAGCTTGCACCAGGTCGCGCGGCTGGATGTCTTTGAGCAGGTATCCCTGGGCGCCGGCGCGGATGGCTGGGAACACCTGATCATCTTCCCCGAAACTGGTCAGGATTAGCACACGGGACTGGGGATTGCTTTCCAGAATTCTGCGCGTTGCTTCTATGCCATCCATCTGAGGCATCATCAGGTCCAGCAGGATGACATCCGGGCATAGCTGCGCTGCCAGCGCCACTGCTTCGATGCCATTAACGCCTTCGCCAACCACCTCCATATCATTTTGCATCTCAAGAAACATGCGCAGCCCCTGGCGCACCACAGCATGGTCATCAACCAGCAGTACACGGATCTTTCTAGCGGATGATGGTAAATAAGGGGGAGGTGTATCCTTGTTCATGCTTCGCTCCATTAATGCGATTCTACATCGTTATGGCCAACAGGCATAGCCGAATTGGCGCGTTTTTCAACATGCCTTTGAGCCTTGTTCATTACTCGCCTTGCGGAGTACAATTCGACTATGGTTGAAGAGATCCACGAACAACTCCGAGAACTCGAACGCCGCCGGGAAGTGGCCGAAGGGCTGCGCGGCATCCTGGCTGTTTTGAACTCCAATGAGTCGCTGGATGCCATTCTCGATTACATCACCGCCAGCGCCAGCCGTCTCTTGCACGCGGATGCGGTCGCGATTTATCGCCTGCAACCCGAGACCAATTTGCTCACCATTCAATCCTCGCACGGATTGAGCAATGAATTTCTGGCACACTCGACCATTCCCCTGGGGCAGGCCGCTACCGGGCAGGCTGCGCTCCACGGAAAACCCGCCTCGATTCCTGATGTGTACCACCTCACAGAGGCGTACAAATCGGCGCTGGCCCCCCAGGTGTTGACCCTCCTGAAAATTCTCTCCAAACGGTATCGCGCCGTATTGGGCGTGCCGTTGGTCATCAAGCAGGAAAAAGTGGGGACGCTGACCCTTTACTACGCCAGCCCACGCAAAATCGAACAAGAGGAGATGGATTTAGCCGTCTCGTTTTGCGACCAGGTCGCGCTGGCAATCGAGAATGCCCGTCTGCGGGAAAAAATCCTCGAGGAAGCTGTGGCAGCGGAGCGCAACCGCATCGCCCGCGACCTGCACGACTCGGTCACGCAAACCCTTTTTTCTGCCAGCCTGATCGCCGAGGTGCTGCCAGCCATTTGGGGTCGCGATCCCCAAGAGGCCATGTATAGCCTGGGTGAATTTCGTCAAATTACGCGCGGCGCCCTGGCCGAGATGCGCACCCTCCTGCTCGAACTGCGTCCGGTTGGCCTGACCGAAGGGCGATTGGAAGATTTGATCAAACAATTGACCGAAGGCGTTTCGGGACGGACCCGTGCGCCCGTGGAAGTTCGCATCGAGGGAGAAGCGATCCTGCCGTTAGAAGTCAAGCTGGTATTCTATCGCATCGCCCAGGAAGCATTGAACAATCTGGCCAAACACGCCAATGCACAAAAAGGTGAAGTCGAGATCAAATCTCTACCGATGCGCACGAAACGAAGCCGCAAAGAATCGGACTCTGCCCTTCCGAGATATTCTCGATCGGTCGCCTTGACGATTCGCGACAATGGCTGCGGTTTCGATCCTCGCACGGTGACCAGTGATCATTTGGGATTGGGGATCATGTACGAACGGGCGCGAGGGGCGCGAGCGAGTCTATCAATCCACAGCAAGCCCGGCGAAGGGACTGAAGTGAGCCTCCTTTGGCCGGATCCACATCAGGCAAAAGCGATATGAAAAAAGAGCCGATTCGTGTCATCATCGTTGACGATCATCCAATGGTACGGGGCGGCCTGCGTCTCTTTTTGATGGCCTTTGAAGATCTCAAAATGATTGGAGAAGCATCCAACGGTGAGGAGGCCATCCGGTTGTGCACACAGGATCGCCCGGATGTGGCGCTCATGGATATTAAAATGCCGGTCATGGATGGCATCCGCGCCACCCGGGAAATCCGCGCCCGCTTCCCGAAAACACAGGTGATTGGCCTGACGAGCTACCTTGAAGCTGACCTGATCCAGGAAATGCTGGATGCCGGGGCGATAAGCTTTTTGATGAAAAACGTCTCGGCAGTGGAGCTGGCCGATGCCATCCGCGGTGCTTATGATGGAAAGTCGGTCATACCAGGGGATGTCAATGATATTCTTAGAACCAGGCAGCCTGGTTCCAGGCAGAAGAGTCACCAAGGCGAATATGATTTGACGGCGCGTGAGAGGGAGACGCTGGCCTGTATGATCGTAGGGTTGAGCAACGCCGAGATTGCCGAGAAATTGGTGATCAGCCTTTCCACGGCAAAATACCATGTCAGCAGCGTTCTGATCAAGCTGAATGTCTCGAATCGCGCCGAAGCGGTATCACTGGCGTTACAAAAAAGGCTCATCGAAGAGTCTGCCTGGCCAAAGAAAAAGTGACAAAGCAAGGTCGTATGCACATCTTGATTGCGGATGACCACATCGCCGTGCGGTCTGCAATCTGCCGGGTATTGAAAGAGGAATTGACGGATCCAACGATTGCCACGGCAATCAACCTGGGGGAATTGTTCGCCTTATCTCGCAGCCTGCAACCCGACTTGATTCTGTTGGATTGGGAATTGTCCGGCTTTCCGTCCGCAATTACCATGTCTCTGCCGCCAGACGACCCCAAGCGGCGGCGCAGTGAGCAGCGCAGGAACGTCATCATCCTGAGCCTGCACAACCTCGATTCGCACCCATCAATCATCGTTTTGAGCAGCCATCCCGAGGCCCGGCAGGTCGCGTTGGTTGGAGGGGCGGATGCTTTTGTGCTCAAAGGCGGCCAGCCTCGGGAGCTTTTTGAAACCTTGCAGGCTTTTCGTTTCACCGGGGAGAAGCCGCCAATTTCCATCAGTCACGAATCTTGATCGTAGTAGGCGCTTTAGCGCCTTTATATGCGCTAAAGCGCACACTACGAACCTGAACCTGTAATTTAAGACGAATGGCCTGGAAATCTTTGTGATATGTCACTTGTAAAAAGTCCACAAATAAGGCTAAATATATCTAAGTGATTCTTCCAGTTTCGCCGCGGAGAAATTAATGGCAAAGATTTTGATGATCCATCCTGAAAGATGTACGGGCTGCAAGAGCTGTATGCTGGCCTGTTCTTTCGCTAAGGAGGGTCACTTCAGGCCAGCCGCCTCACGGGTTCATGTCTACACCTGGGAGCGCGAAGGCTTCTCCGTGCCGATTATGTGTCAGCAGTGCAGCGCAGCGCCGTGCATTGATGTCTGCCCGACCGGCTCGATGTATCGCGTCGTAGGAAAAACGTTGGTCGAGTACGACAGCCAGCACTGCATTCGCTGCCGTATGTGCATACAAGCCTGTCCCTTTGGGAATGCGTTGTACGATTCTTATACCAACACGATCATCAAGTGCAACACCTGTAATGGCGATCCTTCGTGCGTCAAGCTGTGCCCGACGAATGCTATCACATTCGAAGATGAGACGATTTCGACGCGCGCTCGCAAGAAAGCTTTTGCCGCCAAGCTCAAGGATGCTTTCCAGGAGGTGAGTTAATGGATGGCTGGGTTGGCGCGATCTTGCGGGTCAATTTGAGCACTGGCGAAATCAAACGCCAGCCGACCAATCTGGAAAATGCCCGCTTGTACATCGGGGCACGCGGGTTGGCTGGCAAACTGCTCGCCGATGAGATTTCCCCCACCACGGATCCTCTCAGCCCTAGGAATAAATTGATCTTCGCTCCTGGCCCGCTCACCGGCACCTTTGCGCCCTCGATGGGTCGCTACGATGTCGTCACCAAATCCCCCCTGACGGGTGCGATTGCCGCCTCGAATTCCGGCGGCTCATTCGGCCCAGAGCTGAAATTCGCGGGCTATGACATGCTCGTGATCGAAGGCAAAGCAAAATCTCCGGTCTTTTTATGGATCCATAACGATCTGGTCGAGATCCGCGACGCAAGCGGCATCTGGGGGAAAATGGTGCCAGAGACGACCGAAGCCGTGCGCGTGCTCACCGACGAGGATGCCAAAGTGGCCTGCATCGGCCCGGCAGGCGAAAAACTTTCCCTCATTGCCAATATTATGAATGAGATGCACCGCGCCGCGGGGCGCAGCGGCGTGGGCGCAGTCATGGGATCCAAGAATCTCAAGGCCGTCGCGGTGGTTGGCGCAGGCCCGGTGGGAGTGGCGCACCCGGTTGCGTTCGAGGAGGCCGTCATGGATGCCCGCGATAAGATCGTCGAACATCCAGTCGGCGGCACGGGTTTGCGTCTTTACGGGACCGGCGTGCTGGTGAATATCCTGAACCAGGTTGGGTCGCTGCCCACCCGTAACTTTCGGGATGGATACTTTCCTGCGGCGGATAAAATTGGCGGCGAGAGCCTGGCCGCCAAACAGCTCGTCCGTCCGAAGGGCTGCTTTGCCTGCATCATCAGTTGCGGGCGCGTGACCAAAGTCTCCAATCCCAAATTCGCCGGCGAGGGCGAAGGGCCAGAATATGAAACCGCCTGGGGCTTTGGCGCGGATTGCTGCGTGGACAACCTGGATGCCATCACCAAAGCCAATTACCTCTGCAACGAAATGGGCCTTGACACGATCAGCATGGCCAGCACCATCGCCTGCGCCATGGATTTATTCACGGAAGGAATCATTACCTCTGCTGATACCGGAGGATTGGAAATCCGCTTTGGGGATGCCGAGATGATGGTCGAACTGGTGCGCCTCACCGGTTTGAGCGAGGGCTTCGGCGCTCAATTGGCTGATGGTTCTTACCGGCTGGCAGAAAGATACGGGCATCCCGAATACTCTATGTCGGTCAAGAAGCAGGAGATGCCGGCTTACGATCCGCGCGGTATCCAGGGGATTGGCTTGCAATACGCCACCTCAAACCGCGGGGGGTGCCACGTCCGCGGGTATACCATCTCCCCGGAAGTCTTGGGGGTGCCTTACAAAATCGAGCAGCACGCCACTCAGGGCAAGGCCAAAGTGGTCATTGAGTTTCAGAATCTGACCGCCGCCCTCGATTCGACTGGTTCGTGCCTGTTCGCGACCTTCGGCATCGGCGCTGATGAACTGGCAGTGCTGCTCAGTGCTGTGACGGGTATAAAGTACACAACCGCCGATTTGATGCAAGCCGGCGAACGCATCTGGAACCTGGAGCGCTTGTGGAACCTCAAAGCAGGTCTGACCGCCAGTGACGACTCACTCCCGATGCGCATGTTACAGGAACCGATTCGCACCGGGCCATCGAAGGGCGAAGTCAATCGCCTGGGTGAGATGATGCCTGAATATTACGAACTACGCGGCTGGAACGCCGAAGGCGTGCCCACTCA
>DYIZ01000001.1:0-22063 GCA_020723385.1 Candidatus Aquidulcis sp.
AATACCAGTCATCCTTATCCTGCGCAGCATAGAGTTTGGTGACCTCATATGTGTTATCAGAGATATCATCCAGGTCATTGGCAATTTGGTACTGATCTGTACCGTGGGATCCGATTGAGCGGCTTGGCTGCCACTGGGTTTGGGCAGCAAGCTGGAATCGCCAAGGTGCGCTCCAACTACCGACTGGGGTGGCGCCGTTCATGCCGCGCACCCGCCAGTAATATGTGCCATAATTGAACTTTTCCAAGTAACGGTTTGCCAAAGCGTACTGGGGCGAATAAGCCGGGTAGGTAACCGCGGCGCTATCCGCATACGTTGCGAAGGTGGGATCCTGGCTGATTTGGATTTCATAACTGGTTGCGCCTTCCAGTGGCCACCACTCGAATACCGGGGTCGTCTCCATGAACTCGTTTGCGTTAGGCGGCCGTAATAAAGTGATGCTTTCAGTCGAAGTTAGCACCAAGGATGTGTCAATATGTGTTTTCCATACTTGACTCCAGTCAGATATACAGGTGCCGCTGATAGCGCTTAGTGTACAAACTCGCCAGGAATATTCCAAATTGGATAATGGAGTAAAGGGCGATGTGCTCGAAGGGGTGGCATTCAAATTTTCGGTATCGAACGTCCAATTAATGGAATTGAACAATGGATTATCGTCAACCTGGATTCGATATGCTGGACCAGCTTCTTGCCCTAATGTTGTAATGATACGCTGCCACATGAAGATCGGGAGCGAAACTGTACGATCTTCATAGGGATTCATTGCAGCATCTTCGTACGGTGTGGGGTAATTGTTGGGTAAATAATAATATTGCGGGTAGATTTGTATCGGCTCTAAAGATTCATAGTTATCAATATATGAAAATGTTGTACTAGGGTAACCGGCGGTATTGTCATTCTCGTGATATGGTGTAACCCGCCAATACCAAATCGTTGATAGCGACCAAAGCCAGTAAGCCTTAGTGAAATATGGATTGACAGTGTAATCGGTAAATCCTTGTGACATGCAGGGGAAAGAATTGACATTACAAATTTCGATTTTGTAATAGCCTGCCGCCGGTACCGGTTTCCAACTGAAGTAGGGTATTTTAGTATGTTGGTAGTTATTGGTTGGGGTAAGCAGTTTGGGCTGGATATACCACTGTTTCTGGAATTCCCAGGTATCACTCCAATCACTAACCGAAGTACCCGATTGTGCGCGAACATGCCAGCAGTAGTTTTGATCGTTGGGGAAGGCGCTCAGGGGTGTGAATGATGTATTATATGTGTCGTAGGACCATGTATAACCTGCCACGCCAAAGTTGCATGTGGGGTCTGTAGTGTATTCCAGGCGGTAATACTGCGCTCCAGGCACTGCTGTCCAATGAAAGGCTGGCGTGAAGGTGGGCGGCACATAACCAGGATCGTATTTATCGAGTGGTTCCAATAGTGTGGGCACTTCGATAGAATACGTAGGTTGCACACCATATTTCATCGAGAAGGAACGCGTCGTGCTGGGTTTTCCCTCGAACTCGCCAGCGTTAAAAGGAATGACGCGCCAGTAGTATTGCCCGTTGGCAGGTTTCCATTGCGGTTGAAAACTGGTGGTCAGGGTATTATAGGTCAATACGCCTGAGCCAAAATCTGAGCTGGGGGATATCTGAAGCTGATACCGCGCGGCGCCGGTCACGGGCTGCCAGGAAAATACCGGCGATGTAAAGAAATCAAGTTCAGCGCCGTCAATTGGAAAAGTGGCGACAGGCTTCGTATCGTCCGTTGCCCACTGTTTGATGAATTTGACCTCCGTACTGTAGGTGCTGCCAGGAGCAGGGTACTCGACCTTCACCCGCCAGTACCAGTCTCCATCTGGGAATAGTACAGCCGCCAGCGGCGTATAGGCTGTATTCGAAGTGGAGATTTGCAGAACGGGGGAGCCGAATCCAGGATCATTGTCTATTTGGAGAAAATACCAGGTTGCTCCGGAGACTGGAGACCAGGTGAGCTCAGGAATCCCCAAGGGGGGATAGTTATTCACGGTAGTTGTCGTACCGTAGGCGGGCGAGAGCGGAGTCGGCGCACCCAAGGCGAAGACAGGGGCCTGGGATAATGGTGAGAGAAGATTGATGATCATTACGGCAGTAATACCCGCGCCAAATAAACCTTTTCGCCCAGTTCGGATAAACCGTCGCACCGCAGTGAAAAGATAATCGAAAGTTTGTCCAATCATAATGCCCTTCCCGTTTTATATGAGTCTGCTGGATACTTTGCGGTCTTGTATGACTACCAGTATAATTCAAAGCAGTTGGATAAGTCAATCGAAGCAGGCGAATAATTCGTGATGTTACAAAGTTGTAACGATTCTTGAGAATTATCCGTAAATCAGAAATCGCTAATTTATAGAACCAAAGATGGCCGTCCACCTCACCGAAAATAAAAATCTCAAGGTTGCCATACTGATACCATGCCTGAATGAGGAAATGGCGATTGCGGAGGTAGTCCGCGCCTTTCGAGCTGAATTACCCACAGCAGAGATCATCGTGGTGGACAATGCTTCGATTGATCGCACGGCAGATGTTGCGGCTGAGGCAGGCGCGACCGTGATTTTCGAATCGCGGCGGGGCAAGGGATACGTTGTCCAATCTATGTTCGAGCGCGTCGAGGCCGATGTGTATGTGATGGTGGATGGGGACAATACTTATCCGGCTGACAAGGTATTGGCTCTGATCGAGCCGATCTTGGCTGCCGAGGCCGATATGGCCATTGGGTCGCGCATCCTCTCCGAGAGTCGCAGCGGCTTCAAGCCGGTCAACTGGATGGGCAATATTTTTTTTCAAAATGTCATCAATTTTATATTCAGCACTCGTCTGACCGATATCCTCAGCGGATACCGGGCGATGAACCGGAAATTGGTAAAAAGCCTGCCGTTGTTTATGCCCGGCTTTGAGATCGAGGCAGAAATAACGATCAAATCGTTGGAACGCGGCTTCAGATTGAAAGAGATTCCCATCGAGTTGAAGCCGCGGCAGTCCGGAAGTTTCTCGAAAATCCGGGTGTTGCGGGATGGCTTCCGCATCCTCGGGACGATTTTCGCCCTGTTTCGTGACTATAAGCCCCTGACGTTTTTTGGGTCGGCGGGATTAACCTTTATCGGGATGGGGATCGTCCCCGGTTTGCGCGCCATTTTCGGATTTTGGGAAACCGGCCAGGTTCTGTATTTCCCATCGGCGATCCTGGCTGTGGGGCTGGTACTGACAGGCCTGGTAGCGATCGCCGTTGGCTTGATTCTTCATACGGTCAACCGCCGCTTTCGCGAGATGGAGCACTTCATCCGGTTGTTGATGGAGCGATGAGGAGTGGTCAACCCGATGCAGCCGGTAGATAGACGCGCTGGACAATTGACCGATGAGTTTGTGGCTGCCGATCTGGAGCAGATGCGGTCAGCCGTCAACTATAACCGCTGGCTGTTCTCGCTGCTTCGACCTCACTTGGGGCGGCGCATCTTCGAGGTTGGCGCAGGGATCGGGAATCTCACCACCCAGTTTCTGGATGTCGCCGACTTCGTTTTTGCCATTGAACCCAACCGGTCATGTGTCAACGCACTGGCTGACTTTATTGGCGAGCGGAAAGATTTCGAATATCGTCCCTGGCGTTTGGAAGACTGTGCCCCGGCTGATTTACGATCATTCCATTTCGACACAGTGGTCTGCGTCAACGTTCTCGAACACCTGGCGGATGATGGAATGGCAGCCCGATTGATGCAGGCGGCTGTCCCGCCGGGCGGCAGGGTGGTGATTATGGTTCCGGCGGTTGCCTGGGCTTATGGGACGATTGATAAAGCCGTTGGGCATTTTCGGCGCTACTCGAAAAACTCACTCCGCCAGGTGTTAGAGCAAGCTGATTTGCAGGTGGATTTTCTAAGATACTCGAATTTCATCGGGCTGATCGGCTGGTTATATAATGCCCGCGTCAATAAAAAAGTTCGACAAAGCGACCAGCAGATCCAATTATTCGAGAAACTCGTCCCCTGGATTGCTCGCACCGAGAAAATCCTGCCCCCGATGGTTGGCATGTCCTTATTGGCTGTCGCGCATAGAATCGATTCACAATGAACCTTACCGAAAATTCGAGAACTGATTGAAAACGCAGAGTTCTTCTTTTATACGCCCTAAACCAACATCCCCGGAGGTTCCGTGAATAAACGCGTTTTCGCACTCATCGCCGTGATTGTGCTCATCCTTCTGGTTTTGACCGGCTTGACCTGGACGAACTACCGGTTCGCATCACAAAACCCGGGCGGGTACGATTTGTTGGCTCGTTGGGGGGGCATCCGGTTATTCATGACCGAAGGATTAAGCCCCTACAGCCAGGAGGCAGCCAATAAAATCCAGAACCTTTATTTTGGCCGCGCAGCCCTGCCAGGCGAAGACCAGGTATTGTTTGCTTATCCTTTTTTCTCGATTTTTATTTTTGGCCCGTTTGCGCTGTTCAAGGATTTTGTGATTGCCCGAACCTTGTGGATGACTGCCTTGGAGATCTGCGTTTTTTTAATGGCGTGGGTGTCTCTGCGGTTGAGCGGGTGGCGCCTGGGGGTTGGGATGACCGTGTTTTACCTGGTGTTCTCCATCTTCTGGTATAACAGCCTGCGAGCGATCATCAATGGAAACGTGGTCGTTGTCATTGCATTGCTGATCCCGACGGCGTTGCTGGCAATCCGGTCGAAGCAGGATGAGGCTGCCGGTGTCTTGCTGGCGTTGAGTTTAATCAAACCGCAAATCGTCATCCTACCCATTGCCCTGACCCTTTGGTGGGCGGTGACGCAGCGCCGCTGGCGGCTCATCGGGTGGACATTTGGCGTACTCGTCTTTCTGATTCTGGCCGGAATGGCCTTCATCCCCGATTGGCCTCTCCAAAATCTCAGAGAAATGTTACGCTATACCAGTTATTCACCCGCCACGACGCTAGGCGAGGCGTTCATCGAATGGTGGCCGGGGATTGGCCGCCAATTGGGTTGGGCAGTCACGATAATTTTGTCGCTCATCCTGCTCATCGAGTGGTGGTTGGTGCGCGGCCGGGATTACCGCTGGTTCCTGTGGACGATGTGCCTGACGCTGGTTGCCAGCCAGTGGATCGGCATCACCACCGATCCGGGCAATTTTCTGATCTTGTTCCTGCCGATGATCCTGGCTTTTGCGGTGTGGGAGGAGCGTTGGGGAGTTTCACACCGGTGGGTCATTGTCATCAGCATGATTATCCTGTTCCTTGGATTGTGGGCGCTTTTCTTGAACACGGTGGAATACACCGACCAGCCCATGCAAAGTAGTGTTATGTTTATCCCGCTGCCGCTGTTTCTGTTCGTAATTTTGTATTGGGTGCGCTGGTGGGCTGTCCGTTCGTCACGCTTGCTGGTGGAGACACTGCGTGCCCAAGAAGAATAAGCTCCTATATGCTGTATTATTCATTATCGGACTGCTGGTCGCAGGCGGCGCAGCCAGCTTCCAGCACGCGCCAGGTTATATGGACGCCGACTACTATTACGCCGGGGGATACCGCCTGGCGAGCGGAGAAGGGCTGACCGAGCCTTTCCTGTGGAATTACCTCGATAACCCGGCAGGCGTGCCGCATCCCTCACACGCCTATTGGATGCCACTGGCATCGTTCCTGGCAGCCGCTGGAATCCTGTTTTTTGGCGGTGATGCATCACTGCCTCTGGCAGCGTTCCCGGCGGGACGGTTCGGATTCGTTCTCGTGGCAGCCTTGCTCCCGCCGCTGACCGCTTCGCTGGCATTTGCGCTCTCGGGACGGCGCAGCGCGGCCTGGCTGGCGGGGTTGTTGGCCTGTTTCCCTGCCTTCTACCTGCCTTACCTGCCCACCACCGACACCTTCGGAATTTATATGCTGCTGGGGGTGGTCTGGCTGCGAGTGGCAGCCGGGCGTTGGACAATGGACAAAGGCAGCCCGCGGCAGGCCGCCGTCTGGGCAGCGCTGTTGGGATTTCTGGCCGGGCTGATGCATCTGGCCCGCGCCGACGGCATCCTGTGGCTGGTTGTGTCGTGCGCGGCGGTTTTATTTGCGCCGCAGCTATATGCGCCGCATCTATTTGCGCCGTATCCAACAGGATGGCGGCGGGCGGGAAGGCAAATTGGGATTCATCTCATGTTTTGTCTGGCCGGTTATCTGCTGGTGATGGGGCCGTGGATGGCCCGCAACTGGCTCACCTTTGGCAGCCTGCTCTCTCCCGGCGGGCTGCGCTCGCTGTGGTTCACAAACTACGATGAACTGTACACCTATCCGGCCTCGCTGCTGACCCCGGCGCGTTGGTGGGCGACTGGTCTCGGAGCGATTCTGAAAGCAAGGTTGTGGGCGCTCAATTTGAATGTGCAAACTGGGCTGATCGTACAGGGCCAGATTTTTCTGACGCCGCTGGCTTTGGCGGGAATGTGGCGCTTGCGCCAATCGCTGGCTGTGAAGATGGGCGCGCTCGCCTGGCTGTTGACTTTTTTCGCCATGACGGTGATTTTTCCGTTCGCCGGGGGCCGGGGGGGATTCTTCCACTCGGGCGCCGCGCTGCAACCCCTGGTTTGGGCGGCTGCCCCGCTGGGGTTGGAGGCTTTCATCGGGTGGGGTGTGCGCCGACGGGGTTGGCAATCCCGCCCGGCCACGCTCGTCTTCGGCAGCGGGTTGATCCTGCTCGTGGTGTTGATCACCGGGATGATTGCCCCTCGCCGGATCATCGGAGATTCCGATAAAAATAACGGCTGGAATGCCAGTACGACTCAATATCAACAAATCGAAGCCGCCCTGGTCGAACTGGATGCCGCCCCCCAGGACGGGGTGGTTGTCAACGATCCGCCCGGGTTTTATGTCGCCACAGGCCGCTGGGCGGTTGCTAATCCCAACGGGGGCGCTGACTCCCAGGCGGCGGTGGCAGCGCGCTACGGGGCTCGTTATCTCTTGCTCGAAAACAATCATCCCCAGTTTCTCGAAGACCTTTATACCAATCCCCGCGACCTTACCGGCCTGCGTTTCCTGCGCACGGTGAACGGCGCTCATCTATTCGAATTCGTATCTCCCTGACCCGGTCCCGCCCATGCCCACTCGTCTACGTGTCCCGCTCATCCTGGCGTTGGTTGCACTGGTTTCCGTTGGCGGCTATTTGGCGGCATCAGCGTCTTTTCTGCGGATTGGTTTCCCGCTCGATGATGCCTGGATTCATCAAACTTATGCCCGCAATTTAGGCCAATATGGCGAATGGTCGTTCACGCCCGGCCAGCCCTCGGCTGGCTCGACCGCGCCGCTGTGGTCTGCGCTTCTGGCGGTGGGGTATGTACTGAATCTTGGCCCTTACCTTTGGACTTTTCTGTTGGGCTGGGCGGCTCTGTGGGGAGTGGGGCTTTTGGGATTCCTGTCCTGGCGGGGTTTGTGCCCCGACCGGTTGAAGTGGGCGCCCTGGGCGGGCGCGTTCCTGGCGTTGGAGTGGCATTTGGCCTGGGCGGCTGTATCCGGCATGGAAACGTTGCTTTACGCTGGGATTGTGATGCTGGTTTTCGCCTGGCTGGCGCTCGGCTGGCGGCGCTGGTGGCTGTTGGGATTGACGATCGGCCTGGCAGTTTGGGTGCGCCCGGATGGGGTGACGCTGCTTGCCCCGGCGGCGTTTGCGGTGTGTGTTGCCCCCGGTTTGCGCTGGCGCGACCGGCTGCGCGCCTGGGGTGAGTTAGGGATGGGCGCGGCAGTTCCTTTCGGGCTGTATTTGTTATTCAACCGGGCGCTTTCGGGAGCCTGGTGGCCCAACACGTTCTACGCCAAGCAGGCGGAATATGCCGTGCTGCGTGAGGCCCCGTTGTGGCGGCGGCTGTTGGCTGAAGCCGGTTTGCCGGTTGTGGGGGCTGGCGCGTTGCTGCTGCCAGGGCTGATTTTGATGGTGGTTCGAGTGATCCGGCGGGGAGAGTGGGCGCTGTTAGCTGGTCCGCTGTGGTTGTTGGGATATATTGGCCTTTACGCCTGGCGTTTGCCGGTGACTTACCAGCATGGGCGATACATCATTCCGGCGATGCCGGTTATCTTTCTGTGCGGGTTGGCTGGGCTGGCGCAATGGGCGGGCAAAGACTCTTCTCATTTGTGGCGGCGGGTGACCGGCAAAGCCTGGGTATTATCTGCGGCGCTTGTTTTGGCAGGATTTTGGGTGGTTGGCGCCAGGGGATACGGGCGCGACGTGGCGATCATCGAGACAGAGATGGTGGCGACCGCGCACTGGATTACTGAAAACACGCCGCCGGATGCGGTCATTGCTGCCCATGATATCGGCGCCCTGGGGTTTTTCGCTTTCGACCGGGGGATCAACCGCCGGTTGATTGACCTGGCGGGGTTGGTTTCCCCGGAGGTAGTTGATTTCATTCGAGACGAGGCGCACCTGTCAGAGTATCTTGATGCTGAGTGCGCCGGGTATTTGACCACTTTCCCCGACTGGTATCCGTATCTGGTGCAGGAAGCCACACCGATATTCTCCACCGGAGGTCAGGTGTCGCCGCTGTTAGGTGGCGAAAATATGATGGTATATCGCTGGAATTGTCAGCGGTAAGAGTTGCTTGCGTGGTTTTCCTGTGCTATACTCACCCTGGATAGCGGTGAAAACGATCATGGCTGATTTGATGCATACCACGATCATTGTTGTTGACGATCATCCCCTCTTCAGAC
Organism: Candidatus Aquidulcis sp.; assembly: GCA_020723385.1. Classification (GTDB taxonomy): domain Bacteria; phylum Chloroflexota; class Anaerolineae; order Anaerolineales; family UBA4823; genus DYIZ01. Next base: position 8,671 of record DYIZ01000001.1, read on the forward strand.
AAGGAGTGGCGGATGCTTTGTCGTTGGAACCTGGTTTCCAGGTCATTGGGCAGGCAGCCACCGGTGAAGATGCCCTTGTCATGATTCGAGAGTTGATGCCCGATGTGGCTGTCGTAGATGTCAATTTACCGGGAATGAATGGTCAACAAGTAACCCGGCAGGTTGCACTGGAGAGATTGCCTACCCGGGTGATTTTGCTGACTGCTTATGATGATGCCGAACAAAGACTCCATGCGCTGCGCGGCGGGGCGTTTGCCTATTGCTCGAAAGATATCCAGCCCGAGGAATTATTTTGGGTTATCCGCCAGATTGTGACGGGTAAGTTTGTTCTTGGTGGTCAAATTCTGGATTCTGTCGAGATGGAGCGATGGCTGGCATTGCAGACCGAAAGCGCTCTCCGTTCCTATGGCGATCCTGGCGAGCCGTATCACCCGCTATCAGACCGTGAGATGGAAGTTCTCACTTACATCACGAAGGGGATGTCAAATAAGGAAATCGCTTCGATTTTGGGTATCAGCCATCAGACGGTGAAAAATCACGTCACAGCCATTTTACGGAAGTTGGGTGTCGGGGATCGTACCCAGGCTGTCATCTATGCCATTCAGCGTGGGTGGGTGCGTCTTTATCAACAAACCTCAAAACAGGAGTAAGGATATGGTTTTCAAGGACCAGGAAGCTCCAAAAGAAAGCCCATGGGATGGGCTTAAAGAGATGGCGCGCCAGAACCAGGAACAGGTTCGCCGCGAACTAAAAGAAATCGTAATGCTCATCGAACAAAGCCAACTGGAAGTCAATAAGCTGACACAGCGCAATGCTTCGATCACATCTCAGCTCCAGCAAGTCCAGGGGCAGTTCGACAGTATGCCGCGGGCTGATATCCGCATGGCGTATGATTCGGCGCTCGATGCGCAGCAGCGTCTATTTGTCATGCGTGGACAATTGGATAAGCTGCAGAGCGACAAACAAAACAAAGAAATTTACTTGAATTTGCTCGACCGCGTTTTACAGACACTGGAAAGCAGTCCGGCCCAGCCTTCGAGGCAAAAGGGATTTTCGCCCTCGACTGTCAATACTGTCGAAATGATCATCCAAGCCCAGGAATCGGAGCGGCAAAAGCTGGCCCGGCAGATGCATGATGGCCCGGCTCAAGCGCTATCGAATTTCATCCTCCAAACCGAGATTGCGATGCGGCTATTCGATTTGGACCAGGCTAAAGCCAAAGAAGAACTGGTAACACTGAAAGCGGCAGCCACCACAACATTTCAGAAGGTCAGAGACTTTATCTTCAACCTCAGGCCAATGATGTTGGATGATTTGGGCCTAGTGCCAACACTGACCCGGTATATCGAAGCAACCAAAGATCAGACGGGCATTGATATGCGCATCACCTCCTCTGGCATTGAACAGCGTCTCGAGCCTTATTTGGAGGTCATGATTTTCAGGGCAGTACAAGAATTGGTGGGTAATGCAGTCCGGCATAGCCAGGCGGCCCAGATCAGAGTTCAGCTTGATGTGACAGAAGGAAACGTTCGGCTCAGCGCTGAGGACAACGGGCGAGGTTTCAGCGTTGAAACACTTGCTGAGCATACCGGAATGGGGATCAAACTTATCAAGGAACGGGTGGAAATGTTAGGTGGTGAGATTACTATTGACAGTGTTATCGGTCAGGGTACGCGTGTGGTGTTCCTGGTGCCTATGACAAAAACGAAAGTCTTTGCTTGATTGAATTTGCATTATTGCAAACAAATGCAGGTGGTTTAACCTTGCTTTTTTATACTTTAGTTTCTATAATATTTATAACTTTAGTTGCCCCTAACAAATTCTAAACAGAAAGGAGGTGAAACGCTATGTTGTACACACCTAAAGAGAAGGGTCAGGGTATGGTTGAGTATGCTTTGATTATTGTTTTGGTAGCTGTCGTTGTCATTGCGGTTCTTTTGCTGCTTGGCCCGTACGTTGGAAACGTGTTCAGCGAGATCATCTCATACCTGTAAAATCAACCGGTTATTCACAAGCACGCATCGGACAAAGGCTCTAATCAAAGAGCCTTTGTCTGTTAAAGGCGGGTAATTTTGGGAAAGCAAATTATCGGGTTGCTATGCAAAATCGTCAGTTACAGATGGACATTGTTTTACATAACTGTAAGTCAATCTGGCTCATTCGGTCTTGCATTTTAGGTGTATAGGCTCTATAATAATATCAACCTTAGCTGCCCTCTAAGGAAATCCAAAAACAGAAAGGAGGTGAAACGTCATGTTGTTCGCACCTAAGGAGAAGGGTCAGGGTATGGTTGAGTACGCTTTGATTATTGTTTTGGTAGCTGTCGTTGTCATTGCCGTCCTCCTGCTGCTTGGCCCGTATGTTGGTAACGTGTTCAGCAAGATCATTTCGTACCTGTAATCAATTAATATCAAGTTGAAGTCTTGTGAGGCTCTGTCGTCAGACAGAGCCTTGCGTTTTAATGGGCTTAATGTCAGACGAGCTGGCACGGGAACATCTTATATCACGCATGGAGCGATATCCTGGCACAAATATTGCATACAAACGATGGAATTGGTGGCCCCCGACCCATCGAGAAGAATTTATAATTTCGAAGTCAGATACCGAATGGTACTGATTAGGGGTGGCGGATATTTTGATTATCAGGTAGACTATGATTCACGTTATGCAAATCGGGCAGGGGTACAAGTGAAGCGCCTCTTTCGCTTGACTTTTCCCATAAAACGCGTATGATAACGTTAACCTATCAGCAAACTGTAACTGGAGGCTAATATGCGGCGTGGACGAATATTCATTTACTTGGCGATAATCCTGATCGTGGGAATTGTTGCGGTCTATATCTTTGTTACCAGGGTTTTACCCCGGTCAAATGGTGTTGGCGATGCGGGCGATGTGTCTACCCAAGCCACACCAACGCCGACAGAAGTAGTAGAGACCATCCAGGTTGTTATGGTGGCTCAACATATCGCTCGAGGTGAGTTAATTGATGAGACGAAATTAACCTCTGCGCCCATTCAGTTGAATCTCTATTACGAAGGCTATATCACTGAAATTGCTGAGGTAGTAGGACAACGAGCCAGGATAGACTTAGAGGCTGGGATGTTCTTGACGCGAAGCTATTTGGCGGAAGGCGTCGAGGATTTGGCTAAGATGGGATCCAATGCGGCCCTCTTGATACCCACCAATATGGTCGCTGTTTCGATCCCGATCAATCGGTTGTCTGCTGTGTCTTATGCCCCTCAGCGGGGGGATCGTGTCAATGTGATCGTGACTCTCCTGATGCTAGATGTTGACCCCAATTTTCAATCCGCGACGCCAAATCAGACCGCGGCAGTAATTGCTCCCGGCCCGAATGCCTTGTTAGGTTTGGGTTCTGATGATAAAGCGATCGCCGCTTTGACAGTAAATGAATTGTTGCGGATTATCAACGCGCAAGTTGTTGGCGGCGGACAGGCTTCTCCCCAAGGGCGTGCTGAGTCAGATCCATTGCTTGAACAAACGTTATATCTGATTCCAGGCGAGGCGCAACGCCCAAGACTGGTCAGTCAAACGTTGATTCAAAATGTTATCGTTCTACAGATTGGCAATTTCCCCCTGACCGATGAGGTAGTGGTAGAAAAGGAAGAAGCAGAAGCCACGCCCGATCCTAATGTGACCCCGGCGCCCACACCCACATTAACACCTGGCGAGGTTTCAGCGCAAGAACCAAAGATGCCTGATGTGATCACATTGATTGTCTCGCCTCAAGATGCTGTAACTTTGAATTACCTGATCTACAGCGGCGCTGAATTGACCCTGGCGCTTAGACCTTACGGTGATGATTCTCGCATCCAGACAGAGGCTGTGACCCTCCAATTCCTTCTAGAACAATACAATATCCCGGTTCCTGCTCGTTTGCCTTATGGTTTGGAACCACGCATTGATGATCTGATCCAGCCGACCCTGGCCAATGATGTGCCTGAAGCTACACCTAAACCATAAGCTGGAGTTGATTAATGGCTACTGAAAAAATCCGCGTCATCATCGTGGATGACATTGCTGAGACGCGTGAGAATATCCGAAAATTACTTCAATTCGAGAACGACGTTGATGTTATTGGCGTTGCTCGAACTGGGCGTGAAGGCCTGGATTTAGCAAAGGAGACAAAGCCGGATGTAATTTTGATGGACATTAATATGCCCGATATGGATGGCATTACGGCAACGGAATTGATCACAAAAAGCGTACCATTTGCCAAGATTGTCATTCTTTCGGTGCAGAGTGATCCAAACTATATGCGTCGCGCGATGTTAGCGGGTGCCAGAGATTTTTTAACCAAACCGCCCTCGGTGGACGAACTGACTTCTGCCATCCGGAGCGCAGGTGTTAAAGCCCGTGAAGAGCGCGCTAAAACCAGCCAGGGTTTTTCACAACAAGTGCCGGGTGGTCCAGGTTCGTCACCAATAGCCGCACCAGCCGTATCTCTAGGAAAAGTTATCGTTGTTTACAGTCCCAAAGGTGGAGTTGGTTGTACGACGATTGCTGTAAACCTGGCGGTGAGCCTCCACAATGATGAAACACAGGTTGTTTTAGTGGATGGCAACCTCCAATTTGGAGATGTCGCTGTTTTCCTCAATGAGCAAAGTAAAAACAGCGTTGTAGACCTGGCCCCCCGGGCAGACGAGTTAGATCCAGAGGTTGTTAATGGCGTCCTGATCTCACATGGTTCATCAGGTGTCAAGGTATTAGCAGCGCCATTCAGGCCAGAGTACGCAGAGAACGTTACTGGCGAACAATTTGCCAAGTTACTCCGTTACCTCCGGCGCATGTTCTCCTATATCATCGTGGACACCTCTTCGGCGTTGACCGATGTCACACTGGGTGGAATTGATGCATCGGATGTGATTATCCTGGTTACCACCCAGGATATTCCTGCAATCAAGAATGCCCGGTTGTTCCTGGATGTAGCCGATGCATTGGGTATTGAGAAGAAACGGATCCTTTTTGTGATGAACCGCTACGATCGCCGCATTGGCATTACGGCTGAGAAAGTCAGCGAAAATTTCAAGCACGAGATCGTAGCCACTTTACCTCTCGATGAACGCATCGTAGTACCATCGGTAAATCGTGGTTTACCATTTATGGTGAATAATAAATCACAACCCATCGCGCGTGGTATTCTGGCCTTGACCGAAGTAGTTCGTCAGCGCTTATCCCAAGTTGAGGATCAAGCTGAAAAGCCAGTTTCGACGCGTATTGCGAAAAAATAGTAGGTCGGTAGCTTATTGTTTAGGAGGCTGGTAACATGTCTCTACTCAAGCGAATTGAACAAGGACAAGGAGGCGCGCAACCTGAGGGTGGCGCGCCAGGGGGCGATGATTCCAAATCGCGGATTATGTCTTTACAAGCCCGACGAGTTGTGCCTCCAGGTGTCAGCGCGCAAAAAGATACGTATACAGATTTGAAAACCCGGGTTCAAAATCGTCTACTTTCCGAGCTTGACCCCTCGACTGATATTACCAGGGTCAATGAAGTGCGCGGAACAATTCAAGAACTTTTCGAGCAAGTTTTAGCAGAAGAAAATATTGTTCTATCTCGGCCCGAAAAATTCCGATTGTTCGAGCAAATTGCAGCCGAAATTCTCGGCTTTGGGCCTTTGCAGCCACTGCTGGAGGATGAAACCATCACCGAAGTGATGGTCAATGGGGCCAAGAATATTTACATCGAGCAGAAAGGCAAAATTCACCGCGTTCCGGTATCTTTTGAGAGCAATGAACATGTTATGCGGATCATCGAACGGATCGTCGCCCCCCTTGGCCGTCGTATTGATGAGTCCAGCCCCTATGTTGATGCTCGTTTGCCGGATGGCTCCCGCGTGAATGCCGTTATCCCGCCGATCTCGCTGGTAGGGCCGGTTATAACCATCCGTAAATTCGCAAAGAACCCAATCACTATTGAGCAATTGATGCAGTTCGGGACGATCACCCCGGAGGCTCTCCAATTTCTCAAAGCTTGTGTCGAGTCGCGTTTGAATGTCGTGATCTCTGGCGGTACCGGCTCTGGTAAGACCACCCTTCTAAATATTCTGTCGCAGTTTATCCCGGCGGATGAGCGCATCGTCACCATTGAAAATGCTGCAGAGCTACAGTTGCGCCAGGAGCACGTTGTCACCCTCGAGTCTCGCCCGCCAAATATCGAAGGCCGTGGTGAAGTGACGATTCGTGCCCTGGTCATCAATGCGTTGCGTATGCGTCCTGACCGGATCATTGTAGGCGAAATTCGTGATGAAGCTGCATTGGATATGCTTCAAGCGATGAATACCGGTCATGACGGATCTATGACGACCCTCCACTCGAACGGTCCACGAGATACACTCTCCCGTCTCGAAACGATGGTGATGATGGCGGGCATGGAGTTGCCCGTGCGTGCGATTCGGGAACAAATCTCATCGGCCATTGACCTGGTTGTTCACCAATCCCGTATGCGTGATGGAACCCGTAAAGTGGTCAATATAACCGAGGTTACCGGTATGGAAGGCGATATCATCACGATGACGGATGTTTTTGTATTCGAACAATCGGGTTTTGAGGGCGGCAAGGTTGTTGGACGTTTACGCCCCACTGGTTTACGTCCGAAATTCATGGATAAAATCGAGGCATCTGGTATCCATCTGCCGCCTTCGATCTTCGGTATCGGTGAACGCAGGCGCATGTAGTTGACCAGCGGGTTCTTCCAAGAATCTGGGTCTAGCGAATTGAATCCATACTAAAAGGTAATTATGGCGACCACCGTTCTGATTGTTGGATTAGGTCTAGCTTTCTTGTTATTGATCGTCGGTTTGCTCGTCTCATCCCGAGACGAAAAAGCGATGGTCGAAGATCGCCTGGGAAAATATTTGGAAGAAGAGGGCGGTTCGACGATCCAAGGAGAGAAGGCGACTCCACTGACCGATTGGCTGACCAATCAGGCAGGGCGGTTTTCATGGGGTGAAGGATTATCGAAAGAATTGGCTCGCGCTGATATCAAGCTGCGAGTTGGAGAATACCTGGGGGTCATGGTTATCATAGCCATTGGTCTGGGCGCTGTGATATATATGATCGGTGGCAAGAACCTTATCATAGCGGGGATCGGGGCCTTGGTTGGTTTCTTTGTTCCCCGTGTCTATGTGCGCCGAGAACAAAAACGGCGATTGGTCCGTTTCGATGAACAGCTCGCCGATATGTTGAACCTGATGGTAAATGGCCTAAGGGCTGGTTACTCAACCATGCAGGCTATGGAGGCCGTGAGTAAAGAGCTTCCCCCTCCAATTTCTGATGAATTCCGCCGGGTAGTACAAGAAATGCAGTTAGGGATCCCGATGGAACGTACTTTGGACAACTTAATGCGCCGAATTCCTAGTAAAGACCTCGACTTGGTGGTTACAGCCATCAATGTTCAACGGGAGGTCGGCGGCAACCTGGCAGAAATCTTATCCACCATATCACATACGATTCGCGAGCGGGTGCGAGTTAAGGGTGAGATCCGAGTGATGGTGTCTCAGGTGATGATGTCAGGCCAGTTTTTGGCAGTGATGCCCATTATTCTGGCAGCGATTATGTATTTCCTTAACCGGCCATATATGTTGCTTTTCTTCGATCCGAAGACGCGCTGGTTAGGTATCCCGGCTTTGATCGCTGCAGGTTTATTAATTCTGACTGGTTACTTCACCATGCGGAAGCTTGCTGATATTGAAGTATAGCAAGGAGAATTTACAATGTCGGTTACTGTGATAATCATTGTGCTGGTTGCCTTGGTCATTGTTGGCGCGATCATCCTGGTTGTCGTGGGTGTTCGTTCGCCTCAGGGAGAAGACCCATTACAGTCGCGTCTAGCAGAGTACGCATCGAAAGGTGAAGCAGTCTCGCTCGAGGAAGTGGAGCTATCTCAGCCATTCGGTCAACGTATCATCGTTCCGATTGCACGGAAGCTGGGCGAGATTTCCTTGCGGTTTACCCCGCAAAACGCCATTCAGCAGGTTGCCCGAAAACTGGAACGCGCCGGCAACCCAGGGGGACTGGATCCCGCTCTGTTCTTTTCTCTTCGATTCGTCGGTCTTCTGCTTGGTGGGCTTTTTATCGGACTATCTTTTATCGCTCCGGCAGGCAGCCTGTTGAAAAGACAAACTGTGGTCATCTTATTGACGCTTGGCACCTCGGTGATGGGGTTTTACCTGCCCGACTTATGGCTGGGGAGCCTGGTATCGCGCCGCCAGAAAGAGATTCGCAAAGCTATGCCAGATGCCCTCGACTTATTGACGATTTGTGTCGAGGCTGGGCTGGGCTTCGATGCTGCGATGGCAAAAATATATGAAAAGTGGACCAATGAGCTTGCTCGGGCATTTGGCCGGGTTGTACGTGAGGTTCAACTTGGGAAGCTTCGTCGTGAGGCCTTGCGCGATATGGCCGATCGCCTCGGCATTCCAGAAATGACCAGCTTTGTCGCCGCTGTTATCCAGAGCGAGCAACTTGGCGTTAGTATGTCGCAGGTCTTGCGCATACAGGCAGACCAAATGCGCGTCAAGCGGCGGCAAATAGCAGAAGAAGAAGCACATAAAGCCCCAATCAAAATGCTCATTCCAATGGGTTTGTTTATTTTTCCATCTATTTGTATTGTTTTGATGGTTCCAGCAGTCCTGAAGATTATCTCTTCAGGTGTGATCGGCGCTTTACAGTAGCCATTTTTATCTTGTAGTTAGGTCGTTCCGAGTCGAGGTACTATGTCTGAATCGGGCAACCTGGCTTATGAATTATATAAGGCTGTTTGGACCGCTCTAGATTGGTTATTTCCACCTCGCTGTGGAGGTTGTGGAGCGGCCGGAAAACGCTGGTGCGCTGACTGTCAGAGCAGCGTACGTGTTATTAAGCCCCCCATTTGTGACCATTGTGGTCAACCCCAAAGTCGAAATGAATTATGCGCACGGTGTCAGGGGTCGCCTTATTCGTTTGTCGCACTCCGATCCTGGGCCGTTTTTGGCGGGCCTCTGCGCGAAGCCCTTCACCGCTTGAAGTATCGGCGCGATGTTGCATTAAGTGAGGCATTAGCCATACCCCTTATGCAAACTTTGAAAAGTCTTGCCTGGCCGGTTGATCTGGTAACGCCAGTGCCTCTAGGTCTTGCCCGTTTAGCAGAGCGTGGATATAATCAGTCCGCTTTGTTAGCCAGACCTGTGGCATTAGGATGTAAGCTGGAATATCAACCCCAGGCTCTTCAACGTGTGCGTGAAACTCGCTCTCAGGTCGGGCTAACTGCAAAATTACGCCGCGAGAATGTGGCTGGCGCATTCCAGGCATCGAGCGAGATCGTTGTAAATAAAACCGTGTTGGTTATTGACGATGTTGCGACCAGTGGCTCTACCTTGGATGCCTGCGCTTCGGCATTGCTGGGTGCGGGGGCGCATCAGGTTTTCGGGCTCACCCTTGCCCGCGCTGTGCAGCCAGAAAAAACCAACCATGCAGAGATTGAACCTCTCGTGGATGTTTGAAAACCTTTTCTTGGAGGAATAACATGACCATCAAAGTAGAAATCTATGGACACAATATGGATGTTACCGATCGGATTCAGGACTATATTACGAAGAAAGTTTCGAAACTAGACCGTTATTTGACCAATGTCGAGGAGACCCGTGTTGATTTGTCCTTTTTGAAATCTGCCCGGAGCGCATCCGACCGCCAGGTAGCTGAGATTACTGTGCGCGGCAAGGGCATTATCTTACGCGCCGAAGAGCGCTCCGATGATGTATTTGCAGCATTCGATGAAGCTGTAGATAAAATTCAACGCCGCATGGAGCGATTTAAAGGCAAGCGCCAGCGTGGCCGTGGTGATGGCCGCCCTGCGTCCGATGTCGCTCAAGAAATCGAAGAAGAAGCACCCGTTGAAGAAGAAGTCGGCCCGACAATCGTTCGCCGCAAGAAGTTCGCCCTTGCACCGATGGATGAATACGAGGCTATGGAACAGATGGTCTTGCTCGGCCACGAGAATTTCTTCCTGTTCTTCAACGTCAACACCAATGCCATCAACGTCTTGTATCAGCGCCGCGACGGAAACTACGGCCTGATCGAGCCTGAGCTAGGATAATTCTTGTTACCTGTTGTGACTATAGGTGGCGAAGGGTTTCCTTCGCCACTTTTTTACGAAACCTATGTTCGACGACGATGATACCCCCGAAGAATTTGACGAGCTGCCCCAGGTTGGCGATATTGACCGGGATACAGTAGAACAGGTTATGGCACAAATGCTGCTCGCCTTTGGAGAAGATCCCCAGCGAGAAGGGCTGCGCCACACACCACAGCGTGTCGCGCGTATGTACAGCGAGCTGCTCGCCGGTTACCGTGTTGATCCAGTCGCCCTGGTCAATGATGCGGTTTTCGATGTCTCATATGACGAGATGGTGATCGTTCGTGATATCGAATTCTACAGCCTGTGCGAGCACCACCTTTTACCATTTATGGGGCGCGCTCACATTGCTTATTTGCCCAATGGGCGTGTTATCGGGTTGTCGAAAATCCCCCGTATCGTTGACCTGTTCGCACGGCGGCTTCAGGTGCAGGAACGCTTGACCCGCCAGATTGCCGACATGATCAACGAACTGCTTCACCCGCGAGGGGTTGCCGTTGTCGTCGAAGCGCTGCATCTATGTACGATGATGCGCGGTGTGAAAAAGCACGACGCCCGCATGACCACCTCGGCTATGCATGGCGCTTTCCGCTCGAATATGGCAACCCGTCAGGAATTTCTGGATAACATTTCGCGCGGCGCCACCCCTATGCGCTTCTAGGACTCAGCCATCCCCTGATAGCTTTCCCCGCTCGATTTCCACCCCCACCGATCTCGCCAAGAGCACCGCATGGGGTTTCTCGACCCGCACCCGTACTCGCTGGACCCCTGGCTCTTCGAGGCATAGCCTCGCCAGGTCAGCCGCCAGGGCCTCTACGGTGAATCGCCGCACATCCTTCACGTGTGCGGCGATTTTATTTGCTACCGCGCTGTAGCTCACACTGTCGGCGAGATCATCAGTTTCACCCGCCCGCTGTTGATCGTTGAAAAGCACCAGGTTGATCAGAATATCTTGTTCGTTGTCGCGTTCTTCGGGATTGACCCCAATGACGCCGCGCACGAGCAAATCCTTGATAATCACCTGATCCATTTTTGCCTCATCCATTTGCTTGCCTATTTGCTGGTTTGCCGATTTGCTTATTTGCTCACTTGCTCTTTTGCCCGCTTCCCCAGCAGCCACAGGCTCAACCCCAGAACGAGCCACGCAGTTACCTGCGCGCTGCGCAGCCCCATCGGCAAGAGCACGCTGTCGCCGCGAAAGGTTTCCAGAAACAGCCGCGCCCCGGCTGTCAACGCTGTGAAGGTGAGAAACGACACCCCCGGCATATTCATCGCTTTGCTTTTGGACCACGGCCATATCGCCAATAAGATTGCCCCGGCGGCAATGATTTCATATACCTGCGATGGATGCCGCCGCGCGCCCCATAACTCGATTGCCCACGGCGCAGATGACGGCGCTCCGAAAGCATCTCCCGATGTAAAGTGCGCCACCCCGATGGCTACCGCCACAATCGCAAAAGGTGGCGTCAGCGCGTCGAGTGTGGGCCACAACGCCAGCCCCTTGCGCCAGCCGTAAAATCCTGCTGCCAATCCCCCCGCGACAACCCCGCCCCACACATCCAACAAGCCCGCATTCAGCGACAAAATCGCCAGCGGGTCAGCCAGGAACACACCCGGGAAACGGAACACGTACAACAACCTGGCTCCAACAATCCCTGCCAGCAGCCCGGTGAAAGTCAGGCGGTACATCTGATCTGGAGCCAGGCCGCGCTTTGCAGCCTGGCGTTCGGGGATGGACAGCGCCAGCCACAAACCAATGATCAAAACCAGGCCGGTTGTTGGCAGCGCCAGCGGGCCGATGTGTAATACCGGCAGCATCAGCGCTTCTCCCGTAAAAGAGCTTCGATCCGTGTGCGCAGCATCGCTTCCGAAATTGGCCCCCCCACGACGACTTCCTGAATCTCGCCCTGCCGGTCAATGAAATAGGTTGTGGGCAAAGCGGGAACTTCGTATCTCGAAAAGACGCTCCCATCCACATCGAACAAGATTGGAAAGGTCAATTCATGATCTTCGATAAAATCCAGCGCGGTTTCCGCACTATCCTGGTCAGTTGCGTTGATACCCAGGATCACAAATCCCTGGCTGGCATAATCGGCATACACTTGTTGAAGGTCGGGCATCTCGGCGATGCAGGGTGGGCACCAGCTTGCCCAAAAATTGACCAACACCACGTTACCTTGCAGCTCAGAGAGGGTGACCAGTTCGCCACCGGCGTTCGACAGGCTGATTTCGGGCGCCAGGAATCCCTGCCTGGGAGCGGGTGCGCTCGTCGCCATGCTGCCCGGCGCGGCTCGGCTGGCGACAATCCAGCCAGCCCCGGTGATGAGCGCCGCCATGCTAAACAACATCCAATGTTGGAATAGAAAACGTTTCATCCTGATGCTCTAAGTTTACGCTCTAAGTGGACGACAGTCCACGTTCCGGTCGCCGGATATTGACCTGACTGGTTTCCAAATGCCTATTGCAGGCAATATTGTGATTTACTGTGTCTCGATTTTGACCATCGAGAAAGCTCCAGCTTCGATAGCATTATCCTCGACCGGGGTTTCGACGCCATCCACCCATGCCTTTTTGACAGCGACCCCGTGCCATTGCACAGTGACTGCTCGATAGGGGAAGGGATATTCGCCTTCGGATTGGCGAATTATCTCGAACCCATTGGGAGTCTGCGATAGTTGGAAATGATCCACCCGGTCGGGGCCGTACCCATCTCCGGCGTCGCTAAAGAGGGTGTTGCGCGCTGCCGGGAGAGTAGCCTCCCCGGCGGGGGCGAATACGTGGAGAGTAAGATGATCATCTTCCGCCAGGGGCAGTACACTGCCGGCGCGCACCAGCATGGGGATGCGCTCCAGCGGAGCCGCCGCCTCGATCTCGCCAGGGCCGGAATACCGCGTATCATCCCAGAAGTCGTACCAGTTTCCCTTCGGCAGGATAACTTTACGGCTGAGTGCTCCCTGTTCCACCACCGGGGCGATCAGCAGCGTATCGCCGAGCAGAAACGCATCGTCAATTTCCCACAGGCGCTCATCCGCAGCATCCATCCAAAACAGCGGACGCAAGGGCGGGCGGCCGGTCTCTGAGACTTCCCAGGCCAGAGTGTAGAGATAGGGCAGCAGGCGGTAGCGCAGCTTCAGAAATTCGCGCACGATGTACGTGGTCGGCTCGCCGAATATCCACGGCTCGCGCGGCGGTGTGCCGATGGCGGAGTGCGTGCGGAAGAATGGCATGAAAGCCGCGACCTGGAACCAGCGCAGGTACAATT
>DYIZ01000001.1:22073-68034 GCA_020723385.1 Candidatus Aquidulcis sp.
CGGTTGGCCCGCCGCTGAACCCGCCGATGTCTGGCCCGCTGAATGGTACCCCTGACAGCCCCAAGCCAAGCACCTCGGGGATTGTCATCCGCAGGGCGCTCCAGGATGTTTCCGTATCGCCAGTCCAGTTCCAGGAATAGCGCTGCATCCCGGCCCACCCGGCGCGGGTGATGATCCACGGCCGCCGGTCAGGACGGTGCAGGCGCAGCGCCTCGTGGCCGGCCTGGGCCATCAGCAGCGCGTAGAGATTATGCCCCTCGCGGTGGTCGGTTCCATGCCCATCGAGATCGTGGCAGGTAGCCAGCGGCAGAGCCATATCGCCCCAGGCAGTGAAGGAGGTTGGCTCGTTCATGTCGTGCCAGATGCCGGCAATGCCGGCGTCGAGCAGCCGGGGGTAGTAGCTGCCCCACCATTCGCGCGTTTTGGGGTTGGTGAAATCCGGGTAAACCGACCAACCCGGCCAAACCAGCCCGTGCAATGTTTTCCCGTTAGGTAATTTGCAGAATACACCCTTCTTCACGCCATCCCGGTAGACATCGAACCGGGGGTCTCGTTTGACTCCGGGGTCGAGGATCGCCACCAATTTGATTCCGTCTGCCTCCAAGTCACGCGCCAGCCCTTTGAGATCGTGAAAAGCCTCGGGGTTCACCGTAAACACGCGGTAGCCTTTCATGTAATCAATGTCGAGATGAATGACACTGATCGGCAAATCGTTGGCTTTGAATCCCTCTACAACTTGCCGGATATCGGCCTCGCATTTGTATCCCCACCGGCATTGGTGGTAGCCAAGCGACCAGCGCGGCGGCAGGTCGGAACGCCCGGTCAGCTCGGTGTACCGTTCGATGGCGCGTGGAATCGGCCCGGGGATGACGTAATAGCGCAGCAAGCCGCCCTCGAAGCTCATCTCGGCGGTGGTCTCGAAGGTGAAAGTCGCCGGGTAGGAGTTCTCGTAGAATGCCAGGTATGAGCCTTCTGCATGGAGCGACACGTACACCGGAATGCCAACATACAGCGGATCTGTGCCGATGGTGTAATGCCCGCCGGGATCGGTGTTCCACATTTTGTACGAGCCGCCGCGCCGGTTGAGGGGACCGGAGCGTTCGCCCAGGCCGTAAATGTGCTCCTCGGGTTGCAGCAGCGCCCGATGGGTGATCGTCCCATCGAGAAATTCCGGCGGCAGCTCTTCACGCAAGATTCTCCCTTCCAGGGTGCGATAGATCAAGCCGCCGTCTCCCTGCACCACGACTTGCATGGCTCGCGTGGAAAAGGTCATTTCTTCGAGGTCAGCCTGCCATTTGTCGGTCACATCGGGCCAGCGGGCGCGCGCCTGAGCGTGATTGTTGGCAAAGCCGGCGGTCGGCTCGATGTAGCTCACCGGGGTTTTCGTGTTGCGGGTTTGGGGGAACACCTGCCAGGTGATGCGCGCCAGGTCGGGCGCCAGGAAAATGATTTCGAGATCGGCGCGTTCGAAATGGAAGCGTGCCCCGCTGGGGATGAGTTTTGTGCTGAGCACCAGCCCCGGCGTAACCGGTAAGACTGCCCGGCGGCGTTTTTTCTTCGGCGTCTTGAACCGGCGGTCGAGACGGTCGCGCATCAGCGCATATTGCATGGCGCGCAGCGCAGCCGCCATGCCCATGGAGCGAATTCCGAGCAGGGCTTTTATAAGATCCATAATCAGGGCAAAGCCTCTTTCTTCAAGATTGGCGAGTGTGGCTTTTTTCTGTTAGGCACTGGACTTTCACTAATTTTGTTATTGCGCTTTTGAGACATCAATAATTGCATCTCAGGAAGACTGGAAAGTAGGAATTGTGCCTTTTTTTCTGTTTTCCTGCCTTCTTAAGCGGATATTTCTTGATTCTTTAGCGTTTGAAGCAATGCCAGCGTGATCGTTCCGCTGATGCCCCACAGCACCTCGCCGTCGAAAGGCTTGAAATAGACGACCGGGATGTGCCTGTGGCTGTCGGGCAACTGGCGCTGCTTGATTTCGTAATTGGCCTCATCGGCGAGCCAACCCAAGGGGATGGTGAAAGCCCGGCTGACCTCTTCTGCCGCAAGCCGCAGCGGATAGGGCCAGGGGATGACGCCCACCACCGGGGTGACGCAAAAATTTGTGATCGTGCGAAAATCGGCCAGCCGGCCCAAGACGCGCACATCTTTGGATTCGAGACCGATTTCCTCGTAGGCTTCTCGCAGCGCAGTGGCTTCCGGGGATGGATCGCCGGGGTCGTAGCGCCCGCCGGGAAAGGCTACCTGCCCTTTGTGGTCGGCGAGGGTGTCGGTGCGCCGTGTGAAGAGGATGCGCCAACCGCCGCCGGTCTCGTCTCGCAAGAAGGGAATCAGCACCGCGGCTGACCGGCAGGGATCGGGCAGCAGGCCGGGCGGCAGCGTGTATTCGCGGTCGGGATAACGGACGTTGACCAGGCGGTTGGCGATCTCGGCCTCGGTGAGCGGGGGCAGGGACATCGGGATCATTCCTTGGGTTTGATGATGCTCCCGCAGTAGGCGCATTCGGCGCTGGTTTCGTCCAGCCATTCGATTTCATCGGGGCGGAGGGTCGCGCCGCAAGAAGGGCAATTGGCTGGCAGAAATGGGCGGCGCGAAACCGGTTGAGGGCGCGCTGCCTGGCTGGAGGCGGGAAGGCCGGCGGGCCGGTTGGCCTCCAGCCATTGGCCGATATCTTGGGCAGGCTGTGGATAGCCGTTTCGATTCAGCTCGGTGATGGCGCGGTTGCCAATCTCATCCACCCTGGCCCATTCGGTGACGGTAGCCAGCAAGCGTAAACCCTCGAAAAAGACGTTCAATCCGGCGCTGATTTGCCCGTCGAGCAGCAAAGCGCGGGCGGCTTGCAGGTACAGGTGGGCAGCCTGCCGGGGGCGGCCAAAATCGTGCGCGCCGCGTGCCAGGTTGTCGTAAAGCTGGGCGGCATTGGCAAAATCGCCGACTTCCATCAACCGGTTGGCGCGGATGAGCGCCCGCTGCGGGCCAGCGCCGAGCGGGGCCTGGGCGGGCCTTGGGCGATAGCGCATCCCTCGGGTAAATATACGGCCGCGACGCATAAGCTATCTCCTTGTGAAAGGCGCTCTGAGCGTAGTCGAAGAGCGCCAAACTGCTGCTAAACGGCATCCTTCGACTACGCTCAGGATGCCTTTCACTCAAATAGCCAATTCCGGCTCCTCCGGTTGGTCTTCGATGGGCATGTCCATCGCCACCGGGCGGGCGAAGATGAGAAAGCCGGTATGGGCCACCATGCGGTCGGTGGGGCGCAGGCGGGTGGCGGCAGTTTTGTAATAGCGCAGCAAGATTTCGCACACATCTACGAAAGCAAAGTGCTCGCGATGCAGGGCGATCAGCAATTTCGAGACCTGGTTGGTGGTGGGCAAAATACAGCCAAAGAATCCACCCGACTTGAGCGCCCGCCGGACCTGCGCCATGTAATCGTAGGGGTTGGGAACATCCAGGAACAGGGAATCCGCGTCGGTTTCGTCGAAGCCCTCGAGGATGTCACGCAGCTTGAAGGTCACCCGGTCGGCGAGTCCCAGGCGGGCCAGGTTTTTCTGGGCCAGTTTTTGCATCTCGGGCCGGCTCTCATAGGTGGTCACGCGTCCCTGCGGGCCGACCATCGCTGCTAACACACTTGTCAGCCCGCCGGAGCCGGTGCCCGCTTCGATGACATGCCGGCCGGGTTGAATATCCATGTGCATCAGCGCCAGCCCGACATCTTTGGGATACATGATTTGGGTGATGCGCTTGGTCTCTTGCAGCAGATCGGCGAGAGAGGGTTGCAACAGGGTGAAGGGACTGTCAAGATGGGTGTTGACCTGGCTGCCCCATGGCTTGCCGATCAATTCGTTGTGCTGGAGAATACCCCGGTGCGTGTGCAATTGTCCATCGGGGACGAGGGTGATGAGAAAGCGTTTGTTGGTGGATGAGATGAGCTGGGCAAGGTCGCCAGGTTGGGCGAGGGAGGAGGTGGGAGGTTGGGTCATTGGGGGTCCTCGTGAAACGTAATGCGTAAAACGTAAAAAGTTAATTACGTTTTACGCATTACGTTTCACGTTTTATGGTCTCAAATGCTTCTTGAAAAACTCGGTAATGGTGTTGTAACATGCGACGCGGTTTTCGTACTTGAGAACGTCATGGCCTTCGTTTTCGAACATCAGGTATTCGACGTTTTTCCCAATGGATCGCAGGTGCTCCACCAGATCGCGCGACTCTCGCTCGACAACGCGCGGGTCGTTCTTGCCCTGGATGACGAGCATCGGGCAGGCCAGGTTGTCAATATAGGTGCGCGGCGAACGCTCGACAAGTAAGGCGCGATCCTCGGGTTTGTTCGGGTCGCCGACCTCGATGGCGAAATATGGCTTCCAGGTCTCGGGGATGCGATCTATGAAAGTGATCAGATCGTAAGGCCCGAACATATCTACTGCCGCTGACCAAAGATCCGGGTGGCGGCCCACTTGCATGAGGGTCATGTAGCCGCCGTAGGATCGTCCAATAACTGCTGCCCGTTGGGTGTCAATTCGCTTGTCGGAGGCCAGCACTTTCATGGCGTGGACATGATCCAGGCGGTCCTGCCCGCCCCAGTCGCGGTCTACTTGCTTGGTGTAATTCAACCCATAACCGGTGCTGCCGCGCACGTTGGGGACGAATACTGCGAAGCCGTTGAGTGTCAGGAACTGGATGAGCGGCATCGAAAACCAGGCAAAATCGGGGCGTTCCTGTCCCTGCGGGCCGCCGTGGATGTAATAGACCAGCGGATGCGGCGACTTGAAGCCAAACGTTTCAGCCGGTAAGTACAGCCGCGCCGAGACGCGCGTGCCGTCGAAGGATGTGAAGGATGCATCCTCGCCGGCGGAGAGCCAGTCTCCCGATATGCCCAGGATGCGCTCGCGGGTGTGACGGACGATGGTTTTGCGGTCTTTGCCTTCGATCGTGTAAATTTGGGTTGGGGAAGTTGCGGTTGAGAAGGAGAGCGCATACCGGTCGCCGGTTTGATCGTAGTGGCTGGCCTCCAAAACACCATTGGCAAGCACGCCCTGACCGCAAAGCACCATTTCGAGATTCAGGGTCAGTGCAGTTTCGTCAAAAACACCTTCGTACAGCCAGGAACAACTGTCAATATTATAGGCGACCAAATAACGATTGCCAGTCAGATGTTCCATCCCGCCCATTTCGCCGCTTCCGGTATGAACGACGCCGGTTATGGTTACGGGTTTGATTTCCTGGGGATTGGCGAAACTCAGGTATCCCAGACCGTACGTGTCGCTGAACAAGGCATTCTGGAAGAGAAGTCCGCGATTGCCCGGCGCGATGTGCCCACCCTGAAAGCCGAGCAGCGGTACTTTCTGGCCTTCGGCGCGTTCTTCGAGCGGCGTCCCATACAGCAATTCAGCCTCTCCATCGCCTTGTTTCCACAGGTAGAGCACCTGGTCGCCCACGGTGTAGCCGTCAATCAGAATAGCCTGGGTGTGATCGTCGTTGATCGCGGCAGGGTAATGACCCCATGGGCTTGCCCCCAGCTTGACCAGTTCGCCGCTTTCCAGGTTGCCTCGGTAGGTCTCGTTCATCTGCTCGCTGCGCGATTCGGCGATGAAGTACGCGATGTTGCGTTCCGAATCGCAGTGGCCCAGGTGAACGCGGTAATTGGCGAAGAAATTGTCGAACGCCGATTCAGGAAAACCACCCTCGGTGGGGATGAGCATCGGCTGGTAGTTCTCGTCTCCGTCGCGGTCAATCATCACCAGGATCTTATCCAGCTTGGGGAAGACAAAAAGCGCCTCACCGTCAATCAGATGGGGGTTGTGCAAAGCAATATTGGGAGGCAGGAGCGGCTCGGGCACACTGCCGCCGTAATCCATGCCGTACAGGCTGAGATGTCCGCTTATGTTGCTAAGAAAATACAGGCGATTTCCAACGACATGCGGCGTCAGAAAAAGCCGTGCAGAGAGAAGCGATTCAACGCGTATCATAGGGTTTCCTTTCGAGACCAATTATCCAGATTTTACCAATTTTTCCACAGTCCAGGCTAATTCGAGTGAGCGGGCGGTGGCCGAGGTCACACTGGCTGCCAGCTCGATCTCGTGTTCGGTAAACTCGCGCAGAGTCCAGGAATCCAGTCCGAGGGTTCCAACCACCTGGCCTCCCACGATGACCGGCAGGAGCAGTAACGAGACCACCCCGCGCTGACGCATCAGCTCGCGAACGGGAGCGAGCAAGATGTCGTTTTGAGCGTCGGCCAGCGCCAGGGGCGATTTGTGTTTGAGAACGTACAACGTCGCCGGATTGCCTTCGACCGGGATAACGACCCCCAGGGCGCTCGACCCAGTCTCGGCGCGGCATTCTGCAACCACTGTCAGGGTTTCGCCGCTCTCATCGAGCAGTGCGGCTGCCGACTGATCAACGCCAAAAGCCCGCACCAGCTCATCGCAGACCACCTCGAGGATGTCGTTGACCTCTAAGTCAGAGGCTGTGGCGGCTATCACTCGTTTGAGCAGGGTCAATTCACGGTCTAAAATCGTGTTCCGTTCATTCAACTGGCGGATCGTTTCGATCGCTTGCTGTCCCGCTGCTTGATCTTGAACGTTCTGTGCGATTTGTTTCTCGTTTTCGGTTTTCAATGCGATCAATTGGGTTTCGAGTGATGCAATGGATGTATTTTGTTCGGTTACAATTTTTTCCAGGCTGGCGCAGGTCTCCTCGTATTGTCGCGTTGCAGTCGTGAAATCCGAAAAGGCTTTGGAGATTTGCCTTTCCCCTTCGTTGGCGACGAACACGGCAATGATCAGGCCCAGTCCCAGGCTCAAGAATAACAGGTTGCGAAAACTGTCGCTTTTGAATGCCAGAATGGTGAGCGAAGCAATGATGATGAGCAAGAGCACGGGTGCAATCATGGAAAATGCGAAAAATTTGTTGCGTAGGGAGGGTAGATCATGCTTCTTCATAGTTTTTCTATCCTGCTGGAGATTCGAACGGTCATTGTAATGATTGCACTATTTATCTTACCACAAGACTCATCACCATAAAAATTTCACGCAGCCAGCCCAGACTCAAAGTCCCTTGACGAAAAAGCTGTTGCCTGATAAACTCCCCTCAGTAAGGCGGCACGTGAGTTCTCGATGGGAATCGGCGGTTTCAGCCGGTCTGAACAGAGCAGTGACGTTCGGGCCGGTCGTGTTTTAACTGGGATTACCAGTTCACCAACGACCACACAGGACCACATACTCGCCATAATAACCTTTTTTTCATCATTCTGTAGGAGAAGATGTAATGAGCGAACGTGTAATTGGAACGGTCAAATGGTTCAATGCCAGCAAGGGCTACGGTTTCATCGCACGCGAGGATGGCCCGGATGTGTTTGTGCACTATTCGGCCATTCAGACCGATGGATTCCGCACTCTCCAGGAAGGTCAAAAGGTGGAGTTCACCATCGAGCAAGGCCCCAAGGGCTTGCAGGCTGCGAATGTCGTTGCTGCCGCCTGATCATTGAAAACCAAAAAACCGGAAATCCCTCTCGAAATTGAGAGGGATTTTTTTGTTTATTTCTTTTCCACCCTTACCAGGCTCAACCAATAACCAATCCCAATAAATAAAAAGCTGCCGAATGTGGCTGTCCCCAGGTGTAATTGCCCCAGGCTGTCGAATGTCCAGCCGAAGTAGCCAGCCATGAAATGACCGGTCCAAAATCCCACCCAGCTCAAGGCCAAATAGAGTATCAGTCGCCCCAGATTGCCGCCACGCCATAAGTGAAAGGCAGCGCCGTAGAGAGTGGATAGGATCACGCCCAAAAGAATTGCCGGAATCATCGTATGCCCTCGCATTCAGATTGGCTCAAAAGCTCGAATAAACCGGTCGGGTAGAGCGGAACACCCTCGGAGTGAAGCTCAGCCAGCGGTTTCCAAACCATCTTCAGTTTTTCGCCTTCCTCATCGGCCTCGATGATGGCCTGATCGTAGAAAGTTGGATCAGCGAAACTGGCGCGGTATAACAGCACGATCTCGTGGCCTTGCTCGCCGTTATGAATGAACACGTTTTCGATGGTACCGAGGTAACACACGTCAACCATCTCTGCCCCCATTTCCTCGCGGATTTCCCTCGTTGCCGCCTCCCGGCTGTATTCACCAAACTTGATGCCGCCCCCCGGTGGGCGGTAGAATACTTGCTGTTTGGCTCGATCAAAATATTCGGTGACGAGAATTTTTCCCTCGTGCAGGAAAACGCACAGCGCCAGCGGTCGGATTTTTCCCGGTTTCATGCGGGCAGTTTACTCGAAACAGAGTCTCATGTCAATGAATGGCCTCAATCGGTGATAAAATGCCGGACAGCGGATAGCAGTCAGCCGCCAGCCGTCAGCGATAATCCTCCACCCTCCACCCTCCTCCCTCCACTCTTTCCCCATGCCCACACTATCGGATAAGCTCAAAGCTCTCGGCGTGAAAGTGGGCGCGAAAGATTTACAGCCCGCGCCTGAGCCGGATAATTTCCCCATCGAGCGGGTAGCCCCTGGCCGGTTGCAGGAAACCCCCGCCGGGCTGGCTTACCTCATCGAAGCGGTGTATCCCCCTCAGCACACCTACGGCCACACTCCGCTTGCCGTGACCAGCCCGCTCGAAGCCATCGCCGCCTGGGCTGAAGAACCGCGTATCCTCGATAATCCCCTCGAATCGTTCTATTTCCTCGATGTCGAGACCACCGGCCTGCAGGGCGGCGCAGGTACTTACGTTTTCCTGGTCGGCGTAGGCTATCTAAATTCAGAAGGCTTCCGATTAGCCCAGTTCTTCATGCGCGACCTCACCGAGGAGCCAGCGCACCTCCTGGCGCTCGAAAAATTCCTGGCCCCCTGTGAAGTCCTCGTCACCTTCAACGGCAAAGCTTTCGATGTGCCGCTGCTCAACACCCGCTACCTGCTCCAGGGCTGGAAATCGCCGCTCAAGCCGCTGGCGCAGCTCGATCTGCTGCACCTGGCGCGCCGCCTGTGGCGTGACCGTTTCCCCAGCCGCACCCTCGGCACGCTCGAATACGAAATCCTGGGCGCTCAGCGCACCCAGGACGATGTGCCCGGCTGGATGATCCCCCAGCTTTACTTCGACTACCTGCGCAGCGGCGATGCCCGCCAACTGGCGAGCGTGCTTTATCACAATGCGATGGATGTTTTGGCGATGTCGGCTTTACTCAACCACATCGCCCATCTGCTCGAAGATCCCCTGCACGGCACGGCCCCACACAAGCTCGACCAGGCGGCGATAGGGCGGTTGTTCGAGGATTTGGGACGCACCGAGGAGGCTGTTCAGCTTTATTTGGATAGCCTCGAAGCGGGGTTGCCCCCCGAAGTGGTCGCCGACACCCGGCGGCGGCTCTCCTTCGTGTTGAAACGACGCGGCGATTGGGCGGGGGCGGTGACCCTATGGGAGCAGGCCGCCCAATTGGACGGCGGCCCGCAGGCGCTCTATGCCTTCGAGGAATTGGCGAAATACTACGAGCACGAAGCGCGCAATCCCGCCGAGGCGCTGCGCTGGACAGAGGCAGCCCTGGAGCGAATCTTCTCGCCGGCATTCCCGCGTTTCGAGCGGGCGCGCTGGCAGGGGGAATTGGAACACCGCGCCGAACGGTTGCGGTGCAAGCTGGCTTAATGGGCTGATACTTCGAAAATCTGCACCGGTCTGGTGCGGCCCTTGAGCGTGACCTCGCCAATGGGCTGCATTTGGAATTTGTCGCCAATCGCGGCGGCAGTCTCCGGCCCGACGACCAACCGGTAGGGGCGTGCAAATTCCTGCATCCGAAAGGCCACATTGACCGGGTCGCCGATCACCGTGAATTCCGCCCGATCCTGTGTCCCCACATAGCCGATCATCGCCATACCGGTGTTGATTGCCACCCCGGCGATGATGCGCACATCCTTGTGTAAATGGCCCGTTTTCTTGACACGTCGCAATAGCTCACGCCCTGCTCGGACCGCGTTCTCTGCCGGGTTGGAACACGAAGGCGTCTCGACGAATATCCCCATGACCCCATCCCCCAGGTAACGCAGGATCCCATTGAATTTGAAGATCGCTTCGCTGCAATCTTGATAAAAGCAATTCAATATTTCGGCGAAGTTTTGCGCCCCCAGCCGCTCCGCGAACAGGGTGGATTCGGCAAGGTCGGAGAATAAAATGGTGACTTTCCGCTCGGACAGGCCAGGCAGGCTGCCATTTTTGAGGTAATCCTGAAGCAGGTATTCGGCTTCCTGTGGAGCCAGGAAGCGGCGCAAGAGATGCTGAACCTGTTGTTCTTTGCGGACTTTTTCGAGCAGTGACATTCGTTGGAGGGTGAGCGCGGCCTGATGGCCGATAGCAACTGCCAATTGCAGCTCGCGTTGGTCGAAGGGGCGTATATTTTCATGGGTGCGGGCGATCACCAAAACCGCCAGCACATCCTCGCCGCTCGAGACCGGCACGCACATAGCCGACCGGATTTTCTCGGACGCCCTGGGCTGATCCTGGCAGGCTTCGTAAGTGCCCAGGTCGGGGGTGATCTCGGCGCCCAAATTCAGGACCACCTGCCGGATCATACAGCCCGGAAAGCGGCGCGGATCGAGCTTCGAGAAGCTCTCTGCCAGGATGACTTCGCACAAGTCAGCCCCCATAGCACGCTTGAGCAGGATCGTCACTTCTTTCAGCGCCGATTCGACATCCAGCACCGTATTGAGCTGGCGCGAGACTTCGTACAGCAGGATGGCGTGCTGATCGAGAGATTCGAGCACCAGGTTGCGATTCAGCTCGTGCGTACCCGATAATCCTCGCCGGATCGTCTCGCCGTTGGTTTCGATGGCGGTGATGTTCACCTGCCCGATGCGAATCACATCATTCGATTTGAGGGTGTGTTCGCCGGCGATGCGCTGGCGATTGACATAGGTGCCGTTTGTGCTGTTGAGGTCGCGGATGAGAAGGCTATTCGAGATGGAATCGTAAACAAATTCGGCGTGCCGCCGCGATGCGGCGGTATCCTCGATGACAATATCGTTCGACGACATGCGCCCCGCGGAGCTCAGGCCCGATTTGACTTCGATCTCTTTCGGCTGGCTGTCGGGAGAGGAGAAAATTAGACGCCACATCGCAACAACCGCCTCATCTCATTCGCCTAGTTGTGACAATTGATCCCTTAGTTTTTCCGCAGTTTCTTTGTACCCTGACAGTTTATCACGTTCTTTCTGAACCACCGGAGCGGGGGCTTTGTTGGCGAAATCGCTGGATAGCAGTTTTTCGAGACGGGCGACCTGCCCCCCGATTTCAGCCAACTCTTTCGACAAACGGGCGCGCTCCTCGGTGGTATCCACCAAACCCGCAAGGGGCAGGTAGATTTCCGCGGGGCCAACAACCAGCGCCACATGACCTTCGGGTCGGGATGGCAGCGTTTCGAAAATCGAGATTTGATTCTCGTCGAGCTGGGCCAGGCCGGCGATCACAGCAGATTGCTCCCTCAACAACTGCGCATAGCCAGATACCAGTGTTGCAGACAAGCGCTTGCTGGGTTTGACGTTGCGCTCTGCCCGCAGATTGCGGATCGAGCGTACGATATCCTGGATCAGGGTGAAATCAGCAACCTTTTGGGCTTCCCAATTCTCCACCGGTCGCGGCTCGGGCCAAGGGGCGACGATGAGCGCCTCGGGAGCCAGGGGATAGGGGATGGGGGATTCGGCGAGCGTGCGTTTGAGGTGTCCCCATAACTCCTCAGTCACGAAGGGGGTGAAAGGATGCAGCAGGCGCAGGCAGGTATCCAGCACACGCGCCAGCGTTTCCGCTGTGCGTGTAGCCATTGGGCGATCTCCCGCCAGTTGCAGCTTCGCCACTTCCACGTACCAATCAGCAAAGTCGCCCCAAAAGAATTCGAAGATCATCCGCCCGGCTTCTCCGTATTGAAATGCTTGGAATAACCGTTCGACATCGCGAACCAGGTTCTGAAGCCGCGCCCAAATCCAAGAATCAGCCAAAGTCCAGGATGCAGGGGAAAGGGGATAGGGGGTGGGAGAAGGAGTCTCTTGCCCCATTTCCCCTATCCCCTGAATCGCTGAAATCACAAACCTCCCCGCGTTCCACAGTTTGTTGGCAAAATTACGGTTCGCCTCCACCTTCTTCAGGCTCAGACTCATATCGTTGCCGGGAGTGGAACCGACCAGCAGGGTGAAACGCAGGGCATCGGTGCCCATCTCGTCCATCACGGGCAGCGGGTCAATCACGTTGCCATACGATTTGCTCATCTTGCGCCCATGCTCGTCGCGGATCAGCCCATGGAGGTAGACGGTATTAAACGGGATTTTCCCGGTGTATTCCAGCCCGCTCATGATCATGCGCGCCACCCAGAAGAACAGGATGTCGTAGCCGGTCTCCATATAAGATGTCGGGTAGAAATATTTGTAGTCGGGGGTTTCGTCGGGCCAGCCGAGGGTGGAGAAAGGCCACAGGCCAGAGGAGAACCATGTATCCAGTACGTCGGGGTCCTGCTCGATCTTTGGGGAGCCGCAGTGCCCGCAGGTTTTTGGATCCTCGCGGGTCACGGTCATTTTTCCGCAGTCGGCGCAGTACCACACCGGGATGCGGTGTCCCCACCACAGTTGACGCGAGATGCACCAATCTTTGATGTTCTCCAGCCAGTTGAAATAGACTTTCTCGAAGCGTTCCGGCACGATTTTGATGCTTCCATCGCGGACGGCTTCCAGGGCGGCATCGGCCAGCGGCTGGATTTTGACGAACCACTGCTCGGAGACCATCGGCTCGACGATCTCGCCGCCGCGCTGCGAGCGGGGCAGGGTGGTGCGGTACGGCTCGGTCTTGATGACCAGACCGGCGGTTTCCATGTCGGCCCACAGTTTTTTGCGGCACTCGAAGCGGTCGAGCCCGGCGTAGGGGCCGCCCACCGGGGTGACTTTCGCCTCCCGGTCGAGCATCGAGAGCACCGGCAGCCCGTGGCGCATCCCGATCTCGTAATCGTTGGGGTCGTGGCCGGGGGTGATCTTCAGCGCCCCGGTGCCGAACTCTAGCGAAACATAGGTGTCGGCAATCACCGGGATTTCGCGGCCCAACATGGGCACGACCGCCTTGCGGCCAATGAATCTCTGGTAGCGCGGATCATCCGGATGAACGGCGACCGCTGTGTCGGCCAAGATCGTCTCCGGGCGCACGGTGGCGACGGGGATGTATTCCTCGCTAGAACCCCCTGGGGTTTCAGGGGCCAACATATATTTGAAATAATACAGCGTCGCGTCTTCCTCGGTGTATTCCACTTCCAAATCCGACACGGCGGTCTTGAGGCCGGGCGACCAGTTTATCAGCCGCGGGCCGCGGTAGATCAGGCCTTTTTCGTACAGCCGCACGAAAGCTTCGCGCACCGCTCGCGATAAACCCGCGTCGAGCGTGAAGCGCTCGCGGTCCCAGTCGCAGGAGGCGCCCAACCGGCGAATCTGCCGGGTGATGATGCCGCCATATTTTTCTTTCCAGGCCCAGGTGCGTTTCAGAAATTCTTCGCGCCCGATCTGTTCACGGTTGAGACCCTCTTTTGCCAGTGATTTCTCTACCTGTAATTGCGTGGCGATCCCGGCGTGGTCGGAGCCGGGAACCCACAACGTCGAGTAGCCCTTCATCCGATGGTAGCGGATCATCAGGTCTTCCATCGAGACGAACATGGCGTGGCCCAAATGCAACTCGCCAGTGACGTTGGGCGGCGGGATAGATATGACGAAAGGCTTCTTCGATGGGTCGAAGTCTGGTCGGTTGGGGTCGCTGGATGGTTTGAAATAACCATTCTTTTCCCACCAGTCGTAGATGCGGGCTTCGGTGGCTTTGAAATCGTAGGCTTTGGGTAGGTCGGTCATGAAGTGCTCCGTTAAAGGTGAAATGTTGAAAGTAGCCCTGATTCAGGGATGTTGGTTGGGGTTTTCGGTGAGCAGGTTCTCGGCGGCGGCGGCCTGGAGCAGAACCCCGTCTGCAGCGACCAGGGTGATGGTTGGTACGCCTCTGGCGCGCACGGAATGGTTGAGCTGCAAGGCAGTTGCCAGGTGGATGGCATCGTAGCCCCGCAGTGGGTAAGCCTGGGTCAGATCCGTAGCATCAAAAACCAACCTATCGGAAATGGCGATGGTTTTATAGCGGGTTTCTACGTCTTTCATAAATAATTCCAAAAGCATTTTCTGTTGAGCGGCTGTGATTCTTCCTTCGCGCTTTCTCCGCGCAAGTGCAGCCGCGGCTTCGATGATGGCAGCTTTGGAAAAAACAATCGTCGCGATCCATTCACCGGATGAATTTGTCTGATTGATCAATTGATCCAGCCATTGGCTTCCCTGTTCTGCGATGTAAAGTTTGACCAACGCGCTCGTATCGAAATAATACAGGTTCATCGCTGCGAATCTCTTTCTTCGATAATCGCTTCCGAAAGCGGAGGAACGCCTTCCAGCATCTGGCGCAGTTCAGCGTGGGTGATGTCTGGGGCGTTTTCGGTATATTTTTTCCATTCGGGACCGAGGGGTTCCAGCAATCCGGTTTCGCGCAGCACTCGTCTGATTTTTTCGTGCTCGCTTTCTTCTGGATACATACTCTCATCTGCAGCGCTCTGTTGAATACTTTCGACGATGACGGTGTTCAGCGAACGATTGGCGGCGCGAGCACGTCGAAGCAGCTTTTCATGCAGCGCGGCGGGTAAACGCAGGGTGAGTTTGACAGTTGGTCCTTGCATTTTAGCCTCCAATGTGCCACTATGGTGGCATAGTAACACGTTTGCCGATGACTGTCAACGCCGGGCTGCGGCCCGCAGGCGGCGGTACGCAGCCTGTGTGATGGCCCGGGTGAGCGGGGCAAACAGCACACTGAGCGTGATAATGGCTCCATACCAGCCAGGGATCACCAACTGTGTTCGGTTTTTCTCGACAGCCCGGATGATGCGGACGGCGGCCTGGGCAGGCGGCACATCCAATTTCCGATACCATCCTGGCTGGCCGCTCGCCGGATGGCGAATAGACTGGACGAAACGCGTTCCACTCATCGCCGCCAGGATGACCAACAGGCAGGATATATTCGTCCCGGCCAGCTCGGCTGTGATGGCCTGGCTGAAGGCGTGCAGGGCGGCTTTGCTGGCGCTGTACAGGCTCATCGCGGGCGGATGAAGCTCCCCGGCAATCGAGCCGATATTGACGATGCACCCCGGCTGCGTTTTGGGCAGGAGCGGCAGCAGGCCCGCGGTCAACGCCAGCGGAGCCAATGTATTCACTTGCATGACCTGTTCCACCTCATCCACCGAAAGCTGGCTGAGCGACGAGTGGCTGCCGATCCCGGCGGAGTGGATGAGCAGGTCAATTTGCCCGATTTGACGGCTCACCTCGGCGATCAGTGCGGCCCGTTGGGCTGCGTCGCCCAGGTCGCAAGGAAAACTCGCAGAGCCGGGGGTGCGCAGATCCCGCTGGAGAGTCGCCAGCCCATCGGCGTCACAGTCCACCAGCAGCAAACGGCAGCCTTTGGCGTCGAGTCGAATCGCCAACTCGCGCCCCAGGCCGGAGGCCGCCCCGGTGAGAAAGATGGTTTTGTCTTGAAGGTTCAAATCCGCAGCTCGCCGCGCAGCACGGTCACTGCGCTGCCGCCCACTTTGACGGTTTCGATATCGTCGCGCGGGCCGATGATTTCCACCGCGGCTTGGCCAGGCCGGCTCATCCAGTGACCCTGCTCGGCAATGAATTGCGGCTGCTCGATCAGCCCGTAATACCACAGGTAAGCGGCCATCCCGCCAGTGGCGGAGCCGGTGAACGGGTCTTCGAGCGTGTCGGGCGGAACGCCGAAATGGCGGGCAAACGTCGCCCCGGCGGGCGTTGCCCCTTGAAGGCAGAAAAGATGCGGACTGAAGAAATCGGAGCGGGCGCGCAGCGCGGTGTAAGCGGGAATGTTCAATACTGCTCGCCGCAGCGCGTCCAGGCTGCGCAGCGGCAGCATGAGCTGCGGCGTGCCAGTCGAGACGGTCTGGATGGGGCAGCCGGGGAGCAGATCGTCCGGTTGCAAGCCGAAAGCGGGCAGCACATCATCCGGGGTGTGAATCGCCAGAAAGGCGGGCTTTTTCTGCATCATCACGATGCGCTCAACCCGGCTGCCGGCGGCGAAAATTTCCACCGGGATCGGTCCCACTTTCAGTTCCAGAGTGATCGTGGTGTGCGGGGCAGCCAGCGCCAGCCGGCAGGTATCCACCAGCGCGAAAGTCGTGGCGATGGTGGGATGCCCCGCAAGCGGAATTTCCTCTGCCGGGGTGAAATAGCGCACGCCGAAATCGGCTACCCGCGAGCGGCGCACGAAGGCTGTTTCCGAAAGATTCATCTCGCGGGCGATAGCCAGCATGGCGGCATCGTCCAGATCGTCAGTGTCGAACACAACCGCGCACGGGTTGCCGCCCAGCGGGCGGTCGGTGAAGGCGTCTACTTGGAGTAAGGTGTAGGTTGGCATAGGTGGGTTGAAAAAGGGTGAAAGTTGAAGGTGGGAAGGTTGGAGGTTGAAAAGCGTGGCAGGGATACGTTCAACCTGCAACGTTCAACTTTCAACCAAAGTATCGCGCAGCGACTGTTCCAACGAGTATCGCGGCTGCCAGCCCAGGTCGCGGCGGATTTTGTCGGAGGTGTAGGCCTTATCCACGTTGAGAGCGGATATTTTCTTGAAGCCGGGGTTGAGCCGCAGAAAATCGAGCATCTCGACCAGTATATCGCCCAACCCGAGGAGGGCAGATGGTATGGGGAAAACCGGCGCTTTTTTCCCGATGACGCGCAGCGCCGCCCGTGTGAAAGTGAGCATATCCACGTTTTCGGTGGTGACGATGTACCGCTCTCCGCTCTGACCTCGCGCAATCGCCAGCACTGCCGCATCGGCTACGTCGCGCACATCCACAAAGCTGTTGATGGTGCTGATCATTGGGAAGACAGGCAGCCAGCGCAGGAGGCGGCTCACACTTTCGATGCGCCGCGAGCCGGGGCCGATGATGACGCTCGGATTCAGGATCACCACCCGGATGCGGTCGGCTTTTCCCTGGATGTATTGCTCACCGACGAGCTTGCTGTATCCGTATGGGTCAGCAGCCCGCTTCTCTGCGAGGTTGGGGATCATCGTCTCGTCCGAGAGTTGTCCAGCCCGCCTGCCGACGGCCGAGATCGAGCTGATAAAAATAAAATTCCGGCAGCCATGAGCGATTGCCGCTTCGAACAGCGCTTCGGTCCCGACGATGTTCGAGCGAATCAGCTCATCGGCATCGCCTTTTTTGAAGGAGACCAGCGCCGCGTTGTGGATCACAGTCTCCACGCCGTCCAACTCGGAGGCGAAAGTTACCGGCCGGGCGAGGTCGCCGGTGATCAGCCGGACGCGAGCCATCTCCCGGATGGGGAGATGTGTGCTGCGAGGCGTGCGCACCAGCACGTGCAATTCGGCCTGAGGGTCGTGATCGTGAACCGCTTGAACGATATACTGCCCAAGGAAGCCGAACCCGCCGGTGATGAAGACCGCGCCCGTCGTCACTCACAACTCCATCGCAAAATACACATCGCCGCCCTCGTAATGGGTGATAAGAAAGCCGTAGTCGAGGTAAAAAGCCACAACTTCTCGCCACGCGGCGGTTGTTTCGAGGGTCACCCGGCGGCAGCCGGATGCTTTGGCCTGTTCGAGAAGCGCCTGCAAGATGGCGCGGCCAATCCCGCTGCGGCGGGCGCTCCTGGCGACGGACATTCGCACAATCTCAGCGGTATTGTTGGTGCGGGGAACGAGCGCTCCCGTTCCAACGATTTGGCCATCCTGCCGGGCGACGAGGAAAGTGGCGCTGGCGTATGTTTGGGCAATGTCGTCGAGGTCGGGGTTCTTCGTCGGGTCGAGGAAGCCCCAATGTTCGACCAGCCCGGCCAGGATAAGCGCTTTGACCGGTTGTTGATCCTCGGGACTAAAAGGGGAGATGATAATCATTTAGGGTCTGGATAACTCGATCAATTTTCAATTTTCAGTCGTATCCATTCATTTACCAATGTAAAGTCATGGAGATCGCTTCCCGCGGGACAAAACTCGATGGCCTGGGTGCGGGTGATGCTCATCAAGTCGTCGCGGGCGGCGGGAAGCGCTTGCCAGATTCGATCCTCAGCCTCCGGTCGTCCGTCAGTAATCACAGCCGCCAATTGTACTCGATTCAGTGTGCTGCCCAGGGGTAGATTTCGCTCACTTTTATAGCGCCGTACAGCGGTGGCGATCTCGACGAGCGTTTGCCCCACCTTTTCGGCATCATCGTCTTCCATCGCCGGATCGTCCGCCGGCCACGCTTCCTGGTGAAGCGAGCCTCTATCCCCAATTTCCTTTTCCCCTATCCCCTGGTATATCGCCTCGGTCACATACGGCAAGAACGGCGCGAATAGTTTGATAATGGTGAGCAGTAAATAGCGCATAGTTGAGATCACGCCCGCATGGGTTGGGCAGGCGGCATCGTACAGGCGCTGCTTCGCTAATTCGATGTAATTGTCGGCCAGTTCGGTCCAGAAGAAGGCCTCGATCTCGCTCTTGGCGGTGGCGTAATCGTAGCCGTGGAAAAGCTCGGTCACGCGGCGGATGAGCTTTTGGGCGCGGGAGAGGATCCAGCGATCAGCAGGGGATAGGGGAATAAGGGATAAGGGGGAAAGTTCCCCTATCCCCTTTCCCTTTTCCCCTAAGAAGTTTTCCACAAACCTCGCCACATTCCACAGTTTCGTTGCCAACTTGGCGCCCATCTGGATTTTTTCCTCGCTGATGACCGAATCTTTGCCGGGGCCGGTCGAAGCAGCCCAATAGCGCACCGCGTCGGCGGAATAGCGCTCGATCATTTCCGTGGGCGACATCGGCCCGCCGCCGCGCGATTTGCTGATCTTGCCCATGCCCTCGCCTGCCAGCCCCCAACCGGAGATGAGCACATCCGACCAGGGCAGCGCTTCCCAGTGATACTGCGATTTGACGATGGTGTAGAAGGCCCAGGTGCGGATGATCTCGTGCGCCTGGGGGCGCAGTGAGAATGGGAATACCATCCCGTAGGGGCGACCCGTGTGGTTCTGTAAAATTTCAATTTCTGGCTCATTCTGTTGCCCATAATTTATCTCGACAGGCAGAGATGGGTCGCCCCTACGCACGCCATTATTTTCGGACGGTCTCCATCCCCCCGCAATCTGCGGCGACAACGATGAGGTTGCCCACGTGTCGAAAATATCTTCCTCGGGGATGAAATCTGCGCTGCCACATTTGGGGCAGGGATGGATGGGCTGTGTCACGGTGGGTTCCACCGGCAGTTGGGATTCTTGTGCCAGGAGAGTTTCGCCACAGGAACGGCAATACCACACCGGGAACGGCACGCCGAAATAACGCTGGCGCGACAGACACCAGTCCCAGTTCAGCCCCTCGACCCAGGCGCGGTAGCGGGCTTGCATGTGGTCGGGATGCCAGGCGATCTTCTCCCCGGCGGCAAGCAGCTTTTCTTTGAAATCCAGCACGTTCACGAACCATTGCTTCACCACGATGTATTCAACCGGGGTGTCGCAGCGTTCGTGGACGCGTATCGTCTGCGAGGTGGGCTGGCGGCTCACGAGAAAGCCGCGACCCTCCAGGGCTTTTTTGATCTCCCTGCGGGCGTCGGTGATCTTCATTCCGGCGTAATCTCCAGCGGCAGCCGTCATCCGCCCGGCGCGGTCAATCGCTTCGACCAGGGGCAGCTTGTGGGTGTACCACCAGGCCACGTCGGTTGTATCGCCGAAAGTGCAGCACATCACCGCGCCGGTGCCTTTTTCGGGGTCCGCAGCGGGATCGGCGAGGATAGGGACAACCTGACCGAAGAGGGGCACTGCTGCCGATTGTCCGATCAGCGCCCGGTAGCGGCCATCATCCGGGTGGACGAAGATCGCCACGCAGGCCGGCAGCAGCTCAGGGCGGGTGGTGGCGATGGAGATGTGGGCGGGGGTCGTTTCCCCTATCCCCCTATCCCCTTTCCCCTCGAAGGGATAAGGGATAAGGGATAGGGGAAAGTGGAGGGTCACAAACTCACTTTCGCGTTCGAGATCGTTCAACTCCGCCTGGGCGATGGAGGTCTGGCATTCGGGGCACCAGATGGCGGGTGATTCGCGGCGATAAGCCAACCCGCGCCGGTACAGATCAATGAATGACCACTGGCACAGGCGGCGGGAGGCGTCGTCAATCGTGCGGTAGGTGTAGCGCCAGTCAATGGACAACCCCAATCGCTGCCATAGGGCTTGGTAATCTTTCTCGGCTTCTTCGCTGACTTGCAAACACCGTTCGATGAAGGCTTGTCGCCCGATCTGTGCGGCGCGCACGCCTTGTCTTTTTTCCACCAATCGCTCGGTGGGCAGGCCGTTGTCATCGTAGCCCATCGGATAGTACACGTTGTAGCCATTCATGCGCCAGAAACGGGCGACGAAATCGGGGTGGCTGTAAGAATAAACATGGCCCAGATGCAAGTGACCCGATACGGTGGGCGGCGGCGTGTCAATCGAGTAAACTGGCGCGGGCGAGTCAGGATCGAAATGGTAAATGCCTGCCTCTTGCCAGAATGCTTGCAGGCGGGGTTCGGTTTCTTTGGGGTTGTAGGTTTTAGGCAGTGTCATGGCATATTCCTTGTTATGGTGATGGTGGACGGCGGAAGGCGGACGGTGGACCGTAGACAACATGCTGTCATCGGTCTACGGTCGAACAAAAAACGCCCTTCGCCTCGATTGAGGACGAAAGGGCGCTGTGAGCCTTCCGCGGTACCACCTCAGTTCACCGTTTGAAATCCGGTGCGCTTCTCCCGGCGATCACCGGGATTCTGCTGTAACGGGCTTACCCGTATCGGTCTACTTTCCAGCAGAGGCCGGATTTCTTCGATAATACTCCAGGCGACATTCGGCGGTTGCGGTTGGGGAGGCTTCCAGCCAAAGGCGCTCCGTCTCTATCAAAGCCCTGGCCGCTTACTCCTCCTGGAAGGAACGTATGTGATTGGACGGCATTATACCCACGAGCCGGAGAGCCGTCAATGAGCGGCGAAGGTCGGATTGCCAATCCGACCTACTTCTGGCGGCGTATCACGTCAAATCCCGGGTACCAAGATTAAAATAAGATGAGAATAACTTGACTTTTAAGCTACCGGTATGCTATTCTACTCCCTGTCCGAAATTCCACGTGTACCAAAGGTAGCCTATGCAACGGGAACGTGTCGCCGAAAATTTGTACTCTTTCCAAAGTGAAACTTATGCGCAAGTGACTGCCGGGGCAGTCATCGGGCCAAATTGGGCAGTGGTAATTGACACCCTGGCAACGCCCGAAGATACGCTCCAAATCCGGAGCTTTATCGAACACGAATTAAAT
The DNA here is from genome assembly GCA_020723385.1 of Candidatus Aquidulcis sp. Taxonomy (GTDB): domain Bacteria; phylum Chloroflexota; class Anaerolineae; order Anaerolineales; family UBA4823; genus DYIZ01. The sequence continues at coordinate 43,415 of DYIZ01000001.1, forward strand.
ACACCGATCCGGTATGTGATCAATACGCACTATCACGCGGATCATAGTTGGGGTAATTGTTTTTTCAATGGGGCCACGATCATCTCGCATGGTTTGTGCCGCCAGCAATTAGAGACCAAGGGCATGGCATCGTTGCAGGAAGCTCGTAAGCACAACCCTGCCCTGCGACAGGTGAAGATCGTCTTACCCCACATGACGTTTGACGAAGGTTTTTTGAGTTTGCGTGTGGGAAAGAAAAACCTGAATCTCATCCCTCTGCCCGGCCCCAGCTCGGATAACATTGGCATCCTGGTCGAAGAAGACCGGGTCTTGTTCGCGGGCGACGCATTCATGCCGCTGCCGTACCTCGTTGACGGCGACGTGGATGATCTGACGGCTTCGCTGAAGAAAATTGGCAAAATGGGATTGGAAAACGTCATCCAGGGGCATGGTGATATTGTCCTGAGAGGCGAGATTGACATTGCCATCAAAGAAAACCTGGCTTACCTGTCTGCTGTGCGCAAAGCTGTACGCAAGGCTTCGCGCCGCAAATATCCCTTCGAAATGCTGGCTGAAGTGAATGTCGAGTCGTGCGGCAAGAGCCGCGTGCTCATCGGCGGCCTGGCTGAAGAGCTGCATCGCCGCAACCTGCGGGGATTGTACCGCCAGATGTACGGCGAACCGCTTCAGCCGACCGATGATGACGATTTTGATGACGAAGAGTACGACGACGAAGACGATGAGTAGGAAAACCAAAAACTCGATGTCCGTGCGAGCGCAGCCTGCACGGACATCGAGTTTTTGGTTTTTTGCTTCCCAGGCCTGACCTCGCCTAGTTCTGTTTTCCTTTCTTCCGCCGCGCCCGCCATCCGACCAGCCGTTCATTGCCCTGAATCAACCGGCGAATATTGGGCCTCAGCGCCCACAGGAGCAGGAACTCAGCCAGGATTCCGTAGAAAATATACTGCCAGGGGTCGCCAAAATTGAAAAACCGGATGATAAAGATCGTGGCGATCACGATCCCCACGCTCATTGTCGTCACCGAAGCGTAACCGACGAAATACCAGACCAATCCCCCAATAACAAGCAAGAAGATAATACTCGGCGGCCAGAGGGCAAAAGCGCCGCCAGCGCATGGAGCTGCGCCCGCTCCGCCGCGCAATTGGATTTCCCCTTTCTCGTTGCGTTCGATCAAATAGATCGAGTAATTGTGTCCCATGATAGCCGCCAGGGGAGCCAAAATCTGAACCCAGGGATCATTCGGGTAAATTGCCTGAGCGATCCAAACTGCCGCTGCTCCTTTGGTAACATCCAGCACACCGGTGAGTATCCCGGCAAAAGCGCCCGCTGCCCGAAAAGCATTCGTCCCGCCGGTGCGCCCGCTGGCAACCTGGCGAATATCCTTGCCAGTGCTCAATTTGACGATCAGCAGCCCAAAGGGAATTGCTCCCAACATATACCCCAAAAGAACAATACCAGTTTTTGCCAGTAATTCCATTACAAAACCTCCAAAGAATAGCGGTGTATCACATGAAACCCAATCGGAGGCTTAAAGTTGCTGGGAATGGACGATTTCGATGGGAACTTCCGCAACTTCACCGTTTTGGATGATGAAACCCCTGCAATGCCATTTGCCATCCGCAGCGCTCCAAATCAGATTGATGGTCTCGGGGTAAGCGGATTCTGCAACATCCGTGGGGGAAGGTATTGCCGGGCCATTGGGATGGGAATGATAAATGGCGACCAGCTCCAGACCAAGTTTCTCTATCTCAAGGAAGATGTGAATCTGCTCTGCGGGATCCAACCGAAAGCGAACGGGGCTGTGGAGGGCATTCGAGACCCGATAGACTCTCTCGGCCCGGCGGGCGCGTCCCGCCACCAGCCCGCAGGCCTCCTCGGGAGTGCGGGCCGACACATCAGCGAGCATCTGCTGGTAATGCTCTGCTCGCAAACTGAAAATATTACCAGCGAGGGTTACCGTGTCCACCAGGCAATACCCAAGATCAGAATCAACGCCAGCCCTGGCTCGACAATTGCCTGCCGAAGCGTTCTCCCTTCTGCCAGACCGCCGATCAACCCGGTCAGGGCGAATGCCGGAGCCAGCATAACCAACCCGAAAGTGAGCGGCGCCAGGGGCCAATAATGCAGTGCTGCGCCAAACTGGCCTATCAAAAGGGCGATGATCCCGGCAGTGATGAGATCCCAATCACCGTGAAGCCGCAGGTACAAGGCGCGCAGGCTGGCTAACCCGCCGGCCAGGGCCAACGCCGGCAGGATCACATACAACCGAACATTGGCTGCGCGCAGTACGGTGGCGAAGACAAGAAACAGGACAAATGCGGCGGCATTCAGCCCGGTAGCAGCCAGCGGGAAGCGCACATCATCCGGGTCAAAGGCGATATACTCGGCGACTAAAATCAAGATGATGAGCGTGCAGCCAGCCGCCAGCCCAAGCCACCATTGAACACCGAATTCTAATTGTGATAGCGAAAACTGGATCACCCAGGCATACAAGGCCGGAAGGATCCAATGCTGGCGGCTGCGGATCGCGTTAAAGTCGGGATGATCACGCAGCAGCCAGCTTGCCCCGGTGGCCGTCAGCCCGGCCGCCAGCAGCCCGACCGCGGTCTGGATGTTGAGCGTCAAAGTCAGGTATAGCCCCGGTAACTGCACCGCAAATTCTCGGCCCGGGAATTGGATGAAGCGCGTGGACAGGTATGCCAGCGCCATCACGGCGGCCAGCACACTGAGCCGGTCGGGATTGGGCAGGTAACGGGGCTTGTTCATCGCCAATGAGGTGAAAAAGACCTGACAGGATTCCCAACGCCGTTTGCAGATACATTCTTCAACCTGCAAACACCTTTATCAATAAAGCGCCTTGTAAAACCTGTCAGGTCTGGTAGAAACTGGATTCCGCTTGGTCAGGCGCGGCGTTTGCGAACGATCACAAATGCCGCCGCCAGGCCGCCGAGAAGCGCCAGCGCAGCCGCGGCAGCCATCGGCCAGGTGGCTGGGGAGTTTCCGTTCTCGACGGTTTCGACTTCCACCACCGTGGGCGACGGGTTGCCGCCGACGATGGCCGTGCCGGTCAGATCAGACAGGCTGGGCGAGCTGGTCGCGGTGACTCTGCCCCACACATAACCGGAGGCTCCGCCGGATTGACCGCTGTTCAGGGTGCTGAAGGCGCTCCAGCGGGAGTTAACCGCATCCCACCACCACAGCCGCTCGTCGCCGCTGCACGTTCCATTACAATCCACGCGGATCTCGATCTGGGTGACATCACTTGTGCCCGATAGGTGAACGTCTACGTAGGGCGTATTTACACTTCCCTGGTAGGGATCAACGCCACCGGCCGGGTTACCGGCAAATTTGGCGACGGTGACGGTCGGTTCGCCATTGCCGGTCTTGCTCACCCAAACATCCACCGCGCCAGTGGCATCCAGTGTCGCCGGGCCAATTGTCATGCGCTGCGAGGCTTGCGCAGAAACATTCACCGGATAGCCAACCAGCACTGCGCCAGTGGCAGCCGCGCCTGCGTATGAGCCGGCCGAAGCCTTGATAGTGGCGACTGTGCTGCCGCTGGAGGGTGCATTGTAAGTGATCGAAGCCTGTCCTGCCCCGCCGCTGACCACGGCTGTGCCGCTACTCAGGCTGCCGGTTCCGTCGAGCTGTGTGAAATTGACGGTCGTGCCATCGGGAGCCAGCTCGCCGCCCAGGTTGGTGACGGTGGCGACAAGGCTGGTGCTGCCGCCCGCCGGGATATCGTCATCTGTGACGCTCAATGTAACGCCAATAGATGGCAGCGGGCCTTCGACAAGGATCGAACCCCACAACGCCGGGATGTTATTGACGGTGACGCTGCCCCCGGTGATGGTATAGGATGGGCAAACCACCGGGCTGCCGGAGCAGTTGAGCACATCGTACAGTATTGTACCGTCGAAGGCGGCATTGATGCCGCTCATGGTCACATTTTGGCTGCTGCCGGGGTTGCGGTTCAGCAGGATAACGGCGATGTCGCTCGCGCCGGTCGTGCGGGCGTAAGCGTAGGTGCGATTGGTGTTATGGCGGGCGCTGTCGGTCAGGTCGCCGGTGCGGAGAACGGGGTACTGATCGCGCAGCACAGCCAGTTTGCGGAAATGGGCCTGCAGAGCGGCATCGGGTGAAAGGCCCTCATCGGCCCAGGGGTAGGGCTGCCGGTTGTAGGGATCGTCTTCGTACTTCCAGCAGGAACCAGGATCGCATGGATTGACCCACATCCCATCGGTTGCCAGGCCAACCTCGTCGCCATAATAAATCGTTGGCGCACCGGGGTAGGTGAACATGAACAGGCCGAGGAACTTGAATTTGTTTTTTGCCACGTTGGCATCGTCGTTGGAGATCTTTTTGAGCAGGAACAACACCCGGTTGGTGTCGTGCGATCCCATCAGGTTCATCATGGTATACCAGGCGGGGGCTGGATAATCCTCGCGGATGCTCTTCAACCGGTCGTCGAAGTTGTCTATCCTGATCAAAGAGATCGGCCCGCTGGAACTGCTGTTATTCGAGTCGTTGTCCTCGAACAGCGTGCCGCCGGTGCAGCCGTTGCCGGAGCAGCTATCGAACATCCAGCTCAACACGGCGCTGCGGAAGCGGTAGTTCATCACGCTGTCCCACTGTTCGCCGACCAGCCAGGCAGTCGCATCGCCCCACTCTTCGCCAAGCAATACTGCATCGGGGTTTTCTGTGAGGGCGGCCGTGCGGTAGCCTTCCCAGAAACCGTTGCTGTCGCCCGCGCCCGAGCCGCCGCTGACATCGCCGCCGACATCGAAGCGCCAGCCGTCCGCGCCTTGCACCAGCCAGTAGCGTGCAACCGAACTGGAGCCGCTGGCGTAGATATAGTTGCGCACGTCGGCGTTGCTGCTGTTGAGTTTCGCCAGCGAGTCGAAACCGGCCCAATCCCAATAGCTCAACGTCATACTGCCCGGTGCGCCATCGTAACATTTGTTGGGCGGCCCGGCGACAAAGGTGAACCAGCTTCGCCAACTGCTGGATGTGCCTTCACATGCGCCGCTCAAATCGTTTGCGCCGGGACCGCTCGGGCTGGTCATATTGCCAGCCGCATCGAAGCGGCTGTACCGGTCGAAATATTTGCTGTCGGAGGTCACGTGGTTGAAAACACCGTCCAGGATGAGCTTGATGCCGCGATCTTCGGCTTCGGAGGCCAGGGTTTGGAAGTCGGCGAGGTCGCCAAAGTAGGGGTCTACCAACAGGTAATCCTGGGCGTCGTACAGATGATTGGACGGCGCTTCGAAGATGGGATTCAGGTAGATGCCGGTGACGCCCATCTCTTGCAGGTAATCCAGGTTGTCAATGATCCCCTGCAGGTCGCCGCCGGTGAACTGGTTGCCCCACTCGCCGGGGCAGTCGCCGCGAGGGTCGCACAACCCGGCGCTCCAAGTGCGTTTATTGACCGTCTGCCCGTAAATCCAATCGGTTCCGTTGACCGGGTCGTTGGTGGTATCGCCGTTGCGGAATCGCTCCGGGAAAATCTGATAAATGACGGCGTTCTTCATCCAATCGGAGGATGTGAAAGCCGGGTCATATATGGTAATCTGGAAACTGCGCGAGTCATCGTAATTATCGCTCACGGTTCCGGCGCCGCCGCCGTAGAACTTTACATCGTCATCAACGTAGAAATCCTGATCTGCCGTGCACGAACCGGGAGCATCGTTGATCTCGAAGAAATAGTACAGAATTGTGGGCTGGCTTCCCGTGGGGATGTTGGCAACCCACCAGTCGTAGGTCGTCGGGTCTGTGTCGTATGAGCCGTCCCAAGACATGTTGTAGTAGGTTTGAGTGTTTGCTCGATCATCCCATACCCGAACGCGGGCGCTGGTGATGTCGCTCTGCGCCACGCGCAATCGCAGCCTGACGGCGCCTGACGGCGTTGTTGCCCCGAAGGGAGAGCGATAGACGCTATCGAAAGTGTTGTGCAGAATTTCGCCCCACCATATATTACAATCGGCGCTTGCTGCCGGGGCATTCGGCGCTATGACCGGGCCTGCGCTGGCTGGCTGTGCAACCATAAACAAGGAGAATAATAGAATTGGGAGAAGTATCCTCGCCAGGAAACACCAGGCCGCAGTTTTCTTTGGTTTCTTCATGACAAACCTCCTTATATCCAGAGAGTTCAATTGTTGATAAGATTTGGCTGATTATATCAGGCAAATTACGGGCGACTGAATGCATTGTCTGCTTACTCGTTATCTTAAACCTGCGCTATAATTTCATCATAAGCGAGGCCATAATGACCAATACCTTTCCTCCCCCCGGATACATCCCCATTGAGTCGGCGGTCGCCGGCATCGAAGTGTACAAGCCTGCCCCGGCCGAGGCCGGTCAACACCAGGCAGTCGTAGATTTCACCTGCCCGCAGTGCGGCGCGACCACTGCCTACAGCGTGGCCGACGGCGGGTTGAAATGTTCCCACTGCGGCTATTACGAAGCGGCTAAAGCGGCCGTGGTTGGCAAAGCTGCCCAGCAATTTGAGTTCACTGTTGAGACGATGGAAAAAGCCGCTGAGGCCGAAGACCGCGGCTGGGGAGAGGCGCGCCAGGAGATGGAGTGCCAGAACTGCGGCGCACGCACCGCTATCTCGGTCGGCGCGCTGACTCAATCTTGCCCGTTCTGCGGCTCGAACAAGGTGATCCAGCGTGAAGCCCCGCAGGATGTGCTCCGCCCGCGGCATCTCATCCCTTTCCGGGTGGACGCGTCTGCCTGCCAGAATCTCGCCTCCCAATGGCTGGGGAGTAGCTGGATGACACCCTCGGCGCTGCGCCGCCTGGCGAGCATCAAAGCCTTCGTCCCGGTCTATCTGCCGTATTGGACGTTTCACGCCGTCACCCAGGCCGATTGGAAAGCCGAAGTGGGCCACACGGTCACAGAGCGCCACTATAACATTTCCAAAAAAGAGTGGACGACCCGCACCAAAACAGTGTGGCGCTGGGAGTCGGGGCGCGCCCAGGTGCGGATTGATGATCTGCTCGTGGAGGGGACGGCCAAACTGAGTGCGTTGCTGCTTGGCAAGATCGCCAATTTCGATCTGCGCGGGCTATCGCCTTACGAGCCGAAATTTCTGGCCGGGATGCACGCCCGCGCCTACGATGTTCCGCTGGAGGCAGCCTGGGAGACCGGGCGAGAGCAAATGCGCGAGCGCACCCGCCGCGCCTGCCGCGATCAGGCCAGCACCAGCCAGATTCGCAACTTCAGCATGAATCTGGATTTCAGCGACGAAACCTGGCGCTACATCCTGTTGCCGGTTTACGTGGCGGCCTACACCTACGAAAATAAGCTGTTCCAGGTTTTCCTCAACGGGCAGACCGGTGCGATTGCCGGGCAGCGCCCGGTGGATTGGGCAAAGGTCTGGCTGGCGATTGCGGCGCTGGGCTCTCCCGGTTTGCTGGTTGGATTGATCGGCTTATTGACGGTGGTCTTCGGCGGGATGGGTGTCGTGATTGCCGGACTCGGTTTCATATTGCTGGCGGTGGGCATTGGCTTTGCCATCTGGATTTACGTGCAGGCCTCCCGGATGGACGATGCGTAACGAGGGTAAAACGATGAGTGATCAAACAGTATCTTCTGCTTCCCCGGTGGATGTCACCTCGATATGGGGCGCTCCGAGCGAGATTGCCGTTTGCGAAGTGTGCGATTGGACTTTTGTCGTTCCGCAGGCCTCGCTGCCGAGCAAATGCCCGCGCTGCTTCCGGGGCGTGTTGTCGCTGGTTCAGAACCAGCTCGAAAACTTGCCGCATCTCCACCCGCCGGAGTTGTATCTGCCATTCACGGCCTCGGATGCCCGCCTTGCCCAGGCGATCCAGGATTTCTCGAAAGGCTTGTGGTTTCCCCCCGGCGATCTGACCGCGCAGAACCTGCGGGCGCGCCTCCAGCGAGTCTATCTGCCGATGTGGCTGGTGGACGGGCAGGTCAACGCGACCTGGAAAGCGGAGACGGGTTTCGATTACAACGTGGTCAGCCACCAAAACCGGTTCAGCGATGGCGGTGGGTGGAGTGAGCACGCCGTGACCGAGACGCGCATCCGCTGGGAGCCGCGCCTGGGCCGGTTGCAGCGCACATATCAGAATGTTCTCGCCCCGGCTATCGAAGAACACGCCCAGGTCATCCGGCAGTTGGGCAATTTCGATGTCGCCAAATCCCAACCGGTTAAGCCCGAAAGCTACAGCGGCGCAGCGGTGCGCCTCCCCAACCGGACGACGCAGGATTCCTGGCCGGAGGCGCTGCCAGCGTTTCAGTCCACCGCAGCCGCCGAGTGCCAGCAGGCCGCCGCGGCCAATCACATCCGCTCGTTCGCATGGTCGCCGGAGTTCCACAATTTGAACTGGACGCTGCTGCTGCTGCCGGTGTTGATGACATACTACCTCGACGATGATAAGAATCCCGTCACCGTGACCCTGCACGGGCAAACCGGGCAGTTGAGCGCCCGGCGGCGGGCTTCGATGAAGCGGGCGCAGAACGCCGCGCTGTGGATTGGGGCGGCGGCGGTGATCGTTTTCATCCTGAGCGCACTGCTGGCTGTGGCAGGGATCGTTTTTCCGCCGGCGCTGGTGGTGGGCGGGATTGGTATCTTGCTGGCGATGGTGATCGGCGTGTGCGCCGTTATCCCGCTGGGGGTGGTGTGGCGTGTGAATCGGAAGGCGGGGCAAGTGTCTTTTTAACCCAATATGGGCTGTTGGGATTCAAAGCACCAATAATACAAATTACGATGAGAGGTGCAGATATGTTGGACAGTCTCGAGGATTTTATGAACAGGTTGACAGAGCTGGATTGGGGATGGTGGCCTGTTGTATTCTTGCGCCCGCCCAAGAACAAGGATATCGATAATCGAGTCTTATTCAAAATGACCTTGTTCTTCGGTACAGTGGCTGGTGTTGCAATTTGGCTGATTCTTTATTGGAGATTCAAGGTAACTGCTTGGAGCAGTATTGCTCTCACATTTATTTTGGGATGGTTTTTGTTCTTTTTAGGTTATAAACTCACGTTTGCCTACTTCTGGAATCGCCGCGCCAGACGGCTTCGGAAAAGCGACAAGAAATCAATTGAGCCTCGCTTCTAAAGTCTCTAATGGATAATATGAATTCGAGCCGATACCGGTATGAAATCATGATGCTTTACACAGAGAATGTCCGGGTGCTGCACATCCATAGAATGACCTGACTGTACGATTTTTATTAGTTTTGCCCATTTGAAGTGTGCTAATTGAATTTTGAAATTTGCTTTTTATGACGCAGTGCGTTATAATCCGATATGACGCACTGCGTCATCATTTCCGTGATCACCCCAAGGAGGTTGCAATGTCTGCAAAAACCCAATCCGAAAGCGAAGAAAAAGGCAAATCCAAAGAATACCGGCCATTTTTCGATCTCTCCCGCAAAGTGCTGCTGGCTGGCGTCGGCGCGATGGCGCTGGCCCAGGACGAGATGGAATCGTTCGTTGATAAGCTCGTCGAGCGCGGTGAGATCGCCGAGAAAGACGGGCGCAAGCTCGTGAAAGAGCTGGCCGAGAAGCGCAAGAAGCGCATGGCCGAAGCTGAAGACGAAGTGGGCAAGCGCGTCTCCGATGCGCTCGAAAAGCTCAATGTGCCCACCAAGGCCGATATCGAATCACTGACCGAAAAGCTGGCTGACCTGTCGAAAAAGCTGGATGAGCTGAAGAAATCGTGATCGTCAAACGTTACCCCAACCGCAAGCTGTACGATACCGCCAATAAATGTTACATCACCCTGGATGGCCTGGCTGACCTGATCCGACAGGGCGAGGCCATCCAGGTGGTGGATCACGCCAGCGGGGAAGACCTCACTGCCCATACCCTCTCGCAGGTCATCGCCGATCAGGAGAAGCGGCGCGGCGGGTTTGTGCCGCACCCGGTATTAGCCGGGCTGGTGCAGGCTGGCGGCGACACGCTCGACGCCATGCGCCGGGCGATGGTTTCCCCGCTCGACCTGATTCGCCATGTGGATGATGAGATCGCCCGCCGGGTAGAAACGCTGGTCAGCGATGAACAAATGCCTGCCGATGAAGGGATGCGCCTGCTCGATAAACTTCTGGCTGCCGGCGCGCACTGCCGCTTCTCGCCTGCAACCATCCAACAGATCGTCGAGCGTGTGCTGGACGAGCGCGGCGTGCCCAGCCGGGACGATTTTCAGCGGCTCGAGACGATGGTTGATGATTTGGCAGAGAAGATTGACGCACTGTTATAATCAGTAGATGAAAGTTCATGCTCCAAGGGGACGATAGTCCCCGTTTCCGCCGGATTTTCATCCGGCGTGAGCAAGAATTTTCATCTGCTGATAATTGAATTCACTGCAATATTTTAAATTTACCGCAGAGACGCAGAGTGCGCAGAGTTTTTCTTTCGGTTTTCTCTGCGTTCTCGTCCGAACGAAGTTTGGCGGTCTCTGCGGTGAAAAAGCTTTTTTCAGTGCCTTTATAACTGAATCTGTATCGCACTGCCGCTTTCGTAACGCCTCAGCCCGCGGTAGAACACAAACACCGCCAGCGAGAGCATCACAACGGACGCGCCCACCAGTTGCGCCAATCCCCCCCAGGTGAAGGTGCGCACGAACTCGGCCGGGATAGCCCCCACGAATGCCGCCGGGATCAGCGTGAACAGGATGAACCGTGCCGACCCCTCGAACAGCGTGATCGGGTAGACCGCAAAAGTGATCATGGCATTGGTAGCCTGGTTGCTCAATAATTGAGAATGGCCCATCCAAAACGCCAGGCTTTGCACCAAAACCAGAAATGAGATGAAAATCGTCATCGAGAATAGCGTGCCGAGCAGGAAACGGGCGAATGCATCGAGGGTGAGCTGTCCGGCGAGGAAAAAGCTCATCACCCCGTAGATCACATCCCCCATCCCGCTGGCATTGGTGCGGGTGGCGAGCAGATGCAGCAGCACCGGGCGGGGCAGCGCCAGGTAGTAATCCAGCTTCCCGGTCGCAACCGCATCGGAAAGCTGCATCGCATTCCCGAACAGCGATGTCCCCAATCCAAAACCGGCCGCCACGATGCCGAATAACAAAAACATATCCGGGAGCTGCCATCCACTCACCTGCTCGAATTTATTGAAGAAGATCACCCAGAACAGGAAATACATGGCGTCGTTCAAGATCATCCCGGCGACCTGCGAGATGAAAGCGGCGCGGTATTCCATGGCAGACAGTAAGTTGGCTTTCCAGACTGCGAAGAGAAAGATAAGCTCGCGTTTCATTTGCCTCATCCCCCGTTGATCGTCAGCCAGGATATGCTGCGCCTGAACATCAGCGTGACCACCAGCCCCATCGCGCCAAGCCAAATGATTTGCCCGGCCAGTAATGTGGCAAAGCGGGCCAGGTCAGGCTCAACGAACAGCCTTGCCGGGCCGTAGATCGTGTAGGCGAAGGGCAGCGCCTGCGCAATCGAGCGCAGCCACTGGGGGAAAAAATCCAGCGGGATGAGCATCCCCCCCAGGATGAACAGCATTTTCTGGTAAATCCACTCGAAAGCCGAAACCTCCTCAGTCACGAACGCCGCCAGCCCGATGAGCGCTGTGAAGCAGAAATCAATCAGCCAGCCCAGGAGCATCGCCGCCAAGACCAGCGGCCAGCCGCGCGGGTCGGGCGGCGGTCCCACCAGCAGCCAGGCGATAATGCTCCCTGACAAAAGGTTGAAAATCATCGCCGTCAGGTAATCTCCCAGCCCTACGCTCATGTGGTAGAGCAAGAAATTGTAGGGCTTGTTGAGCATGTAGGCAATCGAGCCGTCTTTGACCGCCTCGGATATCGTGCGCGAGATGCGCGGCTTGCTCAGAATGATCGTCTCGGCCAGCATGAGATACCACAGCGTCTGGCGCAGGGTCAGCCCGGAAATTTCATCAGTCCCCATGGCGCGGTAGGTGGCCCGCCAGAGCTGCATGAAGATCCACATAAAAATGACGATGGACAGGCTCTGCGCGGCCAGATCGCCGGCGTAGGCCAGCCGGTTGGTGAGCTGGGTGGTGAAGATAGCCCAATACTTTTTCATCGTTGGCAGGGTTGGATATCAATACCGGCGGGAGATGTCCTGCAGGGTTTGCCTGACTTTAGTCGTGAAATCGCCCAATGGGGAGGCAGGAAGATCGAGCCGGGCCAATTGGAAATAGAGGCTGCGCAGGAAGGTTTTCGTGTTGACAAAGGCGCGCCGGTCGTATTCGGAGAGGAACGACTGCTCCCAGGGGGCGCGGCCCACCGGGTGAGCGAACCGATCCAGCCAATCGAGGAGAATCCCCAGGTCGAGGAGTCCCCGCTGGAGTATGGTCGTCACGATCATTGCCAGCCATTCGTCCTCGTCGTAAAGGAAAACCAGCATCCCGGTGTGCGTCACCTTCTCGGCGATGGCTTCCAACAGATCAATTTGTTCTTTTGCCCCGGCATGGCGGCTCTTTGCCAGGGCGGTGAGCAGCTCAGCGGTGTTGCCAACCGCATTGGCCCATCCTTTACCGGTCACGTAGCCGCGTAAATCCAGTTCGGATTTCAAGTAATTGATCGCTTCGGCCTGGAGCAGGTGAGACTCATCAGCTTCGAGGAAGGCATTTCGGTTGTCGTAATTCACCAGTTCGGCCAACCCCTGGACTGCGCAGGACCGCAGGAAAACAGAGTCCCCTCCAATTTCGCCGAGTCCCACCATCAGGCTGCGCGTCAACTCACCGACCAGGATGCGCAATTCCCCGGGAGAGTAGTGATCCCGTTGAATCCAGCGTCCGAAGATTGGCAGCGCAATCTCATCCCGCAGCTCGGGATCGGTGTCGCCAAATAAGGCCAGCAGCTCAGGAGTGAGCTTCATCACCGAATGACCGATGGGCACGGCGTAGTCGTTGAGCTGGATGGTTTGCCAGAAGGATTTATCCATTATGTTTCTCCGATGATAAGGCCGTGAAACGTAATGCGTAAAACGTAAGGCGCTTTTTATGGATTACGTTTTACGATTTACGTTCCACTTTCCTCATAAATCTTGCGTATGACTTCTTCCAACGTTGGGTCTGATATGGTGATATCTACCAGGCTGCCGGCTTCTGCCAGCCGGGAAATGACGGATTCGACCGGGGTTTGGCGGCTGTCGAAGCGCAGCTTAACGCCGTAGCGCCCGGTTTTGATGATCTCGGTCCCATCGAGGGTAAAGTCGGGGTTGATCTCTTCAGCGTACCGTACATCCACCAGCTTCGAGGTCAAAAAACGCCGTTTGAGGGTGGACACTTTTTCCTGGTAAACGATTTCGCCGTGATTGATGACGATGACGCGTTTGCACAGCGCCTCGATGTCGCCCGCATCGTGCGAGGTGAGCAGCACGCCCACGCCTTCCAATTCATTCATGCGGCGGATCGTGTCGCGAATATGCTGCTTGGCAACCACATCCAGCCCGATGGACGGCTCGTCGAGCAGCAGCAGGCGCGGTTTGTGCAGGAGCGAGGCGGCGACCTCGCAGCGCATGCGCTGGCCGAGCGAGAGTTTGCGCACAGGGGTTTTCAGCAGCTCTTCGATCTCGAAAGCCTCCGAGAGAAAGGCAATGCGTTTGCGCGCCTCGCCGTCATCCAGCTCGTAGATTTTTCCGAACAATGCGAATGTATCAATTGCCGGAAGGTGATACCACAATTGCGGGCGCTGGCCGAAAACAGTGCCAATCTGGTAAGCCAGTTGGCGGCGCTGCTGCCAGGGAACGAGATCGAGCACGCGTGCTTCACCGGAAGTGGGATAGAGAATGCCGGTGAGGATCTTGATCGTGGTAGATTTTCCTGCGCCGTTGGGGCCGATCAGCCCTAAAAGCTCGCCGCTCTCCATCTCGAAGGAAATTCCCTTGACGGCCTCGATGGTCTGCTGTTCGGGACGGACGAGCGATTTCAGGCTGCCGCGCAGCCCGGCAGCTTTCTGTTTAGCGGTGAAGGTTTTGCGAAGCTGGTTGACGTGGATGGCGGGCATGAGAAGGCTCACATGGGGTGATGTAATCAGCATATATATATCACGTTAGACGGCTTGTCAAGGCTGTGTGTACAGAATCAAGCCCCCAGGGGTTTCTAAAACCCCTGGGGTCTGGTCTCTCACAGAATTTTAGTGATCTTCGACGGCCTACTTTGTCACTAAGAAGATACTGCTGGCCGAGCGGCCCCAAATCGAAGCGTCGTACATAGCATAAAGTTCTGCGGGCATGGCAATAAAAGTTCCCGAAGTGACTGCACGAGCCAGATAAGTGAAGCCATACCAACCGGCGCTCATTTCGGTGATGAAAAAGCTGACCCGGTCGCCGCGGATTTCCTTGTTGTTATAGCCGTATTCCTGCCAGTAGAAATAGGGGTTGCCGTAATTGCTTACTTCATCATGGCTGGTCGTGTTCAGCGCCTCGTTGAGTGCCTCCAGCCCGCCGGGCAGCTTATCTTCCAGGATGATGAAGAACCCATCGTAAGGGAGATTGATCTGAATCTGAACTTGGACCAGTTGGCCCGCCTGGACGCTGGTAAGAGGCTGTCCCGTTTCAGGATCGAGATACTGCCGGAAGACGCCCACTTTACCAGCAGCGGCAATTTCAGATTCGGGCAGGTAGGTGCGGCTGTTGATCGAGTAATACAATTTAACATCACCCGATTGGTTGATACGGAGGGTATTCATGCCAGTTTGCAACTGCGCTGCCGGGACAACCAAACTGACCGCTGGCTCGTTGCGTCCCAGCTCACCGCTAGCGATAGATTGCTCGTTCAAGAAGATCGAATAGCCTGCGCTGGCAGTCGTTTCCTCGAGGGTCAATAGATGATCGGTAAGCGCCAGGATAGCAAAGGATGTTTCATTGGTGCTGCCCCAACCCTGCTGGCGGCGCTGGCTCATCAGCCATGTGACGATGCCGGGAATGTACTCGTGTTCAGGCTGGATTCGGACAAATGCATCGAGAGCCAGCGCCGTGCTGCGGGTAGTGGAAGCCATCGTCTTGTCGTAGTAGTGACCATCTTCGTTCGGCTGCGGCCAATAGATCAGCCCATCGCGATTCTCGGCAGAGGCAGCCAGAATCTCGATGACCTCACGCGCCTGATCATCGTTGCCCATCTCATTGAAGGCCAGTGCAAGCGCCGCCTGGCTGAAGGTGTCCAATTCGTAGACGCGCCCCTTCAGGGTTAGCGCGACATCCAGGTCGCCTTGACCTGCGAGGGCCATGCTGTAGAGAGCATAAGCGCGCGTACGAATGTCCATTGATTGCAGGTTCTGACTCAGCCATTTCGCACCGCGCTGGATCACGGTCGGATCCACTTCGTAGCCGGCCTCTTTCGTCACAGCTAACCCAAACACCACCCAGGCGGTCTGGTAATCGTGGGTGCTGTCATCGTACCACCAACCCCAGCCGCCATCGTTGTGCTGGTAGCCATATAAGCGCTGGAGGCCAGCGTTGATCAGCGGCGGGAGATCGGCTGCCAGCGTGGGATTGCTGACCCCAAGCTGGTTGAAAGCTCGCCCGACAACAGCATTCGGCAGGGCGCGGCTCATGGTTTGCTCGACACACCCGTAAGGATACCCGGTCAGAAATTCCAGCCCGGTGAGCAGTGTCCCGGCAACCGAGCGGCTCAGCTCGATTTTGACTGTGCTGATGGGCAGTGCATTTTCAGGCAAGTACAACGCTGTGACGAACTCTCCGGTAAATGCACCCACCTGGCTGGTTACATCGGGAACCGCCAGCGGGTTGATGGTCAATGGCAGACGAATCGCATCGCCAACTGGATTGCCGTTCTGGACGGCAGGGGTAGCACGAACGGTGATGTCCACACCGCCTGCCGCCTGGGCAAAGGCTTCCCAATACACAATTTGCACATCTCCCGGCCCGAGTGTGATGGTTTGAGTAACGGGTCCGGTGATTTGCAACGCGCCAAATCCATCGTTGGCGGCGGTTGCCATCGAAACGTTGAAATCCAGCGGCTGTTGAGAGTAGTTGTGGATTGCGGCTGGCAACGACACTGAATCACCGGCCGTCAGAGCGCGCGGTAGCAGCGGGCGGACGATGACTTCCTGGGTGGTGATGACATTGACGACTGCCTCGCCCACCTGAGTTTCTTTCGTAACAGCCTTGGCAGTGATGCGCCAACTGGTGAGGCTGTCGGGCAAGGTGATGGTCACGACAACCTCGCCATTGACATCGGTTTGCAGGCTGGGATACCAGGCGGCTGTATCTGGGAACTCCGTGCGGGGGTTGCCGCCGCCCTCGTCGCCGCCGCCCCCGCCTCGTCCGGCGATGAATAGATAACGTGTCAACGCCATTGAGTTGAACGTCCTCACGATATTGCTTCGTTCAGAATAGAACTTATCGTGCATTGGGCCAGATAGCTCTTCGCTCAGGCTGAAGATGGCCTCGTCAACCATCGCGAAGGAAACTTCTGCGGAGACAGGCTGCCCCTGGTCGTTGGTGACTTTCATCGTAAATATGGCCTGTTGGCGCGGTGCGTATACTGCTTGGTCTGGGGTGATCGTCACATTTAGGGATTTCTCAGTCACCGGAACATGCAGCTTTACTGAGGCCAGGCGCAAGCGGCTGTCATTTAGGTTGGTATAGGTATATTGAGTCAGGTGTGTATCCTGTTCTTGATAGGCATTGACCACAACGAAGATATTGGGGGCATCTTCAGCCTGGATAGGGATGTCCACCAATGTGATCGGGGCGGTGAGAGTGACCAACTTCTCCCGGTGGGTGCGGCCTCGCTCGAAGGTGAGCAGCGCTGGGCCGCTGAAGGTCGATTCGATGATGAGCCTCGCGGTGTCCCCGGGCGCGTAGCTATCCCGGTCGGCGGTTACCTGGATTCCCGAACTGTAACGGCTGGTCCAGAAATCGCTTCCGCTGAATGCATAGATATAATCTGAATCGATGGCGAGATTGCCACGGTTGTCTGTGCTGGTGGCGCGAAGCTGATAGTATCCGGTTTCATTGATGGTAAATGGTGTGGACACTTTCCCATCAGGTCCGGTGACGATCGCGGCAGACTGAACAACGATATCATATTCATAGTTGTCTGGGTTCCATCGGCGGAGCGACAGGTCAATTGCCCGCTCGGGAACTGGCGTCCCGTCAATTTGAGTTACAACGGTTTGGACAGTAAACGCTTGCCCCGGGGATTTTAACCACCCTCCGGTGTTCAGCCACACCTTTTCGGCCGCGTTGTAAACTTTGATGGCAGCAAAATTACTCACGGTCTGGTGGCTGCCGTCATCTATCGTGACTTCGAGACCCCAGACTGTCTTTTGAAGGCTGCTCCCGCCATAATAGTCTGTATTAGCGTTGTCTCCCAAATCGGCTGCAAAATTATAGTAAAACTGGCCATTGCTATCGGTTACGGCAGTGACTTCAGTCCCATAACTTTCATACCAGAAGTATTCCATTTTATTGGAGCCGTTATCCCAGTAAGTCGAATATTCGTACAGATAATATTGCTTCAGGGTCAGGGCGGCATTGGCTACGGGCTGGCCGAAGAAATAGCTTGCATCAATTGTCAGGTTGACCATATCGCCAACAACATAGGTCTTGCTGTCAGAAGTGACGTTCACCTGGAAATCTGGCTTGCGGTAATCCTGCACTTTGAAGATTTGGTTGTACCTTTCGACCTTGGTTGACCCGGTGACAGCCAGCGCGACTTCGACAGTGTAATCACCGAGCATAGCGCCTTCGGCTACAGTGAACTGACCGGTGACGGCGCCGAAATCGTTGGTGGTCAGCTCGAAAGTCTGTGCAACGTTGTTGCGCGCATCCCGGATGCGCACTGTCACGGGCGTCCCTGGCTGCGGCAGGCTGATGGCGGCGTCATCATCGTTGCGAATGATCGCCTTGAAGAAAACAGTCTGCCCTGGTTTGTAGATTGGACGGTCTGTGTAAATATAGGCGGCGTAGCGCGGAATCACCGGTGAGACGGCCCACCAGGCCCAATAGCCGCCATCGCGCCATTCGTTGTTCAGCCCGCTCACAGTGATATCTTCACCCACGCGGGCAACCACGATCAGCGGCTGCGGGTCACGCGGCACCTGGGTACGGTAGACCCCGTTCTCGTCAGCATATCCCAGGGTGACCAGAACGCCATCCCGGGCGTAAACGCTCACTTCGGCAGCGGGTATACTTCCCCCATTGATGTCAGTTACCCATGCAACCAGCTCCCCCTCGGCCTGCTTGACCATCAACGAGTTGCTGGTCAATACCAGGAGAAGCTGATCGTCAATTTCATTTGTGCTCAAATTGAGGATATAAAGTCCTGACGGCAACCCATCAGGGACGAGAGTCTCGTAGATGTTATTTTCGTAACCGACGCCTGGCACATCTATCAGTTTATCCCAACTGGCTTGCAGAGTAGCGCCTTCCAGACTGATTGGGCGATGCTCGCTGCCAGCAACGCCGCGAAAGCCGGATGAATACCGGTCGAGGAATTGTTCCAGGCCAATGCGATAGAGATCAAAACGAACCGACCCAGGATTTCCTTTTGTGACAAACTGAATTGCCTGCCGCCCATTGACATCGAGCACCTGGCCATTGGCCCCATAATCGCCGAAAGAGACAACTGGCGTTCCATCGCGTTCATATTGTGACGTGCGGAACGTCCATTTGTACGGCTCATTGAGAAGGGCCAGCCCATCAGAACTAATTGCTGTGGTCAGCGTGACGGTATACAAGGTGTTGTCTTGCAAGCTGATATCTGGGGTAAAGCTGAGCGTGTTTTCCTGCCATGAAAACGCCCCGGTGGCAAGCGGTGATAATTGAAAACCGGCTTCTGTTCTGACATGATCCATTGGACGGTCGAATGTTACCTGGATCGTTGTGTTGGACTTCGTCTCCATGCCATCGCTGGGGTAAATAGAGATGATCGGCGGAGGCGTGACAAAAGTGAGTGGTTCTGGCGACGGAAGCGGCGCTCCTTGAGAGTCCAAAATCCCGTCTCGGAAGGAAATGATGTAAGTCTGATCGGCTGGCAGGGAACTATTGGGGATCAGGCTCAATTGGGTGTCGCTATCCCAACGGAGCGCGCCGTCGAAGGGCGGTTGGATATCCAGCACCGATTGGACGCTTTGGCGATCAACGGGATAGGCAAAGCTTATCGTAAGGGGCAGCTCGCGGGCGCCAAAGGTTGGTCCGCTAACGAGTACATCGAACCCATCGAGATAGTAATCCCAGTTGTAATCGCTCCACAAAGGGATTCCCTGGGAGTCGGCGGCGCTGCCGTCCAGTTTGAAACGATACCGCACTCCGGGTATCAGGGCCTGCTCGACTTTGACGGTGGCGGTAAAGCCTTGCTGCCATTCGATGGTGATTGGGATTTCTGGCGTCACCGAAAGTGCGGATTGAACACTATTCGCATCCATCGGGTGATCGAAAGCAAGCTGGATGGATGGGTAGCGGGTGTCGAGCCGGGAAATGCCCGGCGCGCGGCGGATGAGCTGCGGCGCGGTGAGCGTGCTGATCTGCCAGCCGGCGGGGGGCGGAACGGTCGCGCCGAGAGAGCTGCGTAAATCCTGGTTTAGAAAAACACGATAGGATTGGCCGGGTGAAAAACCTGTGTCAGGGGTATAGGTCAGGCTGGTGAAGTCGCTGCTCCAGGTAGTTGTACCATCAACCCATGGATAAGTGAGCACGGCTGGCTGTGCACTGGTCGTATCCATTGGCTGGCTAAAGAAGAAAACCACCGGTTGAATTGGCGACCTTTGTTCGAGAGGGATGGTTTGATCTATGGTAACAACAAGGGGCGGGGGGATAGGCGTGGGTGATGGGATCGCGGTAGGCGGCAGCGGCGTTGTGACGACTGGCGCAGGGGTAAGAGTATTCGCTGCGCTCATGTTGCAGGCGATGCCGGTAAACATGATGACTAATAAGAATAAGTGAATTTTCCGTGACACAGATTTCTCCTCATGGCTAATTTTGCGTAACATTTGTCGGCCCTCCAAGCTCCCCGGGAATTACAGAGGCGGCAGATGCTGATAGTCACCTGCCGCCTCCGTTGGAATTATTTTACCAGGCGTAGGCTTCGGGGGCTTCACCGCCGGGGCCAGGCCAGATTTCGTCGAGTTTTTTCAGAATTTCATCGGGGAGTTGCATGGCTAAGGGACGCAGGCTGCCTTCGAGTTGTTCCATCGTACGCGGGCCGATGATCGGCGCGGTGACAGCCGGGTTGTGCAGCAGCCAGGCCAATGCGACATCAGCGGGCTGCTCGCCCATTTCTTTGCATAACCCCTCGTAGGCTTCCAATTTTGAGCGATTTTCCTCGATTTCCTTTTGAACATGCTCGGAGGCGCGTCTCCCTTTGGCCTGTTTCTCCAATGCCCCGCCGAGAATGCCTCCGGCCAGCGGACTGTAGGGAATCAGCCCCAAGCCATAGCTGCGACAGGCCGGTATGACTTCCAGTTCGATCATGCGGTCTCTCAGGTTGTACAGGCTTTGCTCACAAACCAGCCCCATGAAGTGGTGCGCCTTTTGCTGGGCTTGCGCGATCTGCCATCCTGCAAAGTTACTGCTGCCGATGTAGAGAACCTTGCCTTGTTGGACGAGCAGTTCCATCGCCTGCCAGATTTCTTCCCAGGGCGTCTCCCGGTCAACATGGTGCATCTGGTACAGGTCAATGTGATCGGTTTGCAGCCGGCTCAGCGATTCATCGCAGGCGCGGCGAATTTGGTAGGCCGACAACCGCCGGTCGTTCGGCCCCTCGCCCATTTTGCCGTAGACCTTTGTCGCCAGAACGATCTTCTCGCGCCGCCCGCCGCCTTGCGCCAGCCAACGGCCAATGATTTGCTCGGTAACGCCCTCACCGATCTTCCATCCATAGACGTTGGCTGTATCGAAGAAATTGATGCCTAATTCCAGGGCTTTGTCCATAATTGCGAAACTGTCGGCCTCGATCGTTTGTGGGCCAAAATTCATCGTGCCCAGGCACAGTTTACTGACGAGTAGGCCTGTCCGGCCAAGATGTGTGTAGTTCATCGCTAGCAATCTCCTTTCGTTTGGTATGTGTTGTATACCATCGAGATGGAGATGGGTCAAGCCAAAAACCGATACTATTAAGATGCAATATGGCGGTATACTTCGGGTTTGGTTTCAAGAAAGGAGGAGCAGATGGAATTTTCGGAACTGATCCGCCGCCGTTACAGCGTACGCGCTTACAAACCCGACCCGGTCGAGGATGAAAAATTGCAATCCATTCTCGAGGCTGCGCGTCTGGCGCCTACCGCAGCCAACCGCCAGCCATTTCAATTGATCGTTATTCGCACGCGAGGTCGGGAAGATGATCTGCGCCGGATGTACCAGCGCGAGTGGTTCGTTCAGGCGCCGTTGGTTCTGTGTGCTTGCGGGATTCCGGCGCAAGGCTGGGTGCGCAACTTCGATGGTAAAAACGAAGCCGAAGTGGATGTCGCTATTGTGATGACGCACATTCTCCTATCCGCGGCTGATCTGGGTTTGGGTACCTGCTGGATCGCACATTTCAACCCGGCGGCCGTGAGTGAGATTCTTGGCTTGCCCGCGGATGTCGAGCCGATAGCCCTCACCCCACTCGGTTATCCAGCGGATCAACCGAGGCCCAAAGATCGCAAACCGCTGACCGAATTGGTGCGATACGACAAGTGGTAAATTAATTTACCCCGAATTGATGTGTGAGTCCGGGCTTCACCCGCACTCATAGACCAATCCGGGAGTTTTCCCTATCAAAAATCTGTTTTGTCACCCAAAACGAGGTAGAAAATGGAAGCCGAAGACCCTCTCATACAAATCGCCATCGTCTATAACCTGGACGAGCAGACCATCCGGGGCGAACCCGAAGATTTGATTGCGATTCAATATACTGCTAATACCACTCAATACCTGTTCGATGCATTTTGTGCGCTTGGCTACGCAACTTCAAAAATTGCCGTGCGCACCTCGTTGGAAGACTTCAAGTGGGAGTTGAGTCAGTTTTCTCCAAAAAATACATTTATATTCAATAACTGCGATGGTTTTTCGGGGGAAAATATCGGCTCAGTGCTGGTCACCCGAATTATCGAAGAAATGGGGTTCAAGCACACAGGCGCAACCGCCGATGTCGTCGAGTTGTGCATTGATAAAGCCCAAACCAAGAAACGTTTGATGGCGTTTGGCGTGCCAACGCCGCTTTTTCAGGTCATCGAAGATCCCGGCGAGGAGCTTCACCTTCAGTTGCCAGTGATTCTCAAGCCCCTCACTGAAGATGGCAGCATTGGCATAGATTTGCGCTCTGTCGCCGCTACCCCCGCTGATTTCCGCGCCCGTCTGGCATACATCATCGAGCGCTACTGCCAGCCAGCGATGGTCGAAGAGTACATCTCAGGCCGTGAGTTTGCGGTAGCAATGTGGGGCAATCTTCAGGTTGAAACGCTCCCCATTGCGGAGGAGGATTACTCCTGGGTGCAGGATCCTCTCCAGCGGTTTCTCACCTACGAAGCCAAGTGGGATGAGAAATCCCCTTATTTTCAGAATATCAACGTTTGCTGCCCAGCCTCATTGGCTGAGATAGAAGCCGAACGAGTGTGTCAAACCGCCGTTGCGGCCTATCGCGCCATCGGATTGCGCGACTTTGGTCGAGTTGACATCCGCTACCGCGACGGCATCCCTTTTATCATTGATGTGAACGAAATCCCCGACCTTTCGCCCGAGTCCGGTTATCCACGCACAGCCCAGATTGCTGGATACACGTACAACGCGATGGTCGAAAAACTACTGGATTTTGCCCTGCGAAGAGAAGGATGGCGATGACTGTGATGATAATGATTGCTGAACTCACCGATGGTCCTGCGATTCACGATGTGACTGCCAACGCTGGCGTCTTCACCCAGGAAGAAATAGACTGCGTTGACGAGCTTTGGAATGAACAGCTTGCCAACGGCGCGGAAACCAGCGGCTATTACTTTTGTGTTTACCGCGATGGCAGCCGCATCCTTGGATATGCCTGTTATGGCCCCCGCGCCCTCACAGATAACACTTACGACCTTTACTGGATTGCCGTCCACCCGGATGGCCGCCGGCTGGGCGTTGGGCGGTCGCTGATGGGCTGGGTCGAGCAGGCAATCCGCGAGATGGGCGGGAGGCTGGTGGTGGTCGAGACCTCTGGCTTGCCAAAATACGAACCCACCCGCCGCTTCTACATCGCCACCGGCTACCTGCTCGAAGCCACGCTGCGCGATTTCTACGCCGATGGCGATGATCTGGTGATATTTACCAAGCATCTTTAGCAGATAAAAGAGGCCAGAATATAGGATGCCGGGCGGTGCAGCCGCCATGAATCCCAAATTCCGGATATTCTGCTATGACTTTTATACACCTGCGCGCTCAATCTTCGTATTCGTTTCTGCGCGGGCTGGCCTCACCGCAAGAATTGGTGAAGGCTGCTGTGCAGCATGGTTTGACCGCGCTGGCGCTCACCGATCATCACAGCCTGACCGGGGCGGTAGAATTCTACGACGCGTGCCGTGAGAGCGGGATTCGACCGATTCTCGGGGTGGAGGTCAACCTCCGGGGAATTTCACCACAACCAATGGGGGCGCTGATCCTCCTGGCGACCGGCTTGCCCGGTTGGCGCAGCCTGTGCCGTCTGAGCAGCGTCCTCGCCAGCGACGAAGACAGCCTCTCGCTGGAGCAGTTGTCCGCCGAACGCGTTGGGCTGATCTGCCTGACCGGCGGTGTACGCGGGACGCTGGCGAGGCTTATCGCTTCCGGTCAGCCGGATGCCGCCGCGAACTGGCTCGCCCAACTGACCGAGATATTCCCCTCCGATCTGTACGTCGAGTTGCAGCGCCACACGCCGGCTGGCGGTGATCTGGTTGACCGGTTGGCGTCCATCGCCCAACGTCAGCGGCTGCCAGTTGTCGCCACGCACGATATCCATTACATTGCCCCACAGCAGGCGCATTTGCAGCGCATCGCCGCTGCCATCCGGCGCATCCAGCCGGTGGATGCCCTGCCCGTTGATGCCTGCGCTCCCGAAAACGCCGGTTTCCTCTCCTCTGCCGAGATGGCGGTGAATTTCGCCGCTTACCCCGCGGCGCTGGAAACCACCCTCGAGATCGCTGACCGCTGCCGGCTGGAGCTTCCCCTCGGTGTGCCGCATTTCCCCGAGATCGCCCTCCCCGATGGGATGACCGCCCTCGACCTCCTCCGCCAGAAAGCCGAAGTCGGAGCACGCCAGCTATACGGTGCGGCCCCATCCAACGGTCAACCGTCCTCGGTCTCCGGACTTTCTTCGGTCACCGGTCTACCGGCCCCCGTCCTCTCCCGCCTCGATCACGAATTATCCGTCATCGAACAGACCGGCTACGCCGCGCTTTTCCTCATCGTCGAAGACATCCTCGATTACGCCCGCGCCTGCGGGGTGCCCATTTCGTCGCGCGGCTCGGCGGCCTCCTCGCTCGTGGCGCACTGCCTGGGCATCACCTCCCCCGACCCGCTGCGCCTTAATCTATATTTTGAGAGATTTCTCAACCCGGCGCGCGCCACCCCACCCGACATTGACACCGATCTGTGCTCGCGCCGCCGCGAAGACGTGATTCGTTACGTGTACGAACGGTTTGGGCACGACCGCGTCGCTACCGTGTGTACCATCAACCGCTTTCGCAGCCGCTCGGCGCTGCGCGAGGT
>DYIZ01000001.1:68044-121257 GCA_020723385.1 Candidatus Aquidulcis sp.
ACCGACCGAGGAGATCAGCCAGCTTGCCGACAGCCTGCCCCACCGCTGGTATGGCCCGCCATCCCGGCGCGGCAGCAGCGATGCGCCGTATGCCGAGCTGGCCGAACGCTTCAATACGCCGCGCCACCAATCCATTTTCCGTGATGCGGCGGCGCTCATCGGGCTGCCGCATCACCTGTCGGTGCATCCCGGCGGGATGGTGATTGCCCCCTCCCCGATGACGGATCTCGTTCCCACGCAGATGGCCGCCAAGGGGGTGACGATCACCCAGTTCGATCTGGAATCCATCGAGCGTATGGGCCTTGTGAAGATTGATCTGCTCGGTATCCGCGGGCTGACCGTGTTGGGGGATGTGGCGGAGATGACCGCTGACCGCGGACGGATGACGGCGGTCAGTGGTCGGCAGTCAGCGGTCCTCGATTGGTTGGACTCCATCCCCGAGGATGATCCCGTCACCCGTGAGACCATCCTGCACGGGCGCACTATCGGCTGTTTCCAGATTGAAAGCCCCGGGATGCGCGCCACGCTCAAGGAAATTCGCGCCCAGAGTGTGGACGATCTCATGGCAGCGCTGGCTCTCTACCGGCCTGGCCCGCTCACCGGCGGCCTCAAAGATGCTTTCGTGAGCCGACATCTGGCCGCCAGGGGCGAGCCGGGTCGGAGTGATACGGGCAAATTTCCCGACGAAAAGACTCGCCCCTACGAATTGCACCCGGCGCTCACCCCGCTCCTGGCCGATACCTACGGAGTGATTCTGTATCAAGAACAAGTGCTGCGAATCGCCCACGATTTAGCGGGCCTGTCGCTGGCCGACGCCGATCTGCTGCGCCGCGCCATGTCGCACTTCGACCCTGGCAAGCAGATGCAGACGCTCAAAGAGAAGTTCGTCGCCGGGGCCTGGGAGCGAAACCAGGTGCCGGAGGCTATTGCTGTGCGGGTGTGGGAGCTGATGGCCGCTTTTGCCGGGTACGGTTTTCCAAAAGCGCACGCCGCCTCGTATGCGCAGATCGGCTGGCGCTCGGCGTGGTGCAAGACCCATCACCCGGCGCTGTTCATGGCGGCAGTGCTGGCGAACTGGGGTGGGTACTACAGCCAGCGTGTCTATCTCACCGAAGCGCGCCGCCTGGGGTTGGCGCTGGAGTCGCCGCATGTCAACCATGCCGGGAGCCAGTTCAGCGTAGTCTATCTCGATGGCCGTCCGGTGCTGTTCATGGGTCTCGACCAGGTGCGCGAACTGACCCGCCGGACGCAGGCCTCCATCCAGCGGGAGCGGCCGTTCCGGTCGTTTGTGGATTTCCTCGCTCGTGTGGACCCCCGCCCGGTGGAAGCCGAAAACCTGGTCAAGGCCGGCGCGCTGCAAGGGTTTGGCCCCATTCCCGGCTTGCTGCGGCAATTGGCGCACGGCGGCTGGCGCGGCGGGCAGATGTCGCTGTTTTCGTTGGATGAAATTCCCGAAGACGATTGGACGCTGGCCGAAAAGGTCGCTGCTCAGGAGGAAATCCTGGGCACCGGGGTGATCGCCCACCCGCTGGAGCTGGCCGCCGCGCAAATTACTGCCGCCAACGCCCTGACGACACTCGAAGCAGCGTCCCGCCTCGGCCAGCGGGTGCGCGTCGCCGGGATGCGCCAAACCTGGCGGCGCAGCCAGACGATTCAGGGGGAGTATATCTACTTCATGTCGCTGGAAGATTTGGAAGGTATGCTGGATGTGGTGATCCTGGGGGACGTGTACCGCCGCTGGCGGTCGGCGCTGTCTACCGCTGGCCCGTACGTCATCGAAGGGCAGGTGGAACTGGATCGCGAGAAAGGCGAACCATTCATCCGGGCCGAGAAAATCTGGCGGCTAGAATAGGATAGTTTTGTGATCCTGTCGTATAATCCACCCCATGACCCACGTAAATATCCTCGCCACCCAACTGAACGTCCGGCCTGAGCAGGTTGCGGCCACCATCGAATTGCTTGACGCAGACAACACTTTGCCATTCATCGCCCGCTACCGCAAAGAGGCCACTGGTGGGTTGGATGAAGAGCAAATCCGCCTGATCGAGACTGGATTGGAGAAATTGCGCGCCCTCGATGAGCGGCGCGCCACGATCTTGAAATCCATCGAAGAGCAGGGAAAACTCACCCCGGAGCTGGTCCACGCCCTCGATGCCGCCGACACGCTCACCGCCCTCGAAGATCTGTATGCCCCCTACAAACCCAAGCGCCGCACGCGGGCCAGCATCGCCCGTGAGAAGGGCCTGCAAGGGCTGGCCGATATCATCTTACAGCAGCCTCTCACCAAAAACTCGCTTTCGCAAATCGCTAAACCTTTCCTCAGTGAGCAAGTCCCCACCGAAGAAGAAGCCTGGGCCGGGGCGCGCGACATCGTTGCCGAGACGATCAGCGACCATGCCGAGGTGCGCCGCGCCACCCGCGAGAAGGCGCTTAAGTGGGGAACACTGCGCTGCGAGAAGATCGAGGACGCCGCGGATGAACGAAGCGTGTATGAAACCTATTATGAATTCGAATACCTGGTTGACCGCCTGCGCCCTCACCAGGTTTTGGCAATCAATCGCGGCGAGACCGAGAAAGTCCTGCGGGCGAAGGTGGAGGTGCTCGAACGGGATTGGCGCAACGCCATCTACGCCGTGTTTGTCCCTAACCGCCAGTCGCCGCTCGCCGCGCAGTTCGAAGATGCAATCGTTGACGCCGCCGAACGGCTGCTTCTGCCCGCCATCGAGCGGGATGTGCGCCGTGAGCTTTCTGAGAAAGCCGAAGCGCACGCGATCAGTGTCTTCGCCGCCAACCTGCGGGCGCTGCTCAGCCAACCGCCGCTGGCCGGGCAGACTGTGCTGGGCATTGACCCCGGCTTTCGCACCGGCAGCAAGGTAGCGGTGGTGGACCCGACTGGTAAACTGCTCGATACGGCTACCATCTATCCCCACGAGCCGCAGCGCGAGCGCGACCGGGCGCTCAAAATCCTGGCGGCGCTGGTCATCAAACACAAGGTCACGCTGATCACCATCGGCAACGGAACCGCCTCTCGGGAGACCGAACAATTGGTAGCGGAATTGATTCGTACGGTAGGGGCGACCATCCAGAGCGCCGACCAGCATGGAAATAGATCAGGGCGGGTCGTCCAAACCGTAGGGGCGACCCATCAGAGCGCTGAAAAGCACATAATAGGAGCAGAACGGGTCGCCCAAACCGTAGGGGCGACCCATCAGCGCGCCGAAAAGCACGTAATAGGAGCAGAACGGGTCGCCCCTACAGAATTG
The DNA here is from genome assembly GCA_020723385.1 of Candidatus Aquidulcis sp. Lineage (GTDB taxonomy): Bacteria > Chloroflexota > Anaerolineae > Anaerolineales > UBA4823 > DYIZ01. The sequence continues at coordinate 71,308 of DYIZ01000001.1, forward strand.
AAATATTTAATCGTCAACGAGGCTGGGGCCAGCGTTTATTCGGCCAGCCCGCTGGCGCGCGCTGAAATGCCCGATCTCGACGTTTCGATCCGCGGGGCGGTCTCGATTGCCCGCCGTGCTCAGGATCCGCTGGCTGAGCTGGTCAAGATTGACCCGAAATCCATCGGCGTTGGGATGTACCAGCATGATGTGGATCAAAAGCAGCTTGCCGGCGCGCTGGATGGGGTGGTCGAGAGCGTGGTCAACGCAGTGGGAGTGGATGTCAATACCGCCAGCCCGGCGCTGCTGACCCATGTGGCGGGCATCGGCCCGAAGCTGGCGGAAAAGATTGTGTCGCATCGCGATGAGAAAGGGCCGTTCTCCAGCCGAGAAGCGCTGCGTAAAGTGAGCGGGTTGGGGCCAAAAGCGTTCGAGCAGTCGGCGGGGTTTTTGCGGATTCGTGGGGGCAGCAACCCGCTCGACGAGTCGGCCATACACCCGGAAAGTTACACGGTCGCCGAAGGGGTGCTCCAGTGGGCGGGGATTGACTCGCGGGTTCCAGCGGCCGCCCGCCAATCGGCGCTCGATTCCCTGCGGATGCAGATTCCCGTCGAGGATCTGGCATCCGAGCTGGGCGCAGGCGTTCCCACGCTGTCCGATATCTTCGAGCAGCTTGTGCGCCCCGGCCGTGACCCGCGCGCCGACACGCCCCCGCCCATCTTGCGCTCGGACGTGCTTTCGATGGAAAACCTCGTCACCGGGATGAAGCTCAAGGGTACAGTGCGCAACGTGGTTGATTTCGGGGCATTTGTGGACATCGGCGTCAAGCAGGATGGCCTGCTCCACCGCAGCCAGATGCCGCGCGGCGTCAATTTGCAAGTGGGCGATATCATTGACGTGGAAATTCAGAAAGTCGAGGTCGAGCGCGGGCGGATTGGGCTGGGGTGGGCAGCTAAACCGTAATGTCTGAGGAGGCGAGATGAGTAATCCGACAGTGTCATCAGCGTTGTCGTTTGGGCAGGAAGTTTTACCTGCTTCGGTGGGGATGAGCGAGGCGGGCAAACAGCGCATCGTTTCGATCTTCGACCGTTTTCTTGCTGAAGATTGGCATCCGGGGGCGCAATTGGTGGTGCTGCGTCACGGGCAGGTGGTGATAGATCGCTCTGCCGGATGGGCTGATACGGCCCGCCGGAGGCCGGTGACCCCGGAGACGCAATTCCTGACTTACTCGGTTACCAAAGCCTTCACAGGGATGTGCGTCCACCGGTTGATCGAGTCCGGCAAGGTCGAGTGGGATGCGCCAATCGCCCGCTACTGGCCGGAGTTCGGCTGCAAGGGCAAAGAAAAGGCCACCATCCGGCAGGCGTTTTTGCATCAAGCGGGCATCCCGATGCGCGGGCTTAACGGTGAGGCGATGTTGTGTTGGAACTGGAATTTGGTTGAGCGCTACACAGCCGCCCTCGAAGCGGAGTTCGAGCCGGGGACGAAATGCGCCTATCATTTGGTGAATTACGGTTTCATCCTGGGCGGGGTGATCCACCGTGTCACCGGGCTGCGTCCGGACGTATTTATGCGACAGGCATTTTTCGATCCCCTGGGGATGGTACATTCATCCCTGGGATTGACCCTCAGCGGTTCGAGACGGGCATCTCGAGTGTATTCCGGCCATCCTTCGCAGCAACAGGCGGTTTATATGTTCGACAGTTTGGGCCTGCGCCGGGCGGTCATCCCAGCGGCTTCGTTGAACAGCACGGCGCGCGATATCTCTGTGTTCTATCAAATGCTGCTGAATGGGGGAACTTACGCTGGGAAGCAGATCGTACGTCCCGAAACGATCGCCGCCGCTACCCGCGTAGGATACGAAGGTCTGGATGCCGGTATCGGTTTTCCCATTCGGTGGGCGCATGGCTTTCAACTCAGTGGCAAGTTGACGGACGATCCAAAAGAATCGCTGGTGATGGGCAAGGGCAGCACGCAGCGCACTTTTGGGCATTTTGGGCAGGGAAGCTGCATGGCCTGGGCTGACCCAGATGCGGGTGTGGTGGTCACGTTCACCTGCAACCGGTTATTGGACAATGACCGGGTGAGCGCACGCTGGCGGCAGCTTTCGGATGCGGTGTGGGAGGCGATTGGCTGAAATTCATCCGCGGATGGCGCGGATTTCACCGATTTGGATGCTAGAATCCGCGCCATCTGCGTAATCGGGGGATATATTAGCCTCGGCTGCTCAATTAGTTCGTAATCTAAGGAAAGGCTCTTCGGCATCCAGCGCGCCGTAGCACGCCTGGGCGGCGGCCTTGCACCCACCCTGACAGGTGAGACGGTGTTCGCATTCGACACAGAAGGACGGCGCGGCTGCGACGAAATCTGCCAGCCGTTCGGGGGCGATGAGATCGGCGAAGTGCTCGTCGAACAGGTTGCCGAGGATGGTGGGAGTATGATTGCATGGCCGCAAATTCCCCAGCGGGTCGAGGGTGTAGTAGGCGCGGTCGCTCCCGGCGGCGCAAAAGCCAAAGCCCAGGTGATCGAAGGGGGTCGTGTCAATCAAGCAAGGCTGGATGGGAATAGAACACGATATGGGGATCTTGAATTCTTGCGAGGCAGCGTTAGCGACTTCGAGCGCGGCGCGCATCTGGACGACGGTGGGCAGCAGCCTCTCGATGTTAGCGCAGCCTCGCCCGCCGGGGTTGAAGCGGTTGAGCATGATGCTGCGCGCCCCAAAGGCGAACGCCAGCCGGATGGTGTCGTACAAATCAGCGATATTCAACCGGGTGGCAATGAAAACGGCCACGAACTGGCTGCGCTGCCGCCGGATGCGCGCCATGGCAGCCAGCGCGGCGTCGAAAGCGCCTTCTGCGCCGGAAAGCTGATCGTGAACGGCGCGTTGGAAGCTGAGCAGCGGCAGCTCGAAGAGTGAGACGCCGCGTTGGAGCAGATTCGCCAGGATGGGTTGGGTGAGCAGCCGCCCATTGCTGATGATCGTCGCCGGTACGCGGCGGGCTTGCAGGAATTCGAGAATTTGAGAGAGATCATCACGCAGCAGCGGCTCGCCGCCAGTGAGGGTGACGTGCTGGCAGTCGGTTTCGTCGAGGGCTTTGGCGAGGAGGGCGAGCGTGCGGGAAGTATCCAGTTCCCCGAGGGGATAGCTTCCTCCGTGGGAATTCCAAACGTTGTAGCAGTGCAGGCAGGCGTGATTGCAACGCTGGGTGACTTCGAAGATCAGGGATTGCAGGCGGGGGCGGAGGGTCATTGACCGGTCAATACATCTGCCAGGAATTGCGCGGCTTTTTCCATTTCTGGGGTGACGGTCAATTCCACCTCCTCGAATGGTGGGATGTCCGATGGATTTTGCTGAGCCTCGGCGATGATTTTCTCGTATAGCGCGGAAACCTCTTCATAGGTGAGCGCTTCGAAGGCCAGGTCGTGCTCGATCGTCTCGCGGGCGAGGGCCACCGTATCGGGATCCAGATTCCCCGTCTGTGCCAGGTCGGTCAGGGTCTCTGCCTGCCGCACCAGTTGTTCGGCGCTGGTCGGAGCGTAATCCACCATCATCGCCTCATAGCAGGTGATAGGCGTATTCGAGCGCCATACGTGGAAGACGGCCGCGCCGAAGGCGTCTTGAACAAGATCGGCTACGTTGGATTCCAGCTCTTCGGCTTCCACCAGCTCATCGAGGGCGGCGCGGTGATCGGCGAGCATCTGCTGGCCGAAGGGGTCATCCCAGCTATCGCTGCCCTGGTTTTGCCCGCTGAGGGTGGCCGCGGCAAGCTGGTCGAAGCGCCCCCAGCACAGGCGGATGCGTTCTCTTGGAGCAAAAGATGATGGCAACGGCGTGGGGAGCGGCGGCGGCTCGGGGGTGATTGGTGCGATTGTGTAGCAAGTGACAACAGACGGCGTGGGTGTGCTGAAGGTTCTACAGCGCAGGAGCATCAGCGAAGCCAGCCCTACGCCAAACACTTTGATGGCTTCTCGGCGCGAGACACTCATTGGGGCCTCCTTCATAAAGCGTGATGTTATTGGGTTAATGATCAGTGACCGCAGGTGGAACAGGTTCCGCCCGCGCAGCCAGCGCAGCCGGTGTTGCCGCCAGCCACCACGCGCCCGCCGCTCTGAGCGTAGAAGACCGAAATCTGGCGGGTGGTGTGTGTCCCCTGGCATTGCTGGCAAGCGATGGGGGCGTCGGCGTCTTTCATCGAGCGGATGGCATCGAAACGCGTGTTGCAGTCAGTGCAAACGTACTCGTAGATGGGCATAGTTATCATCTCGCTTTCTATTGTGCTTATAAATCATTTTGCCGCGTTTGTCAAAGGGTTGGCGGGCGCTGAAAACAGAATCTCTGCTACAATCAGAACAATACTTGGTCATTTCTCTTTCTGGAAGATTTGAGAAAATGGGATGGATTTCATTCTGGCTATGAGCGGCGGCTGGAAGGGGCTTTCAAAATGTCTAGAAACCACAAGGTATCCTATCGTTTTCTGGTTGTGCTGCTATTGACATCGTGGATTTGCACAACCCAAACCATCAAGAATACTCCAGCAATTGCTTCTGCTGCCGAAAGGGCGGTTACGCCTGAGAGTATGAGCTTCGAGCAGGTCGGTCATTTGGGCGGTGCAGCTACAAATGTTGTCGTTCAGGGACAATATGCCTATCTCGCCATCGGTGCGGAACTTGCGGTGATGGACATCAGTGATCCGACTGATATGAGGCGGGTGGGGTATGTCTTGTTTTCTGATGAAATTGCAGATGTGGCAATAAAAGACAATTATGCGTATGCCGTGGGGATTGGCATTTATGTTGTTGATGTTTCCAATCCTGCCCACCCCAACGCCGTTGATGTCGTTTTGAAGGGAGAAGCCTTTTGCCGTGTGAAGATTTCGGGAGCTTATCTTTATGCTGTACGCTGCAAATCCTATTACGATCCCTCACCATTGGTTGTGATGAAAATTTCTGAACCTGCCAATCCGATCATCTTCGATCGGCAGTCACTTACCGATAATTTGCCCGGCGGCTCAGGGGATAACCCGGATGAAGCTGCTCAGGATTTAGAAGTGGTTGATGACTTTGCTTATGAAGCGATTGGTTTTTGTAATAAAAGTGGATGTTTCGGCTACCTTGATATTTATGATATTCAGAATCCGGACGAGCCTTTGTATGTTGGAACATTTCACGAGGATGTGAGATTCACCGAACTGAATATCGTCGGTTCATATGCGTATCTTTCGTCGAATAGGGGATTGTTCACAGTTGATCTGACTAACCCCTCAGAGCCAATCCAGGCAGGTTTGTGCTCGACTTGCGCCAATGGGATACCTTACCCGGCCGATGGTCATTCTTATTTGGTGGGAAGCCAGGTCATTGAGATAACCGCGCCATTATCCCCAACTATCGTCACAGCTTGCAGCGAGTGTGGTGACTATGGCGTCATTGATAATACGGTCGCTTTTTTCCCCATGGGTTTTGACGGCCTGCGGGCGGTCAATATCGCGGATGTTTCCCAACTTAGCGGACTGGGCGTATATCGAACATTCGATCCGTCCACATTTGCGATTCAGGGGCATCACGCCTTCGTGCTCTCGGGATCTACAATGCTTGTCGTTGATGTTCGAAATCCGAAAAACCCTGCTGTTATTGGCATCCCGTTTGGACTGCCTCATGGCGGTTATAAGATTGCCCTGACGGCGGACTATGCATATATCACCGATGGCTTTGGTCTGGTTATCGTCAACATTTCTGATCTGGCCCATCCTTACCAGGCATCCTCTATCGAAGTGGAAGGCGCAAGCGGTTTCGAGCTGGCCGGGAATTATGCCTATGTGGCTGGCTCGAACGGTTTGAGCATCCTCAATATATCGAACCCCTTCCAACCGATTCTTGTTTCTACCTTTCCCGCGGGAGGCTCAGCGAAGGATGTGGCTTTGGCGGGATCGAATGTGCTATTGGTTGATTCGAATCCACCTCAATTTGAAAACCTGTGGGTGATCAGTGTCGCCGATCCTTACCACCCAGCCATTGGTGGATTTTGTTGGTATTGCGGCGGTGAACAAATCGAGGTTATGGGCAATTATGCTTACGTTACCCCTGGAACAATTCAAGTTAAAGTGATTGATATCAGTAATCTTAACCAACCGGTTCTGGCAACAACTCATAATTTCCCTGAGGCGATAGCGGATATTGACGTCGAATGCGATTATGGGTATTTTGCAGGTATGAATGGCGGCGGCCTGACCGTTTATGATCTGGCTGACCCCTTGCATCCTGTCGAGATCGCCCGTCAAAACCTGTCCCTGTGGATGATGGAAGTAAGCCTGAACAATGGTCTGATCTATACCCTTCATGCGGCTCCAGATCGGGGTTTGAGTATCTATCAGCCATTGGTCTCCGCTGAGTTTACTCCGGCTGAAGGCGGTACGCTGACCTATACGGGGGAGCGCTGCCTGCGAACTCGCCTTCAAATTGCCCCTTCTACTTTCATCACCGATACGGTTGTTACTTATGCGCCCCTGGTGGATTTCAGCACCCTGGTCAATGGGATGGCTTTTACCGACCATGCGTTCGATGTCCAGGTCGCTCAAAATGGAATACCACAACCCGAGCTTACGTTCAATTTGCCGGTGACCGTGACTATCGAGTATGATGACGCTGATGTCTGGTCGGTTCGTGATGCCAACCAGCTTTCGCTATTTTATTGGGATGGCAGCGCTTGGGGCTTGCCAATGCTTGCGTCCTCTCTGGATCGCTGGAGCACTTTTACCGGCCAGATTACTCGGGTGGGAAAATACGCCTTGTTCGGCCCAACGAATAACCTCTACTTCCCGGTTATCCAGGGAAACAACGAGTAACGAAATGGAGACTCCAGATATTGGGTCAGCGTGGGCAACGAAGTTGACTGCGCTGGCCCAATTTCTGATAGGCCTCAGCCAACCTCAAAATGCTGGTTGACAGCCGGGTGGGCTGATAGTAAACTGTGCGCTTCATCGCCCTTACGCCTTAAACTCATCGAGCAGCCCATTCCATGCGCCTCTTCTTCGAGCTTGCCCGGCGTTCCTTTCAACGCCAGTTGACTTACCGCGCCGCCACAATCGCTGGCCTGGTGACAAATTTCTTTTTCGGCGTGTTACGCGTCGCGGTGTTGACGGCTTTCTATGGTGTGCAGGCCGAGGTCAATGGGCTGTCGCTGCAAGGGGCGATCACCTTCACCGGTCTGACCCAGGCGATCATTGGCTACCTCAGCCTGTTCGGCTGGTATGAGGTGATGAATTCGATCTATACCGGGGCGGTGGCAACGGATCTGCTCAAACCGATGGGGTACTATCGCTTTTGGATGGCGCAAGACCTCGGGCGGGCGGTGGCCCAATTGGTAATGCGCGCCTTGCCGATCATGTTGGCCTACGCGATTTTCTTTCCCATCACCTGGCCGAAAAGTGTGGGGCAGTGGCTGGCTTTGGTTGTCGCGATGGCGTTGGCCTGGATGATCAGCTTTTCGGTGCGCTTCCTGGCAAACCTGGCGGGGTTTTGGACGCCGAATGCCCTGGGTTTCGTGCGCTTTGCCTTTATCTTGATGTATTTTTTGACCGGCTTCCTCATGCCGCTGCGTTTCTTCCCGGATTGGTTCGTGCGGCTGTGTAACTTGACTCCTTTCCCGTACATCATCAATACTGTCGTCGAAATTTTCCTGGGAGTGCTGACCGGCCCTCAGATCGTCGTCGCGCTGTTGAGCCAGTTGGGGTGGGTCGTTATCCTGGGAGTCGCCTGCCAGTTGATTTTGCGGGCAGGCGTCAGGCGATTGGTGATCCAGGGAGGTTGAGCGATGCGACATGGGTTGATGCTCTACTTCCGGCTGGTTGGCGTGCAGATACGGTCGCAAATGCAGTATCGCATTCCTTTCCTGGTCGAGATGGCATCTACGGGATTGATCACCTTTGCCAGTTTTGCCACACTGGCGCTCGTGTTTCAGCGATTCGAGCATATCGCCGGATGGAATCTCGGGGAGGTGGCCTTCCTCTATGGGATGGTGGAGACCTCCTTCGGGGTGATGGATATGCTCTTCAGCGGATTCGACCCGCAAAACTTCGGCAGGCAGACCCGCCTGGGGCGGTTCGACCAATTGATGCTGCGCCCGGTCAACCTCACCGTGCAGGTGCTTGGCTCCGAGTTCATCTTGCGGCGGTTGGGGCGCATCGCCCAGGGGACGCTGGTGCTGGTGATCGCGTTGAATTGGGTTGATATCCATTGGACGCTGGCGAAACTCTGTTACCTGCCGTTTGTGTTCATCGGGCAGATATGTTTCTTCGGCGGGTTGTTCATCATCGGCGCGACGATCTCTTTCTGGACATTGGAATCCATCGAATTTATGAACGTATTCACCTACGGCGGCACGGAGATGATGTCGTATCCTGCGACGATTTACCAGGATTGGCTGCGTAAGTTCTTTACGTATATCCTCCCCGCTGTATTTATCAACTACTACCCGGCGCTATTCATCCTCGATAAGCCCGATCCCTTTCACATGCCAGCCTTCGCGTCCTACCTGGCTCCCGCGGCGGGCTTTGGCGTGCTGGCTGCGGCGCTGGCCTTTTGGCGATTTGGTATACAACATTATCAGAGCACGGGAACGTAAATAATTCGAGCCTTCCCGCCTTTGGCGGGAAATATCCCGGATTTGGGGTATGGGAGTGGGCGAAGCCCACTCCCATACCCCAAATCCGGCCTCTTCTCTAATTGCTTATGACCCCTATCATTCGAGTGCATCATCTTCACAAGCATTTTAGATTGACCCGAAACCGGCATGGATTATTGGGCGCGGTGCGGGGCTTGATCGCGCCGGAATATCGAACGGTGCGCGCCGTAGATGGGATCAGCTTCGACCTGGCGCGCGGCGAGCTGGTGGGGTATCTTGGTCCCAATGGAGCCGGAAAATCAACGACGATCAAGATGCTCGCCGGGCTGTTGGTCCCCACTTCGGGCGAGATCGTCGTCAATGGTCACGTCCCCTGGCGGGAGCGGCAAGCCTACGTCGCCAGGATCGGCGCGGTCTTCGGTCAGCGCACTACACTGTGGTGGGATCTGCCGGTAAGCGAATCGCTCGACCTGCTGCAACATATCTATAAAATTCCCGCCCAGCAGTTTCAGCGAAACCTGGACGAATTTCGCCAGTTGCTCGGGCTGGATGCATTCATCAATACCCCGGTGCGGGCTTTATCGCTCGGCCAGCGGATGCGCGCCGATTTGTGCGCCGCCTTGCTCCACGACCCGGATTTGTTGTTCCTCGATGAGCCGACCATCGGGCTGGACGTGGTCGCCAAAGAGCGCATCCGGCAATTCATCCAGCATGTCAACCGGGTGCGGGGCACAACCGTCATCCTCACCACGCACGATCTATCGGATGTGGAAAAACTGTGTGAGCGGGTGATGATCATTGACCATGGTCGGCTTTTATACGATGGTAAATTGGAATTCCTGCGCGAAAAGTTTGGCGGTAAACGCCAGTTGGTGGTAGACTTTGCGGAGAATTATTCCGATGCCCCTGTGGACGGCGCCGAGATCGCCGGGCGGGATGGTAATCGTGTCACTTACGAGTTCGAGCGGCGGGTGATCGCCGCATCTGAATTGATCGGTCGTCTTTCATCCCAATATCGAATTAATGATCTTGAGGTTCGTGAGCCGGATATCGAATCCACGATCCGGCGGATATACGAGGAGAAATTATTGGAAAACGCCTCGGATGCAGCTAATTGACGAAAAAGCCACAGTCAAGTCGCCAGATAAATGTGATCCATGCAAACAGCCGAATTGATCTTACAGCACATTGTTCGACCGCCAAAAACTGGCATTGACAAGCCGCCCTTGTTGATCTTGTTGCATGGGCAGCGCGGCAGCGAGACCGATTTCTTCGAGCCTGCCAGTAAATTCGATGATCGCTTGTTCATCGCCAGCCTGCGCGCGCCGTTTTCGATCTCGGCCAAAAGCCATGTGTGGTTTCACAGCGAGCCGGCCAGGGGAGATTTGCTCATAAGCCCGGCCCACATCGAGTACAGCCGCCAGCGCATCTCGAAATTTATCCAAAAGGCTCCCGCTCTATTCGATACCGACCCGACTCAGGTTTATCTGATGGGATTTGACCAGGGAGCTATCATGAGCCTGGGCATGATGTTGTCTGAGCCGCAATCCCTGGCGGGGGTCATTTCTCTCAGCGGGCTGGTCGTTCCGGAAGTCAAAGCCGTCCTCACCCAACCCGAAAGACTCAAGAACTTCCCGGTGATGGTCACGCAGGGCACCTTCGACGAAGTGTACACACCGGCGCAGGGTCGCGCCACACGCGATTTTTTGCTTTCACTGGTGGTCATGCTGAATTACCGTGAGTATCCCATTGGTCATCACCTCACTCAGGAAAGCCTGGCCGACGCCCGTATTTGGCTTTCTAAGCGGCTGGACCTGGCTCTGCCGCCGGCGCCTGCCAAACCGCAGGCTGCTACAGCCCCTGCTCCTGCTTCTGCGTCTTCAACTGCCGAATCGGTTACAGTCGCAGGCGCTACCGCGCACGCTATCCCGAGAAAGACAACCGCATCGCCGGCTCCTTTGCCTTACACAGTGAGGCTGAGCCGGGTGCATTTAAAAGTTCGCGATCTGGAGCGCGCTATCACATTTTATTCGCGTTTTCTCGGTCTGCGATTAGTCGAGCGGGTCGGTAATGTGTTCGCCTTCATGACCAGCAGCAGCCAGCATCACGAAGTTGCCCTCCAGCGTGTTGGCGCCGATGCGCCGCGCCCCCATCCTGACAGCACCGGGTTGCACGCTGCCGGCTTCGAGGTGCCAGATCAGGTTTCGTTTGCCAGAGCTTACCGGCTGCTGACCGAAGCCGGCATCAAAGTCAAGGCAACAGACCAGATTATCGGGTGGGTCATGCAGTTCAACGATCCCGATGGCAATGGGATCGAAATCCATTGGGATACCCGCAACCTGCCGGGTAAGGCGGATTTCTGGCAAGGACGAGAGCTGCCGCTCGAACCGGACAGGATTTTAGAAATATTACGAGGCACTCAGAAAAGTTGAGGTGTTGTTTATGGCAACCATATCCAGTACCGTTTCACTCAAGTGGATCAGTGCGACGCTCATGGCCGGAATGGATTCGCGCGGGCGGACGATCGTGATCGGAGCCGATAGAGAATCGCAGCCCGAGTGGCTGGGACTCAAGGCCTCTGACTTGCTCATGCTGGCGGCAGCTTCCTGCTCGACTTATGATGTCGCCTCCATTATGCAAAAGCAGCGCGAGCCGCTCGAAGATTTGACCGTCACATGCACAGGCGAGCAAGATACCGAGCCGCCCAATACTTTCAAAAGCCTTCACCTTCATTACCATGTCAAGGGCGCGGTCAGCCGTGAAAAATTGGAGCGAGCGATCAACCTTTCGGAAGACAAGTATTGCTCCGTTATCAACACCCTCCGGCCCACCGTCACGATCACCCACGATTACGAGATCTCGAACTGACGTTGACCGCCGCGCGCTCACAGGCACGCGGCTTTTTTTTATGATGATGACACATCTCACCTCACGCTTTGAAGAAGCATTGGTGTACGCCGCCCACCTTCACGCCGGGCAGCAGCGTAAAGCGACGGAAATCCCTTACGTTGCACATCTGCTCAGCGTGACGGCGCTCGTTTTGGAAGATGGCGGCGACGAAGATCAGGCGATTGCTGCCCTCCTGCACGATGCGGTCGAAGATCAGGGGGGGCTGCCCACCCTGGATGAGATTCGCTGCCGGTTTGGCGACCGGGTTGCCGATTTCGTAGACGCATGTACCGACACCTATGAGACGCCTAAGCCGCCCTGGCGCGGGCGCAAAGAGACCTACATCGCCCGGCTGCGTCTGGCCTCCCCCGAAGTGCGCCGGATTTCACTGGCCGACAAGCTGCACAACGCCCGCACCATCCTGGCAGCCCTGTCACAGGGCAAGCACGATATTTGGGCGCGCTTCAACGGCGGCGAGGAAGGCACATTATGGTATTACCACACTTTGGTCGAGGTCTATCGCCATACAGGCGATGATTGGATGACCAATGAGCTGGCTCGCACCGTCGAGGAGATGACCCGCCGGGCGGGTGAGGCGGCCCGATGAAATCTTCCTGGCCCCGCCGCAGCTTCGAAAGCAGTGATATTGCCATCTACGTGTTGGTGGTAGTTTCATACATTGCCATGTTTGCAGTGTATGGCAATGACCTTTCACTGCTGACCAAAGTAGTGGCGCTTGGCCTCGGTATTCCATATCTTTTGATCGGCGTTTGGGGAATAGATTTTGCCGAGCATACCGGGCGGATTTTTGTCAAAATCCTGTTGTTCCTGGCTCAGTTAGTCATCGCCTGCACAGTTTTTTACCTGGGCTTTGGCACCACATGGTTGCTCTTACTGCCATTAGCCGCGCAAACGGTCTACTTGTTCTCGACACGCGGCATGATCATCGCGAATTTATTGATTTTTGCCGCATCGTTATGGGTCGTAAAACTGCTCTCGGGTGATTGGTCGGGAATGGTTCAATCGGGGGTGGCTTTTATCGCCGCCCAGGTGTTTGTTGTCATCTTCACGCAGATTGCCCGCCGGGAGCAGCAAACCCGCCGGGAGAGCGAGCGCCTGACTATCGAGTTGAACGAAGCCAACCATAAACTGCGCCAGTACGCCGCTAAAGTCGAGGATCTGGCTACCGCGCAGGAGCGTAACCGCCTGGCGCGGGAGATTCACGATGGGCTGGGCCATTATCTGACTGCCATCAACATGCAAATCAAGGCTGCCCAGGCCGTGCTGGAAGCCAATCCCAGTCAGGCCGGCGATGCCCTGGCTAAAGCGCAGGCTTTGGCGCAAGACGCCCTGTCCGATGTGCGCCGCTCGGTGGCTGCGCTGCGTGACGAGCCGTCGCTGGACCGCCCTTTGCCCGATGCATTGCGCACTCTGTTCGACGAGTGCCGCTCGGCCGGGATTGTCGTCGAGTTCTCACAGATTGGCAAGACCACGGCGCTGTCCCCGCAGGCCAGCCTGGCGTTGTATCGCGCCGCCCAGGAGGGGTTGACCAACGTGCGCAAGCATGCCCTAGCCAGCCGGGTGGATATCCGGCTCTTGTATGCCGCTGATGCTGTGCGTCTCGAAATCGGCGATAACGGCGTGGGCGCACGGCAAACCGAGAATGGCTTTGGCCTTTTCGGCTTGCGTGAGCGGGTGCAATTGCTCGGCGGCGAGATCACAATCCACACCGCGCCGGGTGAGGGGTTCCGGTTGGAAATAGCGATCCCCACAGAATCTTCCGGAAAAAGCAGTGCGTTATGACCATCTCCCAAATCCGTATCCTTTTGGTTGACGATCAGCAGTTGTTCCGCGAGGGGCTTCGCACCCTCCTCTCGGTTCAGCCGGGCTTCGAGGTCGTCGGCGAAGCCGGGAATGGCGAAGAAGCGCTGCGGCTGGCCGCGATGCTGCACCCGCAGGTTGTGCTGATGGATGTGCGTATGCCGGTATTGGATGGGGTCGCAGCCACCCGGCGGTTGCGCGCCGCCCTGCCTGAGTGCCGCGTCATTGTATTGACCACATTCGACGATGATGAATATGTATTCGAGGCTCTGCGAGTGGGGGCAGTGGGCTATTTGCTCAAAGATGCGCCTTCCGAAAAGTTGTTCGAGGCAATCCGCCTGGCGGCGCGCGGCGAGTCATTTTTGCAGCCCTCGGTGGCAGCCAAAGTCGTCGCCGAATTTGCCCGTCTCGCCGGGCAGGCTCCCGCGCGCTCGCAGCCCCTCCCCAGCCCCCTCTCAGACCGGGAGCTGGATATCCTGCGGTTGTTGGCGACCGGGGCCAGCAATCGTGATATCGCCGCCCAGCTCGTCATCACCGAAGGCACGGTGAAAAATCATATCACCAATATTCTGGTCAAGTTGGGGGTCAGCGATCGTACCCAGGCAGCGTTAAAAGCCAAAGATTTAGGGCTTGTCTGATTTTTTAGCTGCCATTTCGGCGGTTGTGTCTTGCCGGGTCTTCGACTAACCGGCGAAGCGCGGTCAGGGCGCGGAATTGAATCGCTTTGACGGCGTTGATATTTTTCCCTATGATTACCGCTGTTTCTTCCAAACTATAATCATTGCCGAACCGCAACGTCAGCACATTTTGCTGTTCTGGCGTCAACTTTTGAATGGCGACTTTCACCTGCTGGAGATGATCTTTCCCCTCGGCGACCTCCGATGGGTCATCGGATGGCAGGCGCCAATCCTCCGGCAGGCTTTCGGTCGGGTGGGCATATTGTTTCCGATAGTGATCGGTCACGAGGTGTGATGCTGTGCCGAGCAGCCAGCCCCGCAGGTTGCTGTGCGGCCCATTGCCGCGATTAACTGCTTCGAGCAATATAACAAAGACCTCCGAGGCAACATCCTCCGCAATCGCCGAATCATCCAGGCGATAGCTGGCGTAACGGTAGACCTCGCCGTAGTAGCGGTTATGAATCATCGTAACCGCTTGCGGGTCTAACGATTGCAATTGACGCAAGTCAATTGAATCGTTGGGTTCTTTGGAATTGCCTCGAAAGGGAGATTTGAATGACATTACACCTCAAACTCGATACGATGAGTATACCATCGAGTGGGATTGCGCCTCGGGCAGATGGGTTAAGGGCTTATGAAAAACGGCTCCTCTGCCTTCAACGGAAAATACCCCAAATCTAGGGATTCTTCAACTGACGTTGCGCTGAAAACGGGCGACCAGCCTCGAGGCTGGTCGCCCATTTACTATCGTCTTGCAACGGTCCGGTGAATATAGGTTATTGATGAGGTCCGCCAAAGGAGGGTTGAGTCAGATGGCAAACCGTACATTCGGACAGCGTGCCTGCGTAACCTTGCAGGTTGATGAATTTGATGGCGTCGCGCGGCTCGCTGCTGGGGGCGATGCCGTGCGTGCTGTCGTGGCAGGCTTCGCAGTAAACCCCGCCGTGCCCGGTAGACATCCGGAACAGGGGATTGTTCTGCTCGTAGCCAGGATCCGTATGGCAATCGTCGCAGCGCGGCTCGTTCAGCCACGGGTTGGGATTGTTTTTGACCTCGCTCATGCCGCCGTGACATGAGGTGCAGCCCATTCCATATTCGTTGGACATCACATCGCGCAAGCACAGGGTAGATGGGCCGGGGTGGCAGTTATAGCAGCCGTCGGTCGTATCAGGAACTTCACCATCGTGTTTGCTGTGCATGGCTCTGGATAGATTCGGCACACCGGATACACCCGGCGCACCCAGCGCGTTCGATGCATGGCACTCGGCGCACAAGATTGGGCGGCGGTCCATCAGTGGGCCTTCATGACCCGATGGGTAATCATTCTGGTTCTCTTCATCGTGAAGCGTGAGAATATTGGTCTCCACCCGCCCGGTGCTGATCCCAAACGCGCCATCGGAGTGGCAATTGTCGCAGCGCATCTCGGTCGAGACCGGCGCGACGACCTGGTTGCTCGCCAAAACATTGCCGAACTGATCTTTGGCGACGATCGAGGCAAGCTGGTAAGGCTGGCGGTTGACCCAATCGCTGTCGTCGAATTCGGTGAGCGGGATGCCCTCGGCGACGAAATGATCCCCGGTCGGGTCCATATCGCCCGACAGCCCCCTGCCGGTCAGACCGACATTGGGAGGCAGGTCAACCCCGAACAGTTGAACATCGTATTCCCAAAAATTGGATTTCCCGACCGAATAGGTATTATCGGGAAAACTGTAGCTGACCGTGATGCCGGTTGTCACGATCTGGGGTGGGTCGCCCCGCTGGATAACCTGAACCCACAGGTTGTTGTAAGGCGGCAGTACCGCCAGGTCTTGAAAATCCCGGTTGTAGCAGTGCATCCCCAGGTCGTTCCAGCCGAGCAAAACGTACTCGGCGGCCAGCGCGGTGGCTGTTGGCGTCCGCGTTAGTGTGGGTGAGGGGGTTATAAATGGCGTCAAGGTGGGCGTCCAAGTCAACGTCCAAAATGGGGTTAATGTGAAAGTCGGCGTCAGGGGTGGTATAAATGTGCCCGTCACCGTAGATGTTCCTGTCGGCGTGGTGGTCATTGTCGAAGCCTTTGAAGTAGGTGTGAAAGTTTGTGTGGCATGACCTCCAAAATCGCGTTGCCCTAAGGGAAGATAGACAACATCTTTGACCATTTCTGTCGCCAGGGCGACGATGGTGTTGGCGCTGGCATAGATTGGGCGTGCTACCAGGATCATCACCAGAATGATCACGATGCCGCTGCCAATAACTTTCCAGGTGTTTTTACCCATGAATTGCCTCCTTGTTTTGGACTGTAGGTTTTGCATTACAGAAATTCAGGCCGGTGAATTATATTTCCCTAATACTATTCTAATAGTCGTATTAACTTCGTAAAAGTTACGCCCAACCGAGAAATTCACAAAATCTGAGTGGTATAATACCCACTCGTTGTCCAATTTCAACCAGGAGGTGTACGGCTTACTACATAATTTGGGAAAGACAGCGCAAGGGCTTTAGTCGAATTGTCATTTTGATTAAAGTTTACGAGGATGAGGGTTTCCCACGGCGACGTGGGATTAACCGGTCAGGGCCGCAGGGGGTACGGCCTCCCCAAGAGGGCTGCCAGCCCTGGGGCCGGGAAAATCGAAGACCGGTGTTCGGGCGGTTTGAGCCCGCCTTTACCGGCGATCTGCGGAAGCCCTCCGGGTGCGCCACACCCCGATATCTTTCCCTCCGAAGATAGAGCTTCACTTTCAATGCTGGCCGGGCGACTGGCCGGACAAAGGGTGAAGCGGGGCGTTTGAAACTAAAATGTAAAACGTAAAACGAAAAAACGTAAAACGTTAAGTGGTTTTTACGGATTACGTTTTACGAATTTCGTCTTACGTATCTGTTAACTCTAACATTTGGAGGAACCCCCCATGTGTGGAATCGTAGGTTACATCGGCCCGCAAGATGCGACGCCGATTATTCTCAACGGCCTGAAACGGTTGGAATATCGCGGCTACGACTCGGCGGGTTTGGCCGTCGTCGAGAACAGCCATATCGAAGTGCGGCGGGATGTTGGCAAGCTGTCTCGCCTGGCTGCCCTGGTGGGCGAGGCGCCCGTTCACGGCCACATCGGGATCGGTCACACCCGCTGGGCCACTCACGGTGAGCCGAGCGCACGCAATGCCCATCCTCACATCGGCATGACCGGCGACGTGGTCGTTGTCCACAACGGCATCGTCGAGAATTACCTCGAGCTGCGCGAGGAATTGATCGCCGAGGGCGCTGTCTTCAACTCGGACACCGACACCGAGGTGATCGTTCACCTCGTCGAGCGGTACCTCTCGGACGACTGCGGCCTGCCCGAAGCCGCCCGCAAGGCGCTCGGACATCTGAAAGGGGCGCACGGCATCGTGCTGCTTTCATCGCGGGAGCCGGACAAGATCGTCACTGCCCGCATCGGCAATGCCGGCGGTATCGTGATCGGCCTGGGAGAAGGCGAGATGTTCATCGCCTCCGATCTGCCAGCCATCCTGGAGCATACCCGCCGGGTCGTATTTCTCGAATCCCGTCAGATCGCCGTGGTCAACCGCGAAGGGCTGGTGGTCAAATGCCTGGATGGGATGCCAGTCAACTATCAGGTGCATACGGTCGCCTGGGACCCCATCGCCGCCGAAAAGGGCGAATACCGCCATTTCATGCTCAAAGAAATCCACGAGCAGGTGCGCTCGCTGACCGACACGATTGCCGGGCGGGTGGATTTCGAAGACGGGCGGGTACGCCTGCCGGAGCTGCGTCTGACCGCGGCGCAGGCTGGCCGCATCCAGAAGATCTTCATCACCGCCTGCGGGACGGCTGCCCACGCCGGGATGGTTGGCAAAGTGCTTATCGAGCATATTGCCCGCATCCCGGTGGAAGTGGATATCGCCTCCGAGTTCCGTTACCGTAACCCGATTGTGGATCCCAACACCGCGGTGCTCGCCATCAGCCAATCGGGCGAGACCGCCGACACACTGGCCGCGATGGAAGAGGCCCGTCATAAGGGCGCCATCCTGTGGTCAATCGTCAACGCTATCGGCTCCCAGGCCATGCGCATCGCTGATGGGTTCATCTCGATGCAGACCGGCCCGGAGATCGGCGTGGCATCCACGAAGGCGTTTACTGCGCCGTTGGTGGACCTCTACATGCTGGCTATCCTGCTGGCAGACCTGCGCGGGACGCTCGACGCCAAAACCCGCCGCCAGTATCTGTCGGACTTGCGGCTGATACCCGATCTGGTGGGGCGCTGCCTGGACCGTGAAGAGCAGGCGATTGCCGTGGCGCGTACCCTTAAGGATACCAGCCACTGCCTGTACCTGGGACGCGGTATCAATATGCCCATTGCCTACGAAGGGGCGCTCAAGCTCAAGGAAATTTCGTATATCCATGCCGAAGGCTACCCGGCAGGCGAGATGAAACACGGCCCAATTGCGCTGATTGATCGCACTATGCCGGTGATCGTGCTGGCTCCGCGTGACCCGTGGTATGACAAGATGTTCAGCCAGATCCAGCAAGCCAAGGCGCGCGGCGGGATGGTGGTGGCGGTCGCTACCGACGGCGACACCCTCATTCCGAACGAATCCGACCACATCCTGTGGGTTCCCGAAACCCCCTGGCTGCTCAGCCCGGTGGTGACGGTCATCCCACTGCAAATGTTAGCCTATCACATCGCCGCCCTGCGCGGCCTGGACGTGGATCAGCCGAGGAATCTGGCAAAGAGTGTGACGGTGGAGTGATCCGTTCGGAACTCAGTCAGCCATTGTTAGTAAAAAAGCAGCCCTTGCGTCATGAGGGCTGCTTTTTTATGCACCCATCGTTTTTGACTGAAGATCAAGGTGCTCCAAGTGTAGTCGAAAAACAGTGGTTCATTGGAAATTGCTGTGATAAGCCAGCATTTGGCGGCACAATGTAGGTCGGATTGGCAATCCGACCTACTGCTGGCGGTACATCACGGCAAATCCGAGAGAGCCAAAACAGTTGCAATGACAAAGACTTTCGTGCTACACTGCTTATTGCAGTAACGAAGAGGAGGCGGTTATGAAAGCTCTTGTGTTTCTCTATGAAAATCTCTGGAAAGCCGCTCAGTTATCGCTTGTCGTGCTTTGCGGGGTGGTGCTCATGGCGGTTCCTAACGCGCTCAACAGTCAGGCTGCCAACAACGTTGATTCGAATTCCAAGTTGATTTTACAAACCCCTGAGCAGGCTTCGGTATCACAGGGGAATATATTTTCTATCGTCAACAGCTTACAGGGCGGCGTTTATGCGTTCGCGGTAACCGATCATTATGCTTACCTCGGGCAGGGAACTGGATTGCTCGTGCTCGACTTGCAGAATCTCGCTCAACCGGTAGCAGTGGCTCGCGTTCACCTGCCGGGGATCGTTACCTGGGTGGCGGTTGATCCAACCCAGCCGTATGTCTATGTCGGATCGAGGGAGCACGGATTTCAGATCATTGACGTGACTGATCCGCTGAATCCTATATTGCGCGGTCGCTTTTCGATCTAAACGTTAATGGATGTAGATGATTTTAATGTCTATTCCGCCGCTGGTAACCTGGCGCTGCTGGAATCCAGGTATTCGGGGTTATACCTGGTTAAGTATAACAACCCTGATTTCCCTTTCCTGACCAGCTACTTGGCTGACCGAGAGTGGTTACGAGTTCTCGATATAGACATGGTAGGCAATCAAGCTTATCTATTGGATGGATGCGGTTGGCGCGTGGTTGATATTTCCACTCCGAGCAGCCCGGAGGTGGTCAGCGAATACACGACAGATAACCCGGATTGCTCGCAAGATCACCGCTACACCCGAATCCGGGTTATTGATGATACGGCTTATGTGATCCGTCTCGAGCCAAATCATCCCAATCCATACGATCATTCTTCGAAAACGATCCTCGATATTTTCGATCTCTCAACCCCTATCACTCCCACGCTTCTCTCATCGTACCAGGTTTTATCGAACAACGCTTCCGAGTTTGCGGAGTTCGAAGTGGAGGGCGCAAGAGCAACGATCGTTACCGATGGGCAGCTTATTATTTTGGATGTCAGTGATCGGGAAAACCCTGTACTCTTGGGTGAAACAGATCCTTGCGGTGCTTGGTATTCCAATATTGCTGTATTGGGTTTACATGCCTTCTCCCTTATGGGTGACGAGTGGAGTGTGCTCGATGTATCTGAACCAACCCAAATCTCTGTCATCGGCAGCTATTCCTTCCTTCCACAATTTTCATGTGCCAACCAACTTGCCAATTACCTGTACCTCAAGGCGCCTGGTGAAGATGTGTATCTTGATGTGACTGTCCCGAGTGATCCCCAGATCGTTTTCCAGCGGACAGTCATAGGCAATGATGAGAATTGGTGCGATACCGTGGTAGATGGTTCTTACGGTTATATGCCCAATTGGGATGGATTGAGAATCCTGGATATGAGCGATCCCTTTTTCCCCGTTCAGGTTGGTCATTGGTCGGGTGGTGAGTATTTGAACAAGGTCGTTATCCAGGGAGAATCGGCATATCTGCTTTATCGAAATTTGTTCGAGATTTTGGATATCAGCGACCCTGCTAATCCATCTCTGATTGGCGCTTATGATGAGCCTGGGGGGTATGAGGGCTTTGCATTGGACAATGGATTTGCTTATCTTGGTGAGAGTAATGGCGTTGATTTTATTGATATTCGTCAACCAGAAACGCCAACGCTCATTTTAAGATACCAGTATATTAATGGCGCGACCAATATGTTCGTTCTGGATGGTTACCTGGTGATCAGCTCCGATAACATGACGATTCTCAATGTACGCAATCCTTATCAGCCGACATTAGTGGATCAATGGACCGGTGACACACAGAGCGCGATACAAGGTGATCGCCTGATCTATGAACTTTCATGGCGCAAATATATTTCCTATTTGGATTTCCGCACCCCCGGTTGGCTGGTTATGGAAAATCCAAGCATCTCGATACCGGGTTTTTCAGACGACATGGCGCTTGTCCAGGATTATCTGTATGTCATTGGAAGTGACAACGGCTTGCAGATCGTTCACCTGAATCTCAGCCAGCTTCCTGAGCCATTTGCGATTAATAAGTTCTTCATGCCGTTTGTCGCGTTTCCCTGAAACCTGAGAATTACTGATTTGCTTGACAATCGCTATACCGAACGGTATAATACCCGGCATGGAAAACCGCGATACGCTTCTCTCTTGCGCCCTGGACCTCTTCGCTTCCCGCGGCTACGATGCGGTCGGCGTGCAGGAGATTGTCGAGGCGGCGGGCGTTACCAAGCCGACGCTGTATCACTACTTTGGCAGCAAGCAAGGGCTATTGAGGGCGCTCCTGGCGCAATATCACGATGAGCTGCTCGCCGCGCTCCAGCAGGCCGCCGATTATCACGGCGACTTGCCGCTGACCCTCACACAGATTACTTCGGCTTATTTCCAGTTCGCCCAGGCGCATCCCACGTTCTACCGCATGTTGATCTCGATGTGGTACGCTCCCCGCCAGAGCGAGGCATTCCAGGCGGTAGCCAGTGTGGACAGGCAGCAATTCGAGTTGATCGAGGCGATGTTTGTCCAGGCTGCAAGCAATCACGGGAATATGCGCGGACGCCACCGGCACTACGCAACTTCGTTCATGGGCATGATCAACAGCTATATTGGTATGTTTCTGAATGGCTACGTCACACTGGACGACACACTGATGTATCAGGCTGTTCATCAATTCCAGCACGGAATCTATTCGTAAAACTGACACTCCCGCCATTGGGGCGGCGGATTGTCATCCGCCGTGGGCCGCCCAATGATTTTTTTGTCGAGAAACTATACCTAACGGTAAGTATACCATTGGAGGAAAAATGACACACTGGGCTTTTGACTCGATTTTCTATCACATTTACCCGCTGGGATTTTGCGGCGCGCCGGAGCGCAACGATTTCAATGCATCGCCCACGCCGCGCCTGGAGCAGGTCTACGCCTGGCTCGACCATATCCAGTGGCTGGGGGCGAATGCGCTGTATCTCGGCCCGCTGTTCGAAGCGACCGCGCATGGCTACGATACCGCCGATTATTTCTACGTGGATCGGCGCCTTGGGACGAACGAGACCCTCTCCCGGTTGAGTGCGGAGATGCACCGCAGGGGGATGCGGCTGGTATTGGATGGGGTCTTCAACCATGTGGGGCGGGATTTCTGGGCCTTTAGGGATGTGATCGCCAACCGGGAAAGCTCGCCCTATCCTTCGGGGGGCGCAGTCCCTACGGGGACACGTTTTCCTACGAGGGATGGAACGGCAACTTCGATCTGGTCAAGCTGAATTTGCACCATCCGGAAGTTCGCTCACATCTCTTCGAAGCCATTTCCTTCTGGGTGCGGGAATTCGATATTGATGGGCTGCGCCTCGATACCGCCGACCACCTCGCCCCTGATTTCCTGCGGGATCTGTCATCGTTTTGCCGGTCGCTGAAGCCAGATTTCTGGCTGATGGGGGAGGTGGTGGCGGGGGATTACCGGCGTTGGGCGAACGGCGATATGCTGGCCTCGGTGACGAATTACGAATGCTATAAAGGGTTGTATTCCAGCCACGTTGACCGCAATTATTTCGAGATTGCCTATGCCCTCAACCGGCAGTTTGGCCCCGGCGGGATTTACCGCGAACTGCCGCTGTATAATTTCGCCGACAATCACGATGTCAACCGGGTTGCCAGCAACTTGAGCAGCTCCGCACATTTGTACCCGCTCCATTGTTTATTGTTCACCATGCCGGGTGTGCCTTCGGTGTATTACGGCAGTGAGTGGGGGATCGAGGGTGTGCGGAGCTATGGCAACGATTACCCGCTCCGCCCGCATCTCGATCTGGCTGATGTTTCTCAACGCAGCCCGAACCGTGATCTGGCGCAAACGATTTCCCGGCTGGCGTCAATTCGTCATCATTGCCCGGCGTTACGTTACGGCGATTATATCCAGCTTCACGTCGGCCCCGAACAATTTGCGTTTTGCCGGGGGTCGGCTGATGGCGCTGCGGTGGTAATGGTGAATGCTGCCGATCAGCCTGCGGAGTTGGCGCTGCGCCTGCCCGGTATTAACGATGCCAGATTGTTAGATTTATTGAACCCAGGCGAGGCGTTTAATTGTGAACATGGACAGGTGCGAATCCCCATTCCACCCTGTTGGGGGAGAATCCTGGTCAGGGATTGAGCCAGCGAGACCAATCGAAAAGAAATATCCGCTTAGGAAGGCAGGAAACAAGGAAAGAGCATTGCGCCATCAAATAAGCCGGTTTGTCACGGGGATTCCTGATGAGCCGAATTAGTATATCAATCGCCTTCCTGCCCGGTGGGATGGCAGCGGGTGCAGTCGGTAAAATCCGTTATCCCCTCTTCGCGATGCTCGCTGGCGATATTCTGCGCCGTGTGCTCGTGACAGCCGTAGCAGGTGTAAGTTTGTAACGTATCAGAATGGCACACCCGGCAAGCGCTCACGCCCGATTCGCCGTGATTCATGGGGAAGAGATGCGCCTGATCGAATTCCGCCGGCGTCCAGGCGGTCGTCGTGTGGCAGGCGGCGCACTCGCTGTCAAAAAGGCCGGTGTGATAGGCTGGCTCGGCATGGCAGGCCGCACACGCCGTGGGTGTGCCGGCGAAGATCATTCCTGACGGCCCATTGGTATGACATCCGGCGCAAGTTACCTCTAAATGTGCGCCCGTCAGCGGGAAGGCGGCCAGCGAGTGGTCGAAGCTGGCGTCTTCCCAACTGTCCGTGGTATGGCATTGGGCGCAGTCGGTTCCGAATTGGCCGCCATGCTCGTCGTCGGCGGCATGGCAGGCATTGCAATCTTGCGGGGTACCGGCAAACACATCGTTGACGTGACAATCCTCGCAAGCAACGGTGACGTGCCTGCCGGTGAGCGGGAAGGCTGCCAGCGAATGATCGAAAGTGGCATCTTCCCAACCGTCGGTGGTGTGGCATTGGGCGCAGTCGGTTCCGAATTGGCCGGCGTGTTCGTCGTCGGCGGCATGACAGGCGTAGCAATCTTGCGGGGCGGCTGCCAACTCGGAGATTGACCGCGCCCCCAGGTGGCATTGGTCGCAGCCTAACGGGGCGTGTTTCCCACCCAGGGAGAAGGCCACCCGGTTGTGATCGAAAACCTCCCCGTAGCTGTCCAATCCATCGTGGCAGTCCAGGCAGACAACTCCAAACGTATCGGTGTGAGATTGGGTAAAGGCTGCATCCAAATCAGCATGGCAGGAAGCGCAAATAGCCGGGTCGAAGGAGGCCACACCGTTGCCGTGACAATCCGCACAGACGAACAACGCGCCATCGGCCATTTTTTGGTGGGCTTTCAACGAATAGCCCACCGCCTCGTGAGGGAAATTCTCCATACCGGCGATGGTCAGGGATGCCTGCGCCCCGTTGTGGTCGGTGTGGCAGGCGTGGCAGCCAATATCCTGCCCCTGGGCGATCATCACGTTATGAAAATTGTGGGGATCCTGGGTGAGGTCGGTGTGGCAGGCTACGCAGCGGTCAGCCATTTTCGATTGTCCCACCGGCGGGGTGTGGCAGTCACCGCAGGCGTTGATCTCGGCATGTGAGCGCACGCCTCGCAGGGTGACGCCGCCGACCTGGGCGTTGAGCGCCCCCGGGCTGAACAAAACGCCGCCGCGCAGCAATCCGATGACAACGATCGCGACCAGCGCTAAAGCAGTGGTAACGAGACCGGAGGTGGTGATACAACCGGGATGATTGGTTTTCATGCAGCCGCCCAAAGATCAATGAAGAATTAAGTAGCTTACGAATCGGATCTATGCTTTTTGTGCAAGGATTTTGAAACACAAAGGTGACAAAGGGTGCCACGATGGGCACGAAGGGTTAAATTGTGTTTCTTTGTCCACCTTCGTGATGTCCTTGCGTGCCCTTTGTGTTTAAATCTATTCCGGCTTGTCCGGGTTGGGGAAACACAGTCTTCGACTGCGCTCAGACTGCCTGTGGAAGCACCCTGAGCGCAGTCGAAGGGCGCTTTCGCTCAGTTGTTAGCGAAGTAACGTCGCGTAATAGAATGCTGCGCCCGCGTGAATGAAGGCTGATGTGAATAATACCATACCAATTGGGATGTGAACGGCGTGCCAGAGCGCCAACATGCGCCGGGCGGTGGCGAGCGACCCCAATTGGCGGCGCAAGCGCTGCTGCTGCCGGACCAGTTGCTTGATCTGCCGGTTGACCTGCTTGCTGGCGGCGGCGTTGGGCGGCGCGCCGCGTTTCTCCATCTCGGCGCCAATCGCCAGGATTTGTTGTTTGATCTCATCGGCTTCGAGGGTGATGCCATCGGCTGTGCGGGGGACGGCCGTGTAGATGTATCGCCCGATAAAGCCGCTGGCGACGATAATAATTGTAAGCAGCAGCGCGATTCCCGCCAGCCCGTTGAATTTCCATGACGTGTGGAGCAGCACCATAAAGGGGCCAACAATCCCGGTGAAGATATGAAAATCAAGCCAGGATGACATTTTGCCCCAACGGGCGCGCCGGCTGCGCTTGCGAATGGTGTAAAGCGTTTCGGTCATCAACATCAGAATGAAGCCGAGCACACCGATGCTATGACCGAAGAACCCGCTGGCCGCAGGCACGCCAGCGAGAGTGATGGTTACAAACAGATAAACCAGCGTAATAATGACGACGGCGATGAACGCCATCCACAATTCACGATTGCTTTGACGCATCAGTTGTTTTCCACCTCGTCCAAAAATCTGCAATCAAATCGCCGAGCGGAACGCCAGGGGTGAGCAGATGCTGCCGGATCGGGGTGATATCCACCCGGTTGGCGACGATAACCTGGATTGCTTTGGATAAAGTCTGGTCGCCCATAACGATCCCGCCGATCAAAGTACTCGTCCCGACGAGCACCCGCAGGCGGTTTACATCGAAATTGGATTGCGCCGCGATGGCATCCGGGAGCTGCCGGAAGGTCTCCGAGTCGCCGCGGGCGATCCCTAAAAGGTCGGGATCATCGCCGCGTCCCACCGCGCCGATGATGGTCGTGGTCAGGCAGGCCAGACGCGTCACATTGAAAGCCGGTTCTTTGTGAAAAAACGTGGTTTGTCCGGCCATATTCAACCCGGCAACGTAGCCCTGGTCGCGGGCTGGCGCCCACAGCGTATCGAGAATGGATTTCCCGGTCAGTGGATCGTACACCTGGGCGACATCACCCGCCGCGAAAATATCTGCGTCGCTGGTTTGCAGTGCATCGTTGACCACAACCCCACGATCTGTTTTCAAGCCCGAAGCCTCAGCCAACTCCTTACGCGGGCGGACACCGATGGCAACCGCGACGAGATCACATTTGAGCATCTCACCTTTTGTGGTTTTCACCCCCGCCACCCGCCCGCGGTTGCCGATGATCTCAGCCAACTCTGTGTGAAAATGGATATGCACCCCTTCGTCCACCAGGCGCTCTTCGATCACCCGCGACTCGGTCTCATCGAGCACGTTGCTCCAATAGCGGTCGCCGCGCAGGAAATAATGAACTTTGACGCCGCGTGAGACCAGCCCTTCGACGATTTCCAGGGCGGTAATACCGCCGCCTACGACGAGCGCGGTTTTTGCCTTGCGGGCAAGCTTGATGATGCGGCGGGCATCGTCGAGATTGTCGAGTTTCACCACCCCTTCCAGCTCGCAGCCGGGATTCGAGATACGCATGGCGGTCGAGCCGGTGGCGATCAGGAGACGATCGTAAACAACCGGGTGGGTGGTATGATTTTGGACGATAACAGTGTGATCTGCGGGCTGAATGCGGTTGGCGCGCCCGTGAAGGAATTTGCTCCCCAGGTGGCGATAATCCTCCTGGCTGAAAGGGAACAGATTTTTCTCCGAGATTTCCCCGGTCAGAAGGTATGCTAACCCTGGGCGGGAATAATACCCGTAAGGTTCATCCCCGATGACGACAATCTCGCCCGAGGCATCGTGGCGGCGGATGGCCTCACATGCGGCAATCCCGCCCGGCCCGCTGCCGATTATGACATAATGTCTCATACAATAATCTCAGTGATGTTCGACCAGCAGACTCTGTTGTGCTGCTTCGAGAAGCCCGCGGAAATCGAGCTTCTCAGGCTCGAAAAGATTGGTGCGCTCGAAACGTAAAACCCCACGCGGGCAGCGCGCCACGCACTCGCCGCAGGTCAAACAGCGGCTGTCTTTGACCGGCTCACCCCGCCAGGCATGACGGCGAACGTCTATCCCAATGGGGCAGTTAAAGGAGCAGATACCGCATTGAACGCAGCGAGCTGCATCTGGAACCACGTAACTCGTCACCAGAACCTCGCGGCGGGTATTTTCTTGTTTGAGAATATTTTTTAGGGCGGGCATAGTTTGGCATCCAATGTATGATCTCAAAAAGAGGGGTGTGGGGTGTATTGAGCGGGCAAAGCCGTTCAATACACCCTACCGCTCCCGTTATTTTGAGATCATACTATCCAACTTATTGTCACTCAGATTCTATATCCATAGCTTCAGGCAAGCAAGCAAAACGGGTGAGAGTATGGTGAAAATCCATCAATCATCGCCGCCGTCGTGACAATCCAGGCAGCGGCCATTAATATCCGTGATGCCTTTTTCCCGGTGATGCTTTTCGGTTTCTGACTGATCGTGGCATCCATAACACGTCCAATCCGAACCTCCCGAGGGGTGGCAGGCAGCGCATTCGCCGTTTGCATCGCCATGGTTCATCGGGAAACTATGGTCGAAGCTGGCATCACCCCAGGATGTGGTGTTATGGCAATCGGAGCACTGCCCTTCGAAGTGATTGGCGGGCCGGGTATGGCAAGATTGACAATCGGTCAGACCGGTGTGGTCGAAGCTGGCATCGCCCCAGGAAGTGGTGTTGTGACAGGTCGAACACTGTCCTTCGAAATGGTTGGCCGGTTTGTCGCCGCTGTGGCAGGCCTGGCAGTCGGTAAAACCGGCATGGTCGAAGCTGGCGCCGCTCCATGAACCGGTGCTATGGCAGTTCGAACACTGGCCCTCGAAATGATTCTCGGGTTTATCGCTGCTGTGGCAGGCCTGGCAGTCGGTAAAACCGGTGTGATCGAAACTGGCGCCACTCCAGGAGCTGGTGCTGTGGCAGTTCGAACACTGGCCTTCGAAATGGTTGGCAGGTTTGTTGCTGCTGTGACACGCTTGACAGTCGGTAAAGCCGGTATGGTCGAAACTGACATCGCTCCAGTTGGTTGTGTTGTGACATTTCGAGCATTGGCCTTCGAAGTGGTTGGCGGGTTTATTGCTGTCGTGGCAGGATTGGCAGTCCGTGGCGCCCATTGCCGAGTGGTTAAAGGTGGCGTCACTCCAGGCAGTCGTGTTATGACAACTCGAACATTGACCTTCGTAGTGATTGGCCGGTTTGTTGCCGAGGTGGCAAGAGATGCAGTCTGTTGCGCCCATCGCGGAGTGGTTAAAAGTCGCGGGTGTCCAACCAGAAGTCGAATGACAGCTTGAACACTGGCCTTCGAAGTGATTGGCTGGTTTGTTGCTGCTGTGGCAGGAGAGACAATCGGTCGCCCCAGCCGCAGAATGATCGAATGTGGCTGGCGTCCAGGCGGATGTCGTATGACAACTCGAACACTGACCTTCGAAGTGATTCTCAGGCTTATCGTCAGTGTGGCAGGACAGGCAGTCGGTTGCTCCGGCGGCGGAATGGTCGAAAAAGGCAGGTTTCCAGGCGTTGGTCGTATGGCAGCTTGAACATTGGCCTTGAAAGTGATCGGCAGGTTTATCAACAGTATGACAGGAGATGCAATCGGTTGCCCCAACTGCGGCGTGATCGAATACAGCCGGTTTCCAGGCCGTGGTTGTATGGCAGGTTGCGCAGTCGCCCTCGAAGTGGTTTACTGGTTTATCGGCGGTGTGGCAGGCAATACAAGCCCGGGGTGTGCCGGTATAGATGCCGGATGTGTGGCAGGCGGTACATTCA
Organism: Candidatus Aquidulcis sp.; assembly: GCA_020723385.1. Taxonomy (GTDB): domain Bacteria; phylum Chloroflexota; class Anaerolineae; order Anaerolineales; family UBA4823; genus DYIZ01. The sequence continues at coordinate 100,221 of DYIZ01000001.1, forward strand.
ATCTCGCCATGCCTGCCGGTCAGGGGGAAGAAAGTATGTTGCGCCCCGGCGCTGCCAGGTGCAAACGGGACCACGTGAGGCGGGACGGTCGGTACTCCGCTCGATGGGAGAACTGGTTCACCCTCTAATGCGAAGGGGACAAAAGATGTGCTGGCGGTCGCTGCAAAACTGCTGAGCGGCTCGGACGAGTCGTTGACCATCTCGAGCAAGGTGGTGATTTTTACCCGGAAAGCTTCGAAATCGTCAGGATTTTCCAATGGTGTTCTTGCTAAAAATGGCAGCAGCTCCTTGATCTTGGACAACAGAGCGCCAAGATCGGCCCGCAAAACCGGCGCATCCGCTTCGGCAGCTTTAGAAACTGCTAGGACGGCTCGATCCAACGCCTCATTCAGGTAATCCAGAGCCAGGGCCTCGTTATCGGTCCCAGCAAGATAGGCAAGATTATCAGCGCGCCGCCCGGCAAGGCTGATCCAATATTGAGCCTTCCCGGTTTCGGAGCGAACAAGTCTGGCGCGCTGCTGTTCGGCGAAGCTCTGCAAAGGAAAGAAGATACTTCCCGGCCGGAATGGTCCAACCGCTGCAAGCGTATAGCCTCCGATAATTCCCAAAATTATCATCACTAATACACTGATTCCTGCATAAATCAAGAAGCGGCGCATATCATTTTCCTGTTTCTGCTTCACCTGCCGCGCCAGTTGGGTGGCAGGTGAAGCAATTCGGTAATTCATCCGGTGTAACCCCGAATGACTGGTGACTCTCGGCAATGAGGTCAGCCTGGTGATCATGGCAGCCATAACAAGTAACTGTCACATAAGATGCCGGGTGGCAGACCTGGCAGGAAATTTCACCCTGCCCGCCGTGATCGAGTGAGAAAGTGTGGATTTTTAAAAATGCCGGCGTCCAGGCAGTTGTCGTGTGACAATCCTGGCATTCCAGGCCAAAGAACCCGGCATGGATTTCTGGTTCTGCATGGCATTGGACACATTCCACTGGCGTGCCGGCGAACCGTTTTTCAGCATGACAGGCGGCGCAATCAGCCACTGCATGCTGACCATCCAGAACAAAGGCATTCGCATGGTCGAAGTCGTGCATCCGGTCAATGCCGTCGTGGCATTGGGTGCAGGCATCGCCAAACTGCTGGCGGTGGTTGCTGATGAATTCGGCATCGTGCTGGCTGTGGCAGGTGATGCAGGTAGACAAATCGAATTGCCGGATATCTTCAACGTGACAGGTGGTACAAGTCATCGTTTCGTCTTCGTAGGATGTTGTATGTCGAACCAAGCTGAACCCGGTGTGGGTTGTGTGATCGAATTGCTCGCCATTCAACCGGGCGGGGATCCACCCTGCGGGAGTATGGCAATCCCCACAGGCCGAGGTGAAGACCCCCAGGTGGGCAGCCGGCTCCGCATGGCACGCGGCGCAATCGTCCGGCATCCCCGCGTAACGCCCATCGGGATATTCCGGTGGATTATGACAATCCACACAAAATATCTGATTATGTTTGCCCTCCAGCGGGAAACTGGTGGCATAATGATCGAAACTTTGCATCCGATCTCCGCCGTCGTGACAGGCCAGGCAGTTGTCCCCAACTTGTTGGATGTGCTGCTCCGTAAAGGCCGAATCATGATTGGCATGACAGGTTTCGCACGCCTGATTGGAAACCGCGAAATCCTGCTGGCGGTTGGCATGGCAGGTTTCACAGGCAATCGGGGTGGTGTCATAATTCACCTGATGCCAATCCAGGCTGAAGCGGGTCACCGAATGATCAAAGTGTGTTAATGCTGACGTGGTCGGATCGAACTCACTACCCTGATGTTCGGTGTGGCATGAGGCGCAGTGATTGGCATTAGTCAATTGACCGTGTACTCCCGTTTTGTCTGCAATCTGACTTCGAATGGCCGTATGACAATCCTGGCATTGGCTTGACTGTTCGACATTCAACGGCTGGTGGCATAGGGCGCACTGCGCTTCGAATTCGGCGTGCGACGCAAACCCTTCCAAAATGACGCCAGATTTCTTTTTTGCGCTAACCTGTCCGGGACTGAAGATTGATCCACCCCTGAATCTGATAGATAGACCCAGCCCAATCATCATAATGCATGTTGCCAGCACGCTGGCGATAGAAATCAAAGATACGTGTCGTCTCATTTTCAAAAGTAATGTGTTGATGCAACAGCAATCTCACCTGGGTGCGCGAGTGCAACACTCCGGTGTGAGGGCTTTATTGGTTCGATGGAATGACTTATGTTCCTAGCCAAACCCTATTCAGTTAGTCGGTTTTCTTATTCAAAAGTTACGGGTATTGGAACCCCTATATCTATACTAAATTTACCCGGAAATTTATCTTCAAACATTTGGATTAATTTGAATTCATTGGGATTTTGATATTATTGATCTTCCGCTTTGATGTTGATAGAAGAATCCCCTGATGAGAGGTGTGAGAGTGAGCTTTGCCCACTCTCACACCTCTCATCAGGGAAAGATCGCACCGAAGGTGGGCGAGGAACGACCACCTTGCAGTGTTTCATTCGAAGCCTAATGCAAAAGGTTCAACCAGAGCGATGCTCTCGTTGAACCTTTTTGGGATTGGTGAATAAAATTATCCCTAACCCGCATAAGGCGGACCAGCCATAACCGGCTCTCGGAATTTGTGCTTTTTTTCCACAGAACGCATTGGTTAGTCATTAACTTGTGGAAAGAAACGCGACGGCCTGCCCCTTTTCGTCATCCATCACAAGGTCAATATGGTGTTCAGGACGAAAATCAACGACTTCGATCAACCGCAGGCATTCACGGGCGCATTCATCGAGCTGGATTTCATCGGGTGAGAGCCACTGACTCAGCCGGTTCGGCGTTTCATAGAAGAATTTACGGTTGAAAAAGGCATCCGCCTCATCGAAGGAGACCGCGATGGGGTAAATTTGCGCCTCCATCAAATCCTGGAAGAAATGGGTTCCGAAAGAAGGCTCGGGAGCAATTCCCACACCCTGACCCGACAACTCGACCAGCGCGCCAGAATTGCACACGTCTGCGTAGAGTACGTACACGCCCAAATCGGTGTTGGTAGTCCCCCAGCGTCCTGGCCCAACGCAAATGAATGATTTGGGGGGCAGTTTGGCATTCAATTTGCTGACGATACGGCCGAGTTGATTTCGCCCGGAGGCCGACGGAATCGAGTAGTATCCTTCGGGTGTGATGAAAATCACGTAGCGAATCCCTGGCAGGTATCCTTGGGGTACCATGAAACGCGTCGAAAAGATGATCTCCTCGTGAGGCAGCTCTTTCGGCAGGCGGACGACTTTGGTCGTTTGCAGATGGCTTTGCGGTCGGCATTGCAGCAGCGTGATCAATGCTTCGGGTTTGAGGGCAAAAGGATCGGGAATCTGGACGGTGAATTCCATATCCACCGCGGAATGGTAATTCTCCTCCAGGAGCTTGAGAATCTTCGAGAAACGCCCTGCAAACGGCGTGCGGCGTAAAAACTCATCGAAGGTGAGGCAAAGCCTGGGAATATCGGCTTCCCCCACTCGGGTGCGCGGCGTCGTGAGCACACCATCTTGCTCCAGTTGTGCAATATAACGGATTGCCGGGTAGCGCGAGGTGAGCACCTGGCCGATAGGCAGCGTCTTGAAGGTGTTATCCTCCAGGTCAATCACATCCACAAACTGCTGTGAATAGCGCTGGATGGCATCAACATCGTCGTCAGGCTGGAGCGTGGGGTGGCTGAGCGCCACCAGGCGCGGGTAATCATTGCCCACGCGCTCGACGGCGCGCGTCCCCAGGCCCCACACCAGCCGCACGAAGCCATCTTCTTTGCGTATTTGCGGCGACCAGCGGTATAGGTTGCGGCTGAAGGCCACACCCGCTCCGTGCGGGAGGTAGTATCGTCCCCAGATCTCGCCTTGCACTACCTGGATGAGCACCGCCATGCGTTCATCGTAATCCTGCAACCCCTTGCGCCGCCGGTAGAGCAGCGCATCGGGTTTGAAGGTGCTGGCGTAGGTACGAGCGATGGCGCGGGTCAGCGCAGCCAGGTTTTCTGCGGGCGTGCCCTGGTTGGGACAGAAGTGGCTGTCATATTTCCCGGCGAACGAGGTGCCGAAGTTGTCTTCGAGTTGGCTGGATGAGCGCACGATCACTGGCTGGCGGCCCAGCTTTACCAGCAACGCTTGCAGCTTTTCGATCACTTCGGGTGGGAATTGGCCTCCCTGGAATTCTTCGACAATCTGCGGGTATTCGGCGCGGATTTCTTCTTCGGGCTTGTATTTCTGGTTGTTGCGGTGCATCAGCCCGTTCATCGCCATGAAGATATACATCAGGTCAGAGCCGAGGAAGTATGAATCCGGTGTTTTGATCCAATCCCGGATGGAATCGTCGGCGACTTCGTTCAGGATGCGGGCGGCCAATAGCATCCCTGCCGATTTACCGCCGATCTTTCCATAACCGATTTTTCGCCGGTGGATATCTTCCAGATCGGCGATGGTGAACCAGTCTTTGGCGATTTGGATGTAAGCCAGTTGGTCGCTGATGATCTTGCGCAGGAGCGAGACTTTCAATTCTCGGATGCGATGATCGAGAGCTTCCCGTTCGTCGAACGGCAGCGCTTCGATGGCGCGCGCTTGCTCGAAGAGCATCTCCTCCGGGGCGAACTCGGGATCGAAGGGTACCAGCGCGTCACGCGCTCCCACTTTGTCGCCGGCCCCTTGCGGTTCGAGACTCTCGCCGCGTGACCAGACTTGCACTGAGCGCACGTACATACTGTTGACGATCACGCCAAAGCCGCGCCGGTCCTGCACATCGCGGTCATCCACCATTTGGATGCCGAGTGTGTAACAGGCCGGCGTGGCATTGGCGCAGCCGAAACGGCGGCGGGCCTCAGAGATGGCAGTTTCGAGCGTCGAACCCAGGGCAGTCAGCGCGGCGCTCTTGCGGTCCACCCATGCCACCACGTTGATGCCTTTCTTCCGGCCGGATGCGGTTGTTACGCCCGCGTGGGGGCGCAGCGATGAGTGCTCCGGCTCGAACTCGAAGACGGCCTTCACCGTACGATCCATCTGGCCCAGGTATTCGCCAACCTGCTTGACGAGGCTGTTGGACACATAGGCGCACACATCGCAGCGGCCCTGGCGCAGCGCCATCGTCGCGGCCTGGGTGTCGCCGTTGAAGCGCCGTTCCGCGCAGAACGTAACGGCCTTTTCGACCATTTGATTGGCGAGAGCGGGGTCGAGCTGGAGGGTGGTCATGGAGGGGTATTCAGGTAAGAAGGTATCAGGTATCAGGTATCAGGTAAACAGGTATCAGGTAGACAAGTACCCGTTTACCTGTTTACCCTTTTACCTGTCTACCTATTTATGCCCATTCCCGTTGCCGCCCATCGCTTCCCAGATTGGCAGGGGGCGTTCGTAACCGACCAGCTTGAGGCCGGTGATGGCGGCGGTGTTGAGATCCATCGCCCGCAGGTCTTCGGTCGAAAGCTCCTTGATGCTCTTGTGACCGGAGAGCATGGTCAGGATTTTGACTTCCTCGGTGCAGGCGTGGATGAAGTTGCCCAGGCGGTGACCAGCTTCGATTGGGTCAAGGCGGGCGCGCATTTCGGGTTTCTGGCTGGTGATGCCGTAGGGGCAGTTGCCTTTCTGGCAGGCGTAGCACACCCGGCAGCCCATGGCGACCTCCGCGGCGGAGCCGAACCCGGCGGCGTCGGCGCCCATGGCCATCGCTTTGAAGGCGTCCAGCCCGTTGCGGATGCCGCCCAGGGCGATCAATTTGACCTTGCGGTGGACGCCATAATCCTTGAGCGCCTGGACCGCAGGCGGGATGCAGGCGATTGTGGGGATGCCCACCCCCTGGGTGACGATGTCGGGCGAGCAGCCTGTGCCGCCCACCAACCCGTCAATGCTGATGGCGTCCGCCCCAGCCTCGATGCAAGCTGCCACATCGGCATATGGGCGGGATGGGCCGAGTTTGAAGAAGATGGGGACTTTGTACTCGGTGACGTCGCGCAGGAATGCCACCATGTGCTTCATGTCATCGAGTGTGTGGACATCGTAATAGCGGCAGGGGCTGAGCGCATCCGACCCGACCGGTACGCCGCGCACGCGCGAGACATCCTCGGTGACTTTCGCTCCCAGCAGGTGGCCGCCCATGCCGGGCTTAGCGCCCTGGCCGATCTTGACCTCCACGGCATCGCCGCTGTTGAGATAGTCTACCGACACGCCCCAGCGGCCGGTGGACCATTGGATGATGAGGTACCCGCCCTGGTGCTTCTTGTGGGTTCTCTCTTTGTCGGTGTAGCCGTTCGCCAGCCAGGGTTCCTCTGCGACAAGACCGCCTTCGCCGGTGTTGGTGGCGATGCCGGCTTCCGCCGCACCGATGGCGAGCGCCAGCTTGGCTTCCTTGCTCAACGCGCCAAAGGACATGGCCGCCCAAACGAATGGCGCTTTCAGCACAACGGGATTCTCGCAAGTATCCTCGCCCACGACGACTTGCAGGTCGCACGCTTCGCGATACTTATCGAGCGGGGCGGCGCTGGCAATCTGGCTCGGCACGACCGTGATCATGTCGAAGTTGGGGGTCTGCCCGGTGGTGCCGAAGCCGCGCAGCAGATATTCACCCGTTTGGGCTTTGTAGTGAACTTCCTCGACGGCTGAGAGCGTCCATGGGTAGCGGGTGATGTATTCTGGCTCAGCCGGGTTGATGCGGATAGCATTGGTTGGGCAGAATTCGGCGCAAATGCGGCAACCCACGCAGGTGTTGAAGTTGACGACATTCATTTCGCCGGTCAAAGTATCCAGCGCGTACACGGCATGAGGACAAACCTCGGCGCAGGTAGCGCATTTGCCGGGCATACGCGCATTCAAGCAAACTTCTTTGTTGACACTGACACAAAAGGCGCCTATGACAGCCATAAAAACCTCCGTTAGTTGTAGAACGGCTTCATCGAAGCAGCCACGATCTTGCGGAACTTCGCCAGGTCGGCTTCGATGCCATAAGTCTCGAAGTAGGCCTTGAGTTTGGCCTTGTCTTCGTCGGTGAGCGGCTCGATCTTGGTATTGTTGCCGATGGATTTCCACTGCCCGCCGATGTACACATTGCCGCGAATCAGGTAGTTGGCAAAGTTCTCGCCGGCATCCCCAACGATCACCAGATCACCCTTGAGCATGTAGGTTCCTACTTCGTTGCCCACGTTCCCGGCGATGATGATCGTCGCGCCTTTGTTCATCGTGGCGGTGAAATCCCCGGCGTTGCCTTTGACTACGACCGTCCCGCCATAGCAATACTGGCCTACGCCGTAATCGGCATTGCCTTCGATGATGATCGTCCCGGCAGTCATATTATCGGCAGCATAATTGGCGGCGTTCTTCTGCACCTTGATGGTTGCCCCGGCGTTGAGTACGCCAACATAGTCGCCAGCGTCGCCCAGGATGACGATCTCGCCATGTTTGAACCCGGCAGCCAGGCCGCTCAGATGAGAGGCATTCTTAATTTTCACCGGTACGCCGTTCACGCTCTCGCGCAGTGCGCTGTTGACAGCCTTGAGATCCTTAGTTTTTGCGTCTATCGTTTTCATAAGTTGTCTCCGTTTTTCAGCGGTCAGCAGTCAGCAGTTGTCAGTTATTCGTTATCGCGATCGTCCGTCACTATCCATTATTCACTGATCACTGATCACTGCTCACTGATTACTGATCACTAATCACTGGTAACTAGCATCCCGTACACCCGCTTCTGACTTCCTTCAGCACGCCCGGCCGGACTGGGGTCCGGTAGAGACGGGTGAACTGCTGAATGGCTTCGCCGCGCTTGAGCGGGTCGGCCAGCGCATCGAGCATGAGAATTTGCAGGTCTTTGAAGGCCTGGGCGCGCGCACGGCGGTCTTTCTCCTCGGCGGCGGCGGCCAGGGCGGCCTCGTCCACCCGGTGGGTGGTCTCCAGCAGATTCATCTGGATAGCGTTGCGCACGAAAATGTCGCCGGTGCGGGAGCGGATGATGAGGGTGGAAGTCCCCTCGGGTGCGCCCAGCGTCCCAATGGCGATATCAGCCGACTCGCCCAAATAATCGTCGCAGCTCCCGCAGCCGGTGCGGGTGAAGCTCTCGGCTTGCTGGCGCGGGATGGTGCGCACGCTGCCATCCCACAGGACGGCGCGCATCCATTCGCGGTCGGGTGAGATTTCCAGCCGCTTGACCTGCTCGGGGGCGACATCCATTCGTTTGACCAGGACTTCTTCGACAACCTCGGGCTTATAAATACCGGTGCAGAATATGGCGACCGTCAGGCGGATGACCTCCTGATAAACCTGCAAGCGGGGGTTGGTGGATGATTTCAACTTGCGGATGGCCTGGGCGGCGCAGGGTGTGGCGACCACCGCCAGGTTTTGGAAACCGCCCTCGAAAACGGCCTCGTTGAGTGCATCGAAGACCGGCGCCCACAGATATTGCGGCCCCATGGCGCTGACGATTTCCTCGACGGTCGTAACGACGCGCGCCACCGGTTCCAGGCTCCACGGGTTCACATCCAGCATGATCACCCCGTCCAGCAAGCCAGAACTGCGCCCGGCGGTCAGGATGGCGCGAATGACATCGTTCGGCGCGCCAGATTTGACCGGGCCGCGTGCTGATGCGGCCAAAACTGAGCGCGACTCAAGCGGCGCCCAGCGCTGCAGACGCGGGCAGGCTTCCTCGCAGAAGTGCTGGCAGAACGTGCAGCTATCGAAATTGGTTTTTGTGTATCCCACGGTTTTAGTGCGCTTCTCCACGACCGGATGATCCCCTTCGGCCCAGGCGAGAACCTGCTTCGAGCAGGCTGCCACGCACAGGCCGCACCCGGCGCAAGTGTCGAGCGACCAGACCTCTGTTTCTAAGCGTTTCGACATAGTTCCTCCTGTTTGAGAGTAAACATGTAGGCAAGTAGGCATGTAGACGGGTTTGCGAGCGCCTGTCTACCTGTTTACTTGTGTACTTGACTACTTATTTCTTCCACAAAATCTGTCATTTTCTCGGCAAATTTCTTGCCGTCATCCACAGTCAAAAATTCCAGTCTCAGGCGGCGGGGATCAACGCCGTGCGCCTTAAGCTCGGTTCTGAGTTTTTCGATGCGCTCCTGGGCGTACAGGTTGCCCGTGCCGTAGTGACACTCACCGGGCGGGCAGGCGCCCAGGAAGACGCCATCCGCGCCGCTGATGAAGGCCCACAGGATGTGATAGGGGTCGAAGCGAGCCGAGCAGTTCATGCGCAGGATGCGGACGTTGGCCGGATAGGGGATGCGCCGCGAGCCGGCCATGTCGGCAGCGCCGTAGGCGCTCCACTCGCAGGCCAGGGCGATGATCTTTGGGCCGCCGTTTTGGCGGGTTTGCAGAGCCGCCGCAATTTGCGCTGGAATCTCGTGATTGTCCCAGCCCGGCAGGGTGATGGCTTTGACCGGGCATACGACCACGCAGTTGCCGCAGCCGATGCAGCGCATCTCGTCCACTTCCGAGAGCGACAGAACGCCGTCACGTTTTTCCAGCCGGATCGCCTGCGTGGGGCAGACCTGCGGGCAGTTGCCGCATCCAGTACACAGCACGGCTTCGATTGCTGCCACTGGCGTGTCCACCGTCAGCTTATCCTGGCTGAGGAAGCGCGCCGCCCGCGAGCTGGTGAGGTAGGCCTGGAAGAGGGCTTCGGCGGTGTCGGCGGGCTGCTGGGCGCTGCCGAGCACGTAAATCCCGGGGTCGGCATACCGCCCGGGGCGCAGGCGCACGCGCGGCTCGGCCAGGAAACCAGCTTCGTCTTGCGGCAGGCCGAGCAGTGAGGCCAGGGCAGGCGAGTCGTCATGCGGGATGAGTGGCATGGTCAGCACCACCCGGTCGAAGGGAATGCGCACCGGCTCGCCGGTCAGCGTGTCGAGCACGTCCACCGATTGGTCGCCGATGACCGGCGGGCGGTCATGGCGGTAACGGAAGAAAGTGACCCCCTGCTTGCGGGCCTCCATGAATTCACCCTCGTAGCTCCCGCCAATGCCGCCCAGGTAGAGATCGCGAAACAACACGGTGACGTTGGCGTTAGGGTTGAGCTGTCTGACGCGCATCGCCTGCCGGATGCCTATGTTGCAGCACACGCGTGAGCAGCGCTGGCGCTGGCTTTCCTCGGCGCAGAAGATCATGACGATGTTTTCGAGTCCCAGCATTTTGCCCGGCGCAATGGCCTGTTCCAATTCCTTCTCGAACTCGGCCTGCGTTTTGACGCGGGTGCGGTCGAACCAACGTGAGACGCCCAGCGATTTGGGCTGTGCGCCGTTGTCCACCACAATCGAGCCGACAACGTAAGTGATGGATTGATCGCCCTGTTGGATTTTGACTTCGTACTCGCCGGGATGCCCGCTGACTTCGGTCACCTGGGCGTTGAAGAGGGCGTCAATCATGGGGTGTTTGAGCACCAGGGTGCTCTTCTCGGCGAGCAGTTGGCGGGTGCGTTCCTGAAAGTCGGGGATCGAGCCGCCGAGGGCGCCCGACTTTTCGAGCAGGGTGACACGCATTCCGCTGTCAGCCAGCGCCAGCGCCACGGTGAGGGCGCTCAACCCGGAGCCGATCACCAGCGCGGCTTTGACCACGCGCCCGTGATGCGAAGGTGTAGGGGATGTCGTCGCCAGGCGGGCTACGCCCATCTCGATGAGGCCAGCAGCCTTGAGGAGCGCCAGCTTGTCCCCGGCGTGAACATAAGCCACTTGCTCGCGCACATCGGCGACGTTGAGATAGCCGGGTTCGAGCGCGGGCTGTACGGCCTGGCGGAATAGCTTTTCGACCAGGCGAGGGGAGCAGCCCGCAATGAGCACGCGATCCAATTTTTGTTCGGCAATTGCCTGGCGGATGCGCGCCTGCCCGTCTTTCGAGCACGGGTAAGACTCGCGGGCTGCGTAAACCACCTCGGGAATAGCGCCCGCATCCTGGCGCAGCGCCTCGGTGTCCAGCGTTCCCGAAATCTTCCCGCCGCAGTCGCAAATGAATACGCCTACTCGTGGTACGGTTTTGATCATTTCATCTGTCATAAGTTTTATCCTTCATCCTCCGGCGTACTCATCAAGCCGGCGATGTCTTGGACAAAATTGGGCCGTAAGTCAAGCTCCCCGCCCAGCCGGTAATAGCCGAGGTGGTAAGCTGATTCTTTCGGGGATACATACTGGAACCCGGCGACATTCTCGAATTTGAACGCCCCGGTCGGGCAGATGAGCACGCACGTTCCGCAACCGATGCAGCGCGAGGAGGTCACCTGGAATGGCGTGGCGACTTTCTTGGCAATGCCGCGCTGGATGACGCTGATGGCGTTGACCCCAACGATCTCGTCGCAGGCGCGCACGCACAGGCCGCACAGCACGCAGGCGTTCTCCTCCTCCAGCTTGAAGCGCACGTCTTTCACGCCCAGCTCCTCGCCCAGGGCCAGGATTTCGGGGGTGTTGTACGATCCGGCCAGGATCAGCTCGGCGGTCATGCGCCGGCTGCGAACGACCATCTCGCTGTTGGTTTTCACCACTGCGCCTTCTTCACATGGGTAAACGCAGGAGGCGACGATGCGGGAACGGCCATTCGGGAAGATCACCTCGACCACGCACAACCGGCAGCCGCCGTAAGGCTCGAGCGCCGGGTGATAGCACAACGTGGGAATGTGGATGCCATGCTCGCGGCAGGCTTCCAGCAGTGAGCGGCCCTCTTGAACTTCGATGGGTTTGTCGTCAATGGTTAGATGGATCATGGTCAATTCACCTCCACCGCGTCGAATTTGCACACGTTCATACAAACGCCGCAGCGAGTACACAGCTCGTCGTCAATCACGTGCAGCTCGCGTTTAGCGCCGCTGATAGCGTTGCTGGTGCAGTTGCGCAGGCAGACCATACAGCCGTTGCATTTTTCGGGGATGATGGAATATGTGATCAGCCCTTTGCACACTTTGGCGGGACACTTCTTGTCGAAGATGTGCGCCTCGTATTCGTCGCGGAAGTAACGGATGGTGGTCAATACCGGGTTAGGAGCGGTCTGCCCCAGGCCGCATAGGGAACTGCTCTTGACCGCCGAGGCCAGCTCGAGCAGGTAATCCACGTCGCCGGGCTGGCCTTTCCCGGCGCAGATGCGCTCCAGCGTCGAGAGCATGGCCTTCGTCCCGATGCGGCAGGGTACGCACTTCCCGCAAGATTCCTCCTGCGTGAAGTTCATAAAATAGCGGGCGAAGTCCACCATGCAGGTGTCCTCGTCGGCTACCACCAAACCGCCGGAGCCGACGATCGCTCCCAATGCAGTGAGCGACTCGTAATCAATGGGCACATCGAGGTGCTCGGCGGGCAGGCAGCCGCCCGACGGGCCGCCGATCTGGGCAGCTTTGAAGGCTTTTCCATTGGGGATACCGCCGCCGATGTCGAAGATCAACTGGCGCAGCGAAATCCCCATGGGGACTTCGGCCAGGCCGGTGTTGTTGATCTTGCCGACGACGGAAAAGATCATTGTGCCTTTGCTCTTCTCGGTGCCGATGGCGGAATACCATTCCGCACCCTGCCGGATGACGATGGGGATTGATGCCCAGCTTTTGACGTTGTTGATATTGGTGGGCTTGCCCCACAGACCCTCCTCAGCGGGATACGGGGGACGCGGGCGCGGCTCGCCGATGCGTCCCTCGATGGATGCCATCAGCGCGGTCTCTTCGCCGCAGACGAAGGCCCCTGCCCCGAGGCGGACGCCTAACATAAAATCGAACCCGCTGCCGAGGATGTCTTTACCCAGGAGACCGGCGGTTTCCGCTTGTTTGATGGCGAGCTTGAGATTCTCGACTGCCAGGGGGTACTCAGCCCGAATGTACACAAATCCCTGGTGGACGCCCATCGCATACGCGCCGATGACCATGCCCTCGATAACGGAATGAGGGTTGCCTTCCACCACCGAGCGATCCATGAATGCCCCCGGATCGCCTTCGTCTGCGTTGCAGACGATGAAGCCTGCGCCAACTTTCAGCACGTTATTGCGGCATAACTGCCACTTGGTCCCGGTGGAGAACCCGGCGCCGCCGCGTCCCCGCAGGCCGGAGGCCTTCACTTCGGCGATGACCTGCTCGGGTGTCATCGAGGCGAGCACTTTCTCCAGGGCGGTGTATCCCCCCAGGGCCGCGTAATCCTCGAGCTTGGTGGGGTCAATCCGCCCATTGAAATCGAGCACCAATCGCTTTTGCCGCTGGTAGAAAGGCAGATCCGGTTCGAGTTTGATGTGTTCGCCCGTGAGTGGATCGGTGTAAAGCAAGCGGTCCAGCACCTGCCCCTTAACGAGGGTTTTCTCGACGATGTCGGGCACATCCTGCACGCGGATTTTCTGGTACGAGATGCGCTGCGGGTAAACGGTGATGAGCGGGCCGCACTCGCAAAAACCAGGACACCCCGTGCCAACAACTTCGATCTGGGTGTCCAATTTGGTATTTTTGATTTCATCACGCAGGGCGGCCAGGACTTTCTGGCTGCCCAGGGCGCGACAGCCAGTGCCGTCGCACACACGCAGGCAGGGCTTGGTTTCGTCCCAGCCAGCGGCCATTGATTTTTGCCAGGTTTGGAATTCTGACACAGATTGTAAATGATTCATGCTTCTGGCTCCTTACACGAAAAATGGCGAAAGGGCGCGAAATAGATCGCTCAGCGATTCTCTTCGCGCACATTTTCGTGTGCTTTCGTGTATTTCGCGTCTCATTCTTTCGCTTCTGTGCGCAGGACGGTTTTGAGCAGCGCATCAACCTTTTGGGTGGTCATCTGCCCCGAATATTCCCCATCGGTAACGACGATGGGGCCGAGAGCGCACGCCCCCAGGCAGTTGACCGTCTCGAGGGTGAAGAGGTGGTCGCGGGTGGTGTCGCCGGCTTTGATGCCGAGCTTGGATTCGAGCCGGTCGAGCACCTGCGGGCTGCCGCGCACGTGGCAGGCGGTACCCATGCACACATGCAGGCAGTGCTTGCCTTTGGGCTTGAGGCTGAAGGCGTTGTAGAATGTGGCGACGCTGTAAGCTTGTGAGAGCGGCACGCCCAATCGCTCGCTGGCAAGGATGAGCGCTTCGGGAGGCAGGTAACGGTAACGCTCCTGAATTTCTTCCAGCGCGGCGATGAGCGAACCGTCGCCCATGGCTTCCTTGTTGATGATGTCGTTGATTTCGCTGACGGATACTTGCATAGGCACGCTCCGGGAAATGGGTTGAATGTTGGAAGGTTGAAAGTTGCAAGTGAAAAACGAATACTATCCGCGGGGGAAGCGGGGTATTTATAGTTTAGCGATAAGCGGGTGGGAATGTCATAAAAATGTGGGTCGAGAATGTGAAAGACGCGTGAAAAATAAGGGCGGATGGCAAATTCTTTTGGTCACTGAACCTCATGCGGAAGTTGTCAGTATGACTCTAAGTATAGATACAAGTTCATGTCAAGCTATGCGATGGGTTCGATATATAAAGGCGTGATAAAATGGGGCTGAATGGATCTGCTCATGATCACAGGTAGGGTATCTATTCTCATTTACATTCGTTGACTGGGGTTCACTGACTTTATGACGACTGACACAGAATTCGAACGCGTTCGAAAAGTTCTCCAAAATGCCGAGGAAGCTTTCCGGCGCGGGGATCATCCTGCAACTCGCTCCTGGGCGCAACAGGCCGTAACCTTGGCTCCCAATCTGGAAGAACCCTGGCTTTGGTTGGCTTCCGTTTCGAATCCTCGGGCCAGTATTGGTTATCTCAAATGTGCGTTAGAAATCAATCCGCAAAGCCCACGCGCCCGACTAGAGATGCATCGGGCGATCCAGAGTTTGCGGAAAACCAATGGGGCGCCTCGTCTTCCACCAGTCAGTGATATGACTTTGATTTCATTTTCCAAACAGGAAGATCACACCCCAGAGTGGTCGAATAATGGCAAGTTGGATAATGAAAACCTGCCAGCCTCTCGGCCATTTCTCCGGGCAGCGAGGTATTTGCTGGTTCGGCTCATTGCCATTCTATTGACGATCGTGATTGGCGTGTTTGCTACCGTGGTAATCGCCAACCGGGGAGGCATGATTGATTCCATTGCCAGGGTCAAAGTTGAACGTGAAATAACGGCTCAACGACGGCTAAGAATGATTGACATGAGTCTGCCTCCATTGGATATCGAGGCATTCCGGTGGGAACAGGAAGAAATCAACGGATTGCATCTTTCATATATTCCTCGCCATTTGCTTTGGACATATAATGCATTGACGATTAATTGGGGTGAGATTTGGGATACAAAAAGCTTTAGATCTTTTTACGGAAGATCAATTGATCGCACTGACAGCCGGTTGATAATTCTCCAGCGTTTACCCAATACACTGCTCTTGATTGGCACTGCCTACCTGATTCTATTTTGCGTTGGGATTCCGTTAGCGCTTAACCTGTCTCAGCGGCGCAATAACTGGCTGGACCGGCTGATTGGCGCATTGACGCCGTTGTCTTCGGTTCCAAGTTGGGTGATCGGCGTTTTGTTAGTGATGATCTTTGCAGCCGAATTGCGTCTTCTGCCAGTAGCCGGTATGTACGATCAAATACCTCCAGATACGAAGTGGGGTTATATCCCGATCGTTGCCAGGCATATGGTTTTGCCGGTATTGGCGATTCTACTGAGTATGATTTTTCACCTGGTGTACACCTGGCGCACTTTCTTTACAATCTTCTCGAACGAAGATTACGTTGAGCTGGGACGCGCGAAGGGATTACCGCCCCGCACATTGCTAAATACCTATATACTCAGGCCAAGCTTGCCGTACATTATGACAAGTTTTGCCCTGACATTGGTGACTTTTTGGCAGACGATCACTGCGTTAGAATATTTCTTCGCCTGGCCTGGAATTGGCCAGATGTACGTTAAATCGCTTCCGAATTTCCTCGGAGAAACGATGTATCCGGGTGAAATGTCCCTCTTGGTGGGTATTGTTGTATTGTTTGCATACCTGCTCGGCGCTACTGTTTTCATCCTGGATTTCGTTTATGTGCTGGTAGATCCACGTTTACGGATTGGTAATCAACAGCAAACGGTGGAATTGTTTGCCATAAAGAAAAGGAAAAAAGTTTCTTCCAGGCAGGAGAAGAATGCCTGGAAATCGCTTCCGCGTAAGGTATTAACGCCGGTCGAGATTCCGGTGAGAACTCCGGATCGCTCGCGGCCCGTTTTATCTCGGTTTGTTGAAGGGGTGAGGACATCTATTAAACAAGCCAGGCTGGCTTCCGGCGTCGCCTCGCCGGCCGTTATTATTGGACCGCTGCTTGTTTTGCTTCTGGTGGGTGGCTCCATTGCGACGGTACTTATATTTCCTTATGACCAGGTAGGCAGTTCCTGGTACACTGGCAACATTGGGAAGAAGCCACTTGTTCCAAAGCTGGCTCTGCCAAGCTGGGTCAATTGGTTCCGAGCGGTTGACCTGCCCTCGACGATCATTCTCGACACCCGAGACGGCACAGCCGGAAAACAGGTGCAGCCTTCTGCGAACGGTATGACCAATGTCACTCTGACCTATACGATAGATTTCCCCTATCAAGGGTTTCCTAAAGATATTGCAATCTATTTCGAGCCGGACTACATTGAGAAGCTGCCATTTGCATCTTTTACGTGGATCACCCCAGATGGCAGAGAATTCAATCTAAAAAACGCCACCGTAAACAAGGACTTTGCATATAATTTTTCTGAAAATGTGCCATTTACGCGGCTTGTTTCACAGAACAAGCACTGGCAGAAATGGTTCGTTAGTGGTACTGACTATCCCACGCCATCTTTCTATACACTTTTTGCACCCCAGGATGCTGAAGAAGCTGTAGCCTTGCCAGGCCAGTATACTTTGCGGATTGATGGAATTTTATTCGAAGACGGCGCAGATCTGGATGCCCAGCTTGTGGTATTCGGGCAGGTGCATGGATGGGCGGGAACGGATTATATGCGCCGCGATTTATTGGTGCCATTGTTGTGGGGCATGCCCTTTGCTTTGGTGATCGGTTTGTTGGGGACAATTGTCACCACCCTGGCCTCGCTGACGCTGGCTGCCGCGGGGGTTTGGATAGGCGGATGGTTAGATGCCCTGATACAGCGGATAATCGAGGCGAATTTGATCTTGCCCACTTTGGCGGTGGGGGTCCTGTTTTACGCCTTCTACGGGATCAACCTGTGGGCAATCTTGATTTTCATTGTCTTGCTGAACACCTTCGGCAGTCCGACCAAATCCTTCCGGGCCGCCCTCTTGCAGGTTAAGGAATCCCCCTATGTCGAGGCAGCTAAGGCTTATGGGGCCAGCAGTTGGCGCATTATCACACGCTATCTCATTCCCCGGATTCTTCCAGTAATGGTCCCGCAAGTGGTGGCATTGATCCCCGGATTTGTCTTTCTCGAAGCAACGCTGGCGATATTTGGCGTGTTCGACCCCAAGTATCCAACCTGGGGCCGGGTGCTCTATTCCGCGATTGAAAATGGGGCGACCTATGGATCGCGCTTTTGGGTTCTCGAACCGATTGCGTTTCTGTTATTTACAGGGCTGGCATTCGTACTCTTGGGCTTCAGCCTCGAACAGATTCTCAATCCCCGCTTGAAGACAAAATAGTCGTGCGTTATCGGGGCTTTGCTCTTGATTTCCTGCATTCGGTCTTCAAACCCTCCCCCTTTGTGGTAAACTTTACGCTTGGTATTTTCCGACCGGAAACTAATGACTGGACAACTGACAGTCATCATTAATTCTTCAGGAGAAAAAATATGGCAGCAAAGAAATGGGTTTATCTTTTTGGTGAAGTCGCCGAAGTCGAGAAGTACGCCGGCTCATGGGAGGGCGTGCGTTCTCTGCTCGGCGGTAAAGGCTCGGGCCTGGCCGATATGACCCGCGCCGGGGTTCCAGTGCCTCCCGGGTTCACCGTGACCACCGAGGCTTGCAACGAATTCCGCAAGAGCGGCCAATTCCCCCAGGACCAATGGGAGCAGATGTTGGATGCTCTCAAGGTTGTCGAGAAGCTGTCCGGCAAGAAATTCGGCGATCCGTCGAATCCCCTGCTGGTTTCCTGCCGCTCAGGGGCCAAGTTCTCCATGCCTGGCATGATGAACACCATCCTCAACATTGGTCTCAATGATGTTGTCGTGGAAGGCATGATCAAGTTGACCGGCAATTCCCGCTTTGCCTGGGATTCCTACCGCCGGCTGGTCGAGATGTTTGGCACGACCGTGTTCAACCTGGACGACGAAGTGTTCGAGCACCCGATGGCTGAATACAAAGCCAAAAAGGGCTACAAACTCGACACAGAGATGACTGCCGAGGATTGGAAGGCCCTGGTGGGGGTTTTCAAGGAAGTTTTCAAGAAGCATGTCGGCTTCGATTTCCCCCAGGATGTGTACAAGCAGATGGAATTGTCCACCAAGGCTGTGTTCGAATCATGGATGGGCAAGCGCGCCATTGATTACCGACACGCCACCGGTATCTCCGATGATCTTGGTACAGCCGTCAACATTGTCACGATGGTCTTCGGCAACATGGGCGACGACTCTGGCACCGGTGTAGCCTTCACCCGCAATCCCTCGACGGGCGATAAAAAGATGATGGGCGAATACCTGCTCAATGCCCAGGGCGAGGATGTGGTAGCCGGTATCCGCAACACTGACCAGATTGAACACCTCGTTACTCAAATGCCTGATGTCTATAACCAGTTTATGGACATCACTGCCAAACTGGAAAAGCATTACAAAGACATGCAGGATGTCGAGTTCACCATTGAGCGTGGCAAGTTGTGGATGCTTCAGACCCGCAACGGCAAGCGCACCGCTAAAGCGACAGTCACGATCGCTGTAGACATGGCTAACGAAGGCCTGATCTCGAAGCAGGATGCTATTCTGCGGGTCTCACCTGAAAACGTGGATGCCCTCTTGCACCCTCAGTTCGATGAGAAGATCAAGAAAACTGCCAAAATCTACGCCAAGGGCGTGAACGCTTCCCCCGGAGCGGCCGTTGGTCAGGCATATTTTGACGCCGATACCGCCGAAAAAATGGCGAAGGAGCACAAGCAGGATACGATCATGGTGCGCCCCTTCACCAAGCCCGATGATGTCCACGGGATGATTGCTTCCAAGGGTGTGCTGACCTCCGAGGGCGGCGCGACATCCCACGCGGCTGTGGTTGCCCGGCAGTTTGGCATCCCCTGCATCGTCGGAGCATCCTCGATCAAGATTGATCTCGAGAAGCGTCTGATGGAATGCGATGGCGTCATCGTCAAAGAAGGCGAATGGATCTCCGTAGACGGAACCACCGGCCAGGTTTTTGTCGGTAAGATTCCCACGGCTGCCCCCTCGCTGGAAGAGCAAACGGATCTGTTGACCCTGCTCACCTGGGCTGATGAGATTTGTGCGACTCCCGATATTCGCAAAGCCCCCCAGGGCTGGCCGACGCGTGGGCTGCAAGTCTGGGCCAACGCCGACTACCCGAAAGATGCCCGCCGCGCCCGCTCGTATGGCGCAGTTGGCATTGGCCTGTGCCGCACCGAGCACATGTTCTTCGAGCCGGAACGCCTTCCCATCGTTCAGCAAATGATCCTCTCCGGCACGAGCGAAGGCCGCACGGAAGCGCTCAATAAGCTCCTGCCATATCAGCGCTAAGATTTCGACGGCCTGTTCGAGGCGATGGACGGCTACCCCGTCATCATCCGCCTGATTGACCCGCCGCTGCACGAGTTCATGCCTGACGAAGAAGCCTTGCTGGAAGAGGTTATCACCATGCGCGTCAAGGGTGAGACCGCCGGTTTGAAGGCGAAAGAAGACCTGCTGGCTGCCATCCGGGGCCTGCACGAATCGAACCCGATGATGGGTCTGCGCGGCGTCCGGTTGAGCATTGCGATGCCTGAAATCGTCGAGATGCAGGTGCGCGCTATCTTCGAGGCCGCCGCTGACTGCGCGCTGCGCGGGATTGTGGTCAAGCCCGAAGTGATGATCCCATTGACCGGCACGGTGAAAGAGCTGGAGTGGATCCAGCCGCGCCTCGTCCGCATCGCGGCCACCGTGTTGGCCGAGAAGAAAATTGCCAAGCTGGATTACAAATTTGGCACGATGATCGAGATTCCTCGCGCAGCCGTCACGGGCGCCGAGGTGGCTACGCTGGCCGAGTTCTTCTCGTTCGGCACCAACGATTTGACCCAGATGACCTATGGCTACTCACGCGACGACGCCGAACGCAACTTCCTCGTGATCTACGTCGAGCAAGGCATCCTGCCCAAGAATCCCTTCCAGACGCTCGACCGCGGCGGGGTTGGCAAGTTGATGCAAATGGCAGTCACGGATGGCCGCAGCACACGCCCATCACTTGAGGTAGGTATCTGTGGTGAACATGGCGGCGATCCCGAGTCAATCGAGTGGTGTCACATTATCGGCAATAACTACGTGAGCTGCTCGCCGTTCCGGGTGCCCATTGCCCGCCTGGCCGCGGCGCACAGCGCGTTGAAACATGCCGGCACGCAGATTGCGGAAGACAAATAATCAGTGATCAGTGATTAGTGATCAGTAAAAAGAACCCCGGCTTTCGATAAGCCGGGGTTCTTTTTATTTGGGGTTTTTTCGGTTTAGATTCAGCGGTTAAAAATTTCAGACTCCAAGGGGATGACGCGGTTGCAGAGCAACCGGCATACCCGGTTCCGCCGGATTTTCATCCGGCGTGAGCAAGAATTTTCATCCACTGAGTATCTTATGGCATCGCCTGCTGCATGAACTTCGCCAAATCTTCCTTTAGCTTTTCCAACGAAGGCATGTGGATGTACATCATGTGCCCGGCTTCGTAATAGGCCATCGAGATGTTGCCGCGCAGACTTTCGTCCAGGCTCAGGTGGTTGAAGGTATATTCGGTGGCGAGGAATGGCGTCGCCAGATCGTAATAACCATTGGCAACGAACACTTTAAGAAACGGATTGGTGGTGAAGGCTTTGCGCAGCGTCTCGGCCACGTAGACGTAGCGATTTTCGTGATCGCTGTAGCTCCATGGCCAGACTTTGGGGTTGAGAATCTCGTACGGCAGATCAGATTCGAACTTCAACTCGCCGCGCAC
>DYIZ01000129.1 GCA_020723385.1 Candidatus Aquidulcis sp.
TGGAAAGCTCTCCCTGCCACCCAGTTCTCATAGTGACTTTTGCGGTATTGCGTTTATTCGCTCCAAGGGGACGACGCGGTTGTAGAACAACCAGCGTCCGGCAAATGGCCGGATCGCCGTACCTGAGCATCCGGCAACTCCCAGACTAGAAGAATCCGGTTTCTCTGGGAACAGCCCTTATACACCGCCAGCGGTAGGTCGGATTGCCAATCCGACCTACTTCGCACCGCCAAATAGGCTGGTCTATCAAAGCGATTCCTGGCGAGCCAGAATCCGGACAAGGCCTGGAGTTGGTTATGAAGCAAGATATCACTGCAATTTTCATTGATTTGGGCAACACGTTGCGTATGCTCGTCGAAGACGAAGCGCACATGGCGCAGGCGCGGCAGAAGATCGTCGAGCTGGTCGGAACGACCGAAGACCCCAAGGCCTTCTGTGAGAAGTTGGCTGCACGTTATAAGGTCTATCGCAAGTGGGCGTTCGAGAATTTGGCCGAAGCGCCCGAAGCGGAATTGTGGACGCGTTGGCTGACGCCGGAATTCCCGGCTGAAAGGATTGCCCCGCTGGGGGGAGAGCTAACCTACCAATTCCGGCAATCTATGGGGCGGCGGGTGGTGGTGGACGGCGGCAGGGAAGTGGTGGATGAGCTTCACAAACGCGGCTATATCCTGGGCATTATCAGCAATCTGATCGGCACGCGGGAAATCCCCGAATGGCTGGCAGCGGAAGGCTTCGATCCCTATTTCAAGGTGGTGGTGCTGTCGTCGGTCTATGGCCGCCGCAAACCCGATCCGTCTATCTATCACGAAGCCGCACGTCTGGCCGGTGTGGATCCGGCTGCCTGTGTTTATGTTGGCGATAATCCCAAGCGCGACGTGGTAGGCACGCGGCAGGCCGGTTTTGGCATGATCGTGCTGATGGTGTCGCCTGAGAAGCTGGCTGCGGCGCCGATCACCGCAGAGAACCAGCCCGATTTGATCATTCACGAGTTTCAACAACTGTTGGATCATTTTCCAGCGAGAGAAGGATAACGCTGCTTTCGCCCCAACCAGAACGAGCCACAGAGTCCACAGAGAAAACCTTATGAATAACGGCCATCTCGCAGACAAGGGAATGCCCCTCACGGAAGCAGTCAAGGAATTATATGCCCTGGGTCAAACCGACTATTCGCTCGAACCGCTTGTTGTGGTGGATGGGCAGGGGCAGCCGGCCGGATGCGTTCAAGATGGCGATGCGGTCGTTTTTTGCTGCCGGCGCGGCGAGCGCGAGATCCAGTTGACCGAGGCGTTCGTTGATCCACTCTTCGATCACTTTCCACGACGAGAATTCCAGGATCTCGCCTTCGTCATCCTGACGCTTTATCATGAAAAATTCAAAGATTTACCCGTGGCGTTTGCTCCTACCCAAGTTCACGACACCCTCGGCGAGGTGGTCAGCCGGGAGGGGTTGCGCCAACTGCGGGTGGCCGAGTCCGAAAAGTTCGCCCACGTCACATTTTTCTTCAATGGGGGCAATAACCAACCTTTTGCGGGTGAAGGCGATTGGCGGGTGCCGTCGCTGAAAGGCATGCCCTATGTGCACGCGCCTCAGTTAAGTTTGCCCCAGGTGGCAGAGAAAGTCCTGCTCGGCATCGAGCAGCGCTACGATCTCATCGTGACCAACTTCGCCAACGGCGATGTCATCGGGCACACCGCCGATGCAGAAGCCAAAATCCAGTGCGCCCAGGCCGTGGATCAGCATCTCGGACAGGTGGTACAGGCGGCTATCCCCGCGGACTATGTGGTGCTCATCACTGCCGACCACGGCAATCTGGAGGAGATGCTGACTCACAATGGGACGCCTCATGTCGCCCATACTGCCAATCCGGTCCCGTTCGTGCTGATTGATCCCCACTCGCCCGATGGCATCGAGCTGCGCGAGGGGGGCGTGTTGGCGGACGTTGCGCCCACAATCTTGCAAGTGCTCAGCCTCGCTCAGCCCATGTCCATGGATGGCGTAAGCCTTGCCCCCCGCCACAACTGGAGCGGCGCGCGGCGGGTGCTGCTCGTCATCCTGGATGGCTGGGGCATCGGCAAAAACGACCCGACCAACCCGATTTTCCTGGCGCAGACGCCAACCTGGGACGGCTTGCTGAAACGCTATCCTAATACACAATTAAGCGCCTCCGGCGAAGCGGTGGGTTTGCAGCCCGGCAAAGCCGGGAATTCCGAGGCCGGTCACATGAACATTGGCGCCGGGCGCATCGTTCCGCAAGACGATGCGCGCCTCGACCAGGCCATGCAGGATGGCTCGTTTTTCACGAATGAGACCCTTTGCCATACCATTTTGGGTGTGAAGCAGCGCCGCAGTAGCCTGCACCTGATCTGCCTGCTCTCCGAAAAAAGCTCGCATGGCACCATCGAGTATCCGCTGGCGCTGCTGCGCATGGCGAAAACCAACGGCCTGGAGAACGTTTACGTTCACGTCATATTCGACGGGCGCAGCACCGAGCCGGGCAGCGCCCCGGCCCTGCTCGAAAAGCTGGACCAACAAATCGCTGAGACCGGGGTGGGGCAGATCGTCTCCGGCACAGGACGCGGCATCGCCCTCGACCGGGATCGCAACTACGCCAAGACCAAACGCGCCTATGATGCGATGGTATTTGGTATTGGGAAAAAGTGCCAGGCGTCAAGCGCCACGCGCCGGGTTCCCGTAGTCACGTAACAGTCGGCGCATTGGAGGCCTTATGGACTTCAAATTCCTGCAAGAATTGATCGCGCCGGCCCAGACCAAAATCGTCATGCTCATCATGGACGGTCTAGGGGGCTTGCCGCTCGAGCCGGGCGGTAAAACCGAGCTTGAAACCGCTCGCACGCCGCATCTCGACGCGCTGGCGGCGCAATCAGCCCTGGGGTTGACGATTCCCGTTGGGCTGGGCATCACGGCTGGCAGCGGGCCGGGACATCTCGCCATTTTTGGTTACGACCCAATCGAATACGAGATCGGACGCGGCGCTTTGGAAGCCCTGGGTGTGGATTTCGAGCTGGGGCCGGATGACCTGGCGGCGCGCGGCAATTTTTGCACGCTGGATACCAATGGATTACTGAACGACCGCCGGGCGGGACGCCTGCCCACCGAGATGAGCCGCGAGCTGGCGGCGCTGCTGCGCACGATCCGCGTGGAGGAGGCAGAGATTTTCGTCGAGCCGGTGAAAGAGCATCGCTTTGCTTTCGTCCTGCGCGCGCCTGGCCTGGATGCAGCCCTGACCGAGACCGATCCGCTGAAAGTTGGCGTTTCTCCTTTGAAGGTGAATGCCATCCAGCCCGGCGCAGAAAAAGCAGCCTGCCTTGTGAATCGTTTCATCGAGCAGGCGGGTAAATTACTCGCTGGAAAACATCCGGCCAATATGATTTTACTGCGTGGCTTTGCCAAACTTCCCATTATGCCCCAATATGCCGATATTTTCGGCCTGCGCGCCGCGGCGATTGCCATCAACGGCATGTATCGCGGGGTTGCCCGGCTGGTGGGGATGCAGGTGCTGGATGTGGGCGGTGATACCCTGGCCGATGAATTTACCACACTCGAAGAGCATTGGAACGACTTCGATTTCTTCTACCTGCACGTCAAAAAGACCGATACCTGCGGCGAAAACGGCGATTTTGCCGGCAAAGTGCGCGTGATCGAAGAAGTGCATGGCCTGCTGCCACGCTTGCTGGCGCTTCGCCCGGATGTCGTCATCGTCAGCGGCGACCATTCGTCGCCAGCGGTGTTGAAATCGCACAGTTGGCATCCCGTACCCACTCTGCTCTATTCCAAAGTTGTCCGCCCAGATAGGATCGCCGAGTTCGGTGAGCGCGCCTGCGCCCGCGGCAGCCTGGGCATCCTGCCAGCCAAACATATCATGCCGATTGCCCTGGCAAACGCTGGCCGCCTTGCCAAGTATGGCGCATAGAACCTTCCGGATTACTCGTAGTTTAGGGCTTTGTGCCCGTATAAGCCGCCCACAAGGGGCTAGGCTACGGTTTTTCGGATAGGCATTTAGGGAGATGTGCATGTCTGCTGATGATCTATACCACCCGGATGTTTTTTCGAGCATTTTGTACGAGAAGATGCAGCGCATCAATCCCGGCGTGGCGGGGATGGAACCCTACGAATTCCGTTATGGGTTGAATAATCTGACCCCCGCGGCGGGGTGGGAGTCGGTCAGCCTCGACCCGGTGGAAGCTATCGAGCAGCGCATCAACGACCGGGCGTTTTACAACAGCCTCCAGATCAAGCCCAGGGTGGACGACCGGATCGTGCTGGACGAAAAGATCCTGCACCTGACGCGCGTGTTGATGGTGGGCCTGGTCACGGGCGGCTATTCCGAAGCCTGGGTTTCAACCAACTTTTATTTCGACATTCGCGGCTTTTATTTCTTGCATCGCACGGTTTACTTCACCGACAAAATCCTCGCCCACCTGGGCGGCAAGCCATTCAGGCAGTTCGAGCAGAAGCAAAAACATTTCGACCTGGTTCAGGACATCGGCTACAAGGATTTCAAAGCCGCCAACGCCGAAATAGATCAATGCTTTATCGAATGCGTGAAAAAGATTATCGCGGCCAAAGGGACTCCCATCCTGCTGGCGATTGCCGGGCCGACGGCGGCTGGCAAAACCGAGATCGTCGAGCGCCTGCGGGAATCGTTCGAGCAGGATGGCTGTGTCACCACCTCGATCGAGATGGACAACTTCTTGACCGACCGGGATCACCGTGAGGCGCAGGGAATCTTCACTCAGGGAAAGCAAGCCCTGCACTTCGATCTGCTCCGACACAGTTTGGAGACCATCTGCCGGGGGCAGAAAATCTCGATCCCGCGTTACGATTTCGTCTACGCCACATCCAGCCACGATTTAAACGGCAATTTGAAGCCGGGCGGTATCCCAATCGAGATCGAACCTGCCGATATTATCTTCATCGAGGGTAATTTCCCCTTCCTGCTCGAAGAAATTGTCCACCTGATCGGCATCAAGGTGGTGTATCTCACCGCCGACGATGTGCGTATGAAACGCAAGTGGAAGCGCGATATTGACTATCGCAAGAAATACGAGCCAACCTACTTTCGCAACCGCTACTTCAAAGACCAGTTCATCATGGCCGAGATTGCCTATCGTCCCCAGATGGAAGTCTGCGACATGGTGGTTGACACCACCGGTGCGGCGCTCTGGGTGATGCCTGAGATTGCGGGACGATTATGACCGTGTGAAAAGTCGAATGTTATGAAAGAATACTTGCAATATGTTGAAAAATGTTGTAATATATTCAAATGTAAGCAAGATTTCAAAATTTCTACTTTTGCAGGTTTCCGTTTGCCGTTCTAAGGAGCCAGGCTGCCATGGATGAAATATCTACAACGACACCAGTAGATTTAAGTCAGGTGATCAGCGACCATTACAATGAGTTGACAAAAAGCGAAAAACGGATCGCCGATTACATGCGCCAAAATCAGGATGAAGCCGCGTTCCTGTCGGCGGGCGAGATCGCCGAGCGGCTGGATCTGAGCGAGGCCACTATGGTGCGTTTTGCCCGGACGCTGGGTTTTGACAGCTATCCGGCCCTGCGGGAGGCTTTGCAGGAGAAATTCCGTCATCTCTTTACGCACTCGGAGCGGCTTCGCAGCCGCCTGGGCGATCTACACGAAGCGGGGGATATCTTTGAAAGGCTGGTCGCCTCTGAGATCAATTTCCTCACCGAATCGCTGCAAACTCTCGACCGGCAGGCGTTTCACGCCGCGGTTGAGCTGCTCCGCACGCACCAGCGCGTTTTTGTTTTTGGGTTGGGGCCATCCGTCTCGCTGGTGGATCTGCTCGAAATCCGGTTGACCCGTTCGGCGCGGCATGTCATCCCATTGAAAACTTCAGGGCGGGAAATGCTCGAGCCGATGCTTTTGATGAACAGCAATGATCTGCTCATTGCCATCGGCTTTTTCTATATGACATCGAACCTTCAAATGGTTCTCGATTATGCCAACCAACATAAGACGCCAGTTATTCTCGTGACCGATACTCTCGGCCCAATGGTGTGCGACAAGGCCGATGTGGTCCTGGCCGCACGGCGTGGGCCGGTATCCGCCTTCCACTCGCTGACCGTCCCCATGACCATTATCAATTCTTTGCTCCTGGCCCTCAGCTCAGTGGATCAAGATAACGTGATGACCAACCTGGACAAATTGGATCAACTGCGGGAGCGTCTCAAGCAGGCTGACTCTCTTTGAATGAGCTAAGCAGTTCGTGACAAATTGACCGGGTTTTCTACCTTGTGAGTGCAGAAAACAGGAGCACCATCTCATGACGAATGCTGCGATAACACCATCACCCTTATTGCCTCGCCTGCTGGCTACCTCCAGAAGGTTTTTTCGCTGGGTAGCAAGCCCACACGTCGTTTTGTCCTTGATCATGCTGGCGGTCATGTTTTACATGGTCATTATCCCGCTGTACCGCATGTTGATGACCACGATCACCTTCCAGGAGAATGATCTACGCTACGTGCGCGATGCTGTAGCGGGTGAATTTACCGCTTTTCACTGGCTCAGGATGTTGACCAGTCAGATCAGCAAAATCATGACCTATGAGCCTTTGCTGCACTCGCTGACGATTTCACTGGGAGCCACTTTGCTCTCGTTCACCATCGGCGGAGCGATGGCCTGGATGGTGGTCCGCACCGATATGCCGGGCCGGAAAATTATCAACGTTCTGGCGGTTGTGCCCTACATCATGCCCTCTTGGACAATCGCTATGGCCTGGAAAGTTTTATTCAATAACGGGACGACAGGCGGTGTGCCGGGTGTACTGATGTTCGTGACGGGTCAGGCCCCTCCCGACTGGTTGTCGTTTGGGCCGCTGCCGATCATCGTCAGCAGCGCGCTGCACTACTACACTTTCTTCTTCCTGTTCGTTTCGGCAGCGTTGATGTCTATTGACTCCAGCCTCGAAGAAGCGGGCGAGCTGGCAGGCGCCAGCCGCTGGCGTATCCTGCGCAAGATCACCTTCCCGCTGGTGATCCCGGCCTTGCTATCAGGCTTCATCATGACCTTCTCGAAGACGATGGGCACCTTTGGCGGTCCGAATGTGCTGGGTGTGCCGGTGCGTTACTACACACTCTCCACCATGATCCGCTCCAACACCACGATCAGCGCCTATGGGGATGCGTTTGTGCTGGCAATCTTGTTGATTCTTTTTTCTATGTTAACCATATTCCTGAATCAGAAAATCGTCGGCACCAGGAAGAGCTTCGAGACGATCGGCGGGCGCGGCTTTATGGCGCAAAAGACCAAATTACGCAATTGGAGAGGATTCTTGACGACCGTTATCGTCATCTTTCAGGTATTGATCGCTGTTCTCCCCCTGGTATTGCTGGTCTGGAGCACGTTAATGCTGCGCACGGGAGATTACAGCCTCAGTAATTTGAGCCTGGCGCATTGGATTGGGAAAAGCGATGTAAGCATCAATAGCGGTGAGCCAGGGGTATTGCGCAACCCGGCCATTTACCGGGGGGCGTGGAACTCGATCAAGCTGTCGCTGTATACCGCCTTTTTCACCGCCTTCTTAGGTGTTATTCTGGGTTATGCTATCGTGAAGGGGAGAGGCACCCGGCTGGCCAAAATTGTGGAGCAGTTGGCTTTTATCCCGTATGTTATCCCTGGCATTGCCTTCGGCGCCGTCTACATTTCGATGTTCACAAAACCGGTCGGCCCTATTCCGCCGCTGTATGGCACTTTTGCCCTCCTGGTAGTTGTTTCAGTGGCGAAACATATCCCCTATTCTTCCCGTACCGGTGTCTCGGCCATGCTCCAGGTGGGACGTGAGTTGGAGGAAGCCGCGGCCGTGGCGGGCGCCAATGCCTGGCAGCGTTTCTGGCGCATCATTTTCCCGCTGACCAGCACCGGCTTCGTCTCGGGCTTCCTGCTGACCTTCATCACCACCATGCGCGAACTATCGTTGATCATTCTCCTGGTAACGCCAACCACGGCGGTTCTCGCCAGCATGACCATGCGCTACATCGAAAATGGGAATGAGCAGCAGGCGAATGCGGTCATCATTCTCTTGATCACCCTGGTTTTGATCGGCAACTTCATCATCAGCCGGTTCCGGGGCGGCAGCTTGAAAAAAGGCCTGGGCATGTAAACGGGCAACGACTTTTGGGAGAAGGAATTATGGCAACCACAATTACAGTCAAGGATCTCACCAAGCGTTTTGGCGATGTTATCGCCGTTAACCGGGTCAACCTGACCGTCGAACCAGGGTCTTTCCTGACATTGCTAGGCCCTTCCGGGTGCGGCAAAACCACGCTGCTGCGCTGTATCGCCGGCTTGGAAGACCCGGACGAAGGCGAAATTTACATTGGAGACAAGCTGGTGTTTTCGCACGCCAAAGGTATCTCGATTCAACCAGGCCACCGCGACCTGGGGCTGGTCTTCCAAAACTATGCCCTGTGGCCGCACATGACGGTCTTCAAAAATATAACCTTTGCGCTCGAGATCCAAAAACTGCCCAAGTCTGAGCTAGAGAAACGGGTCAAGGAAGCATTGGCCGAAGTGCAGATGTCAGGGTACGAAGACCGTTATCCCCGCGAGATGAGCGGCGGCCAACAGCAGCGCATCGCCCTGGCCCGCATGTTGGCTTACCGCCCCAAGGTCTTTTTGATGGATGAACCGCTTTCTAACCTGGACGCCCGTCTGCGCATGGACATGCGCGCCGAGCTGAAGCACCTGCACCATGTGGCCGGGGCGACCACCGTCTACGTCACTCATGACCAGGTCGAGGCTTTGACCATGTCGTCGAAGATTGCTGTGATGAAAGATGGCCTCCTTCAGCAGCTCGATACCCCGGATCGGGTTTACCACTACCCGGCGAATCTGTTTGTGGCCGATTTCATCGGGAATCCCAAGGTAAACCTGCTGGATGGCGACGCCAACGGGAATAACTCGGTCACGGTGGGCGATTTCA
This sequence comes from Candidatus Aquidulcis sp., assembly GCA_020723385.1. GTDB lineage: Bacteria > Chloroflexota > Anaerolineae > Anaerolineales > UBA4823 > DYIZ01. The sequence goes on from DYIZ01000129.1 coordinate 8,964, forward strand.
AGGTGGAGATCGCCACCTATGGGATGAGCGGTAAAGCGGTTGTGGCCGTTCGCCCGGAGGATATTGCCATCTCGACCAGGCCAGACCCCGGAGCGGTGGAATTCATCGCCTATTCCGTCTTGCCATCAGGCGCCGATTCGACCATCGTCGCGCATCGAGGTGATATCGAAGTCACCGTGCGCGTGATGGGCATCAGCAAAATCAGGCTGGATGAAAAAATTTGGTTGAAATTCGATCAGCAAGCCCTGAACCTGTATGACAAAGAAAGCGGTAATTTGGTGGTTGCAAAATAACAATAACCAGTGAATCGAAACCGATATGAGAAAACCTTGCATTATGCGAAAGGAGGCGGAAGGGAAAATCTGGAGGCTGGGAATATTGTGCTTCGATAGCAATTCAAACACTCAATTTTAATTAGGAGAGAGAAAATGAAGGCGTTTGCAAAGATTTTGACAATTTGTATGTTGATCAGCTTGCTTGTGGGTTGCGCCACTCCCCAATCAACGCCCACCGCCGAACCCAAGCCGGCTGAACCGACGAACACGGCAGTCCCACCGACCCTCACTCCGGCCGAGTCCTGGCTGAAGGAAAATCAATTGGGCCAGTACGATACCGGCGCGCAAGACTGGGCCGCGATTGAAGCAGCCGCTAAGAAGGAAGGCAAAGTGATTGTGTATGCCAACTCTTCCAAGATCGCCAAGGCGGCTGAGATCTGGGCTGAAATGTACCCGGAAATCACCATGGAAGGCTACGACCTGGGCGGCGATGAAGTGCTTGCCAAGACCGTTGGGGAACAGCAGTCCGGCTTATTTGTTGGGGATGTCTGGTTCAGCAGCGGCGGCGCGGATGTTGTGGGGAATGTACTCCCCAATAAATATGTCTGGCGATTTGTTCCCGATACCCTTGCTGGGAAGGTTGACGCAAAATATACACAGCCGTTGCTATTCTCCCGGTTTGGAACGACTGTTTTAGCCTACAACTCGGAATTGAATGAAACCTGCCCAATCAGCAACTTCTGGGAATTGACCCAGCCTGAATGGAAAGGCAAAATTTTCATCGAAGATCCGTTGAATGACGCATCTACCTTGAGCAAACTGATCACCTATGCTTACCACGCGGAGGAAATGAAGGCCGCCTATGTCGCCCTGTACGGAAAAGAACCCGTTCTGGATGCGGATACTCCGGATGCTGGCTGGCTGTGGCTCAAGCGCTTTGCCCAGAATGCTCCCGTCCCCCAACCGGGCGGCGATGAAGTCGACTCCGCTTTCGCAACTCCGGGCATGACTGAAAGCTACCTTGCCTTCACTTCTTACTCGAACTACCCCGATGTTCAGGATGGCAATCTGGCCTTCGAGCCTTGCTGGGGCCTCCAGCCCGTCATTGGCGCGCAGAGCCAGAGCTACCTGGCCGTTATCAACCAGGCTCCGCACCCCAATGCCGCCAAGCTGTTCATCCGCTTTATCACCAGCGAAGAAGGACGCGATCCGTGGGCGAAGTTTGGCACCTACTTCCCGGATTCGACTTATGAAGTCCCGGAAGGCCAGAAGACCTTGGATGAGATTTTCACGATGACCTGGTTCATTGAAGAGAAATATGCTTACGACAACCTCGTTCAGGCGCGTGACTTCTACCTGTTGAATCTGGGCAAGCCTTAAACCAAATGCGGGATAATTTCTGAATGAATCTTTGGGCACAGATCCAAAAAATCTGTGCCCAAAGATACGAAGAAGTCTAGCTTTGCCGTACGCTCCTCGCAAAGACAGCTCACTTCTTGAATTTTGGACAAATTCTAAAGTATCTTGAAAACCAGCGCCTGGTAACGATTTTCCAGGGCTTGTATTGAATGTTCTCGAAAGGCGTATTATGGGAAGAATCCAGGCGGTATTTTTTGATATGGGCGGAACGATAGAGACCTTTGGGTACACGCGCGAATTGCGCCTGGATGCAACCGCCATCATCCAGCAGCGGTTATTTCAAGCCGGTATTGACTTTCAACTCACCCCTGACCAGCTTTTCGAAGTCATCTCCTGCGGACTGGAACGCTACAAACGCTGGAGTATCCAGAGCCTGATCGAGCTGTCTCCCCTCCGGGTTTGGTCTGAGTATATTTTCCCTGGGCAGAAAGTAGCCCTGGATCGGTTGGCGGTTGTCGCCGAAGAATTGATGTTCTTGATCGAAACCCGTTTCTATCACCGCACCATGCGGCCTGAGATCCCCTCCGTGCTGGAAGCCCTCAAACAAATGGGCCTGAAAATTGGGCTGATCAGCAACGTCAACAGTTGTGGACAGGTGACTACCAATCTCAAAGCATACGGTATTTATCATTATTTCGATCCGATTGTGCTTTCAAGTGTCTATGGCCGCCGCAAGCCTGATCCGGCCATTTTTCATTATGCCGCTCGTATGGCCAATGTGCCTGCGAGCCGATGTATCTATGTGGGCGACCGCATCGCCCGTGATGTCGTTGGGGCGCGGCGCGCCGGTTTTTATAAAGCCATCCAGATTCGACACGATTTCGACCACGGCGAGGAGGATATTGGCGCTGTTCCCGATGTCGTGATTCAAAAGATGACGGAGCTGCTGGATATTCTTCGGGCTGAGATTCAGCCTCCGCTAGCCAGCGCCCCCCTTTCGGCCCCGAACCAAACCCCGGTACGCGCCATCCTCTTCGATGCAGGCGATGTTCTTTATTTTCGTCCCAACCGAGGCAAAAAATTTGCCGCTTTTCTCCAGGAATTATCACTCAATATTGCCAATAATCATTCGGGCCAGAAAGAAATCCTCTCTAATCAGGCCTATCAAGGCCATATCACGCAAGATCAATACCGAGAATCCGTGCTGCGCATGTACGGCGTCAGCCAGCAAGAACAGATCGAGCGCGGCAAACAAGTCTTGGAAGAAGAAGATAACGATGTGCAGTTCTTCGATGGCGTGATGCAAACGCTGAGAAGCCTGAAGCAGCAAGGCTATCTGCTCGGCATCATCACGGATACCGCCAACCCGCTCCACGTAAAGCTGGAGTGGTTTGAAAAAGGTGGTTTTGGCGATGTCTGGGACTCGATCATTTCGTCCAACGAAATTGGCGTACGCAAACCTCACCCGGATATTTATCAAGCCGCCTTACGGCAGTTGAACCTCACGGCCGGGCAGGCCGTATTTGTTGGGCATAAAACATCTGAGTTGGATGGCGCTCGCGCTGTGGGTATGCAGACTGTTGCCTTTAATCATGATGCGAATGCTGAAGCTGATTTTTACATAAACCACTTTGCTGATCTACTCGATATGCCTTTTACAGTTATTCCTGAAGCATTATCCAGAGGTAATGATTTATGATGGATCGGATCGAAGCCATTCTCTTCGACATGGGCGGTACGCTGCGCGGATCTGCCCACCGGGAAGAGACTGAAAAAAAGGCCATGATCGGCCAAATTCAAAAGTTGATTGGTTCGATTGCACCCGTTGACGAGTTCACTGCACTCCTGGATGAACGCGCCAGAGTTTACAAGTATTGGGCGCAGGAAACCCAGATCGAGTTGAATGAAGGTGACTTGTGGACTCAGCGGATGCTGCCCGATTGGCCTGCCAGCCAAATCCAGCCACTGGCTGTTCAGCTCAACCAGTGTTATCGTCAAGCGATAGGCAGCCGGGTGATCTTCCCCGAAACGAAAGAGGTGGCCCTGGAACTCTTCCGGCGGGGCTACCGCCTCGGGCTGGTCAGTAACACCACCAGCAGTGTCGAAGTGCCAGCGGCATTGAAAGAATTGGGCATTTATAATTGCTTCGAGACGATCGTCCTTTCGGCTGTGGTGGGTAAACGCAAGCCCGACCCAGCCATCCTGCTCGATGCCGCCGGGCGCATGGGCGTCGAGCCAAAATACTGCGCCTACATCGGTGATCGGCCGGACCGTGACGTGGCGGCCTCTCGAAAAGCCGGATTCGCCCAGGCCATTATCCTGCGGGATCAAATCCAGGATTTAGATTTTGGCGCTGACCGCTCGCTCGCTCCCGACGATGTGATTGACAACCTCCGCCAGTTGCTCGACCTCTTTCCTCCCCGTCCTTTAGCCCAAAGCAGACTTAAACCGGGCAAAAATGGCAAGGGGTCTGCCGGCAGCCCCATGATGAACAAAATCTCCCTCTCCACCATGTGGGCGATAGGCAATTTCCCCGCATTGGGTGATTTTATCGAGATGGCAGCCCGATTGGGCTTTGCCCAGGTTGAATTGAATCATCAGATCAACTCAGCGATGCTGGCGGGTGTTGATCTCGAGCACGCTCCGATCAGCAGCATCCACGAGCCTTGCCCATCGGATATTCACGTTGACACCCTGAAAGTTCGGGATTGGCTGATCTCTGCAAGCGATGAAGACTGCCGCAAACAGGGTGTGAGCGCGGTCAAACGCAGTATCGAGCTGGCTGGCTCACTTGGGGTAAAGACGGTCGTGGTACATGCCGGCAATGTACGTTCCGATTGGCCGCATGAAAAGGAGTTTTACAGCCTGTTCAAGGCCGGGCAGGCCGATACTCGGCGCTTTGCCGATCTCAGAACGCGCCTGATAGAAGAGCGGGCTGCTTTGGTCAAACCCCGTCTGACCGCGGTGCAAAAAAGCCTGGCAGAGTTGATCGAATTTTCTCAGCCGTTTGGGGTCTGCCTGGGACTGGAGAATCGCTTTCACTACATGGATATCCCCCTCCCCGACGAGATGGAACTGTTGCTGACTTTGGCTGATCCTGACCGGTTGGGATTCTGGTATGATGTCGGCCACGCCCAGGTTCTGGACCGGCTGGGTTTTTGCGCCTCGCAGGAGTGGCTGGATCGTTTTGCGGGCCGTACGGTAGGCGTCCACCTCCACGATGTGATCGGGATCAACGATCATGATGCGCCGGGGGCGGGCGAGTTAAATTTCGACTCGGTTATCCATCGCATACCGGCTGAGGCTGTCTTCACTGTCGAAGTGAGACCCGGTCTTTCACCCGAGCAAGTTAGAAATTCACTCCACTTTTTAGGCCGAAAAGCCATGTACATTCGTGATAACATTGGCCTCTCTTCAGATAGCTTGCAGAGCGCCTAAAAGTTTGTATCCAGGAGATAAACCATGAAGCATGCCCGTCAGTCAGCCAAACCCGAAGAGGCGCAGCCGGAAGCCGTCAGGCTTCCACCGGCCGTGCCAGCACCCGAGAAAGAGTCTTTCCTCCATCGGTTGTTCAAAAAACGCCCGAATATTTTTATTAAGCTCATCCATGAGCAAACCCAGCTCACACTGGAAGGTCTGGAAGCGCTGAATGCCTACATGATAGATCAGAATCCTGCTGCGGCCGCCTTGCTCAAGGCTAAAGAAAAAGAGGCGGATGAAGCCCGGCGGATTTTGATCTATGAGCTAAACAAAACCTTCATCACTCCCATTGACCGGGAGGATATCTTCGCCCTCTCGCGCACCATTGACGATGTGATTGACTATGCTTACAGCACGGTGAGCGAGATGGAAGTGTTGAAAGTACGCCCCACGTCTTACATGCAGCGCATGGCCTCGCTGCTGCGCGATGCGGGTTATGAGCTGCTGCAGGCCGTGAACCGCCTGGAAGCGCATCCTGGCGTTGCCAGCGAGCATGCGCAGCGCGCCAAAGCCCTCGAAAACCGGGTGGAAGGGGTGTACCGCGAGGCTCTGGCTGACCTGTTCACTGGAGCCGAAGATATCAAGCATGTGGTCAAGATGTTGAAAAGCCGAGAGGTATACCGTCATTTGAGCAACGCGGCCGACCGCGGCGATGAAGCCGCCAACGTTTTGGCCGACATCGTTGTCAAGATCACCTGATTGGCCTGGAGCGTATCATGTCATTCATTCTCATCCTTGTGATTCTCCTGGCCCTGATTTTCGATTTCTTGAACGGCATCCACGACTCGAGCAATGTGGTTGCCACCATGATCTCATCGCGCGCTTTCTCGCCCCGGGTTGCCCTGGGGGTTACGGCGGTGGCAAATTTCGTTGGGCCGTTTATTTTTGGGGTTGCGGTAGCCGAGACGATTGGGAATGAAATTGTTCATCCGGATACCATTAACGTCCAGGTGCTTCTCGCGGCGTTGACCAGTGCGATTTTGTGGAATCTACTGACCTGGTACCTGGGGATACCCAGCAGCTCTTCTCATGCCCTGATAGGCGGTTTCATCGGCGCTGTCGTTGTGGGAGCCGGCTGGCAGATGATCCAGGTGAAGGGTTTGGAGAAGGTTTTGATTGCTTTGTTTGCCTCACCGATCATCGGGTTTGTGTTCGGGCTAATCGTCACCCGCCTGGTTATAATTCTCTGTTGGAGATCCTCGATGAAGGTTAACTGGATCTTCAAGCGCGGGCAAATGATCACAGCGCTCTCTCTGGCGCTCAGTCACGGCACCAACGATGCTCAAAAAACTATGGGTATCATCACCCTTGCTTTGGTATCCGGAGGGTATTTAACTGAATTCAAAGTACCTACCTATGTTATTCTCCTGTGCGCAGGGATGATTGCATTGGGTACCGCTTTGGGTGGGTGGAAACTGATCCGCACCCTGGGTGGTAAATTTTACAAAATCCGCCCGATGGATGGATTCAACTCTCAACTGGCATCCGCAATCGTGATCATCGGAAGCTCTATACTTGGCGGCCCCGTCAGCACGACACAGGTTGTCAGCTCTTCGATCATGGGCGTGGGTGCGGCTGACCGGGCAAATAAAGTACGTTGGGGGGTCGCTGGCGAGATTGTCACAGCCTGGTTTTTGACCATCCCCGCCACGGCGCTGGTCGCGGCAGGGCTGTATCGCCTCATCCTTTTGATTTTCCCCAATTAGCTGGAATTATCTCGTTTGAAAGAAGGTTTTGATAACCATGAATTTTGACATCGTCTGCATCGGCAACTACACCAAAGATACCATTGTTTCTCCGGCTGGCACGCGTTACGTGGATGGCGGCGCAATGAACTATGCTGCTCATGCCGTAGCAGCGCTGGGCTGCAATGTGGCTGTGGTCACGCGGCTGGCTGAGGAAGACCGCGATCGGGTGGTTCAAATGCTCGAAAAACAGGGCGTTACCTGCCTGGTTCAGGTTACTCCCCGATCTACATGCATGAAACTCGAGTATCCGACGGATAATGTGGATGTGCGTAATTTGTATGTCGCCAGCACGGCTGGCGCGATCACCGCGCAAGATGTAGATAAATTTTACACACGCGCCGCCCTCATCGGCACCAGCCTGCGCGGCGAGATAGAGATGGATGCCATTCGGGCGCTGCGGGCCAGGTCTGAGCTGCTTGCTGGAGATGCGCAAGGTTTCGTCCGTGTGCTAGAGGGCCAAGACATTGTCTACCGCCCGTGGGAAGCTATGCCCGAAGTGCTCAAATATTTCGACGTTTTCAAAACCGACATCAAAGAAGCAGAATTCCTGACCGGCACCAGCGACAAACGCAAAGCTGCCCAGATGCTGGCAGAGTACGGCCCCCGTGAGGTGCTCCTCACCCATCAGGATGGCTTGTTGACCTACGCTGACGGCAAATTCTATGAGGCGAATTTTTATTCCAGCAATTTCAGCGGTCGCAGCGGTCGCGGCGATACCTGCACTGGCACTTATGTCGCCAAGCGGCTTTCCTTGCCCCCCGAAGAAGCCACCATCTGGGCGGCTGCCCTGACCAGCCTCAAAATGGAAGTGCATGGGCCATTCCTGGGAAGTGTGGAGGATGTCACCCGGCTCATTCGGAGAAAATACCAATGAAAGCCATATTTTTTAACGCCAAAGGTGTTTTGTATCACCGGCCAGACTCGACTGTTTACCTGAGGGCTTTCCTGGAGTCGAATGGGCTGCAATCTCCCCCAATTGATTCGTTGAAGAAAACTCTCTCCAGCCTGAAGGATCAAATCAAACGGGGCCGCCTGGTCCCCGAGATTTACAGCGACGCGCTTCTCAAGGCTTGCGGTGTGAAAAGCCCGGCGCTATTCACCGAAGGGGAAAAAGCCATTGCACGTGACCAGGCCAACATTGTCTTGTTCCCCGGCGTGATCGCCACACTTGGCATGTTGAAAGCGCGCGGCTTCAAAATGGGAATTATCACCGACTCGTACGTGTCGAGTGAGAAAAAGATAAGCTGGCTGCGGGCAAACGGATTGCAGATCGAGTGGGATGCCTATTCCAACTCCAAGGATTTGCAAGCTCTCAAGCCCGATCTCACGATGTATCAAGCTGCTTTGGATCAGGCAGGAGTAATCGCCAGTGAGTCGGCTTTTGTGGGACGCAATCAAATTGAGTTGTCCGGGGCGAGCCGACTCAGCATGACGACAATCGCTTTATTTTGTGGGCCGGAAGTCGAGGCGGATTATCGCCTGGATAAGTTTGAAGAATTACTCGTTCTGCCGTTCCTTCAATCGGTATCCTGATACCCATTCGACATGATAGATGGGTTTCCGTCAAAGCAGGATCAGATCAATCTCTCTAAAGTTAGAGCAGCGAAGAATTACCCTTACCTTTGGTCTAAAATCATTTCGGAGTGGGGTGAAGATAACGGCGAAGACCGCGCCTGGCTGGTCTATTCTGCGAATTATCTATTACGAACAGGCGGGATACGCTGGGCGGTAGACCCCCTGACTTTGAAGCAGCGCGTTCCGCAGAGTGGGGCATTGGATACCGGGCATGATTTGCGCCAGCTTTCCTTAGTGCTATTGACCCACAGTCATGCCGATCACCTGGATTTGAATTTGCTGCAGACGCTCAAGGATTTGCCGATCCAGTGGATTATCCCCGAAGACATTTACCACAGGGTCCTACAGAATACCGGAATCACGGAAGCCAGGGTGATCGTTCCGAGGCATCTGGAACCCATCTCGGTCGAGGGCATGACCATTCTGCCCTTCGATGGATTGCATTGGGAGAAGCAGCCGCTGCCTGCGGAAAATCCACTGAGAGGGGTGCCCTCTGTGGCTTATTTGGTCGCATTCAATGGCAAACGCTGGCTATTTCCGGGCGATACACGCACTTACGATGCGCGGCAGATTCCATCCTTGGGCCCCGTTGACGGTGTCTTGGCCCATGTGTGGCTTGGACGAAGCTCCGCCTTGATCGAGCCGCCCCCTCAGTTGGATCAATTTTGCCGCTTCTTCCGGGATTTACAGCCGCGCCGCGTGGTATTGACGCACCTGGATGAGCTTGGCCGTAACGCCGCCGAATACTGGGATGATCATCATGCTTCGATGGTGATGGCGCGTTGGCAATGTCTCGCTCCGGAAATCCCGATTTCCAAAGCAAAGATGGGGGATAGCGTGAAATTATGAAAGCTCTGAAGCAGGTCAAATCTGGGTGTTGACGGGCTAAGGCCGCAATCTGGCCTGTTAGTTCACACGGCCTGTTTGCTATCTTTCATTTGCGTTGCAACCAGCACGCTGACGATCAACAGTCCCACCGCCAGCAGCAGCGCCGGGGTAAAGGCGCCGTCGCGGCTCTTCAGCGCCTCCATCACGTAAACGAACACCACCGAGGCCTGCCCAAAGAGCTGGATCAACCCATTCGAGGTGCCTTCCGGCGTGGGGTACGTCACCTCGGCAGCATACTGCATCCCGATCGGGTTGGTGCTCACCAGGAAAAAACCCAGCGAGAACGCCGAAACGAACAACAACCAGGCGGAGGTGACAAACGTCAGCCCAACCAGCCCGGGAATGGCGAGCGCCAGGCCCAAAAGCAGGTACCGCTGGCGCTTGCGCTGCCGGTCGGAGAACGGCGGGATGACCACCGCCCCCAAAACACCGCCAACCAGCATGAGTGCGCCAAGCGTGCCGGCGTCGGCCGGAGAGAAGCCACGCGGGCGGATGATATTTTCCACCCAGGTGGTGATCCCGTTGAAAATCCCCAGGCCGATGAAGGAAACCAGCAGGTACAGCCAAAAAGAGCGCACGGTGAGGGCGTGTTTCAGGCCGTCGAGCATCAGGGCCCGCCCTTCCATACCGGGCGGGCAGGGTGGTGTGGGCGGCATCTCCCGCGCCAGGAGGATAAACAAGACCGCTGAGAACGCTGCAACCCCGCCATAGATCAGTTGAACCGTGGGGATGGGCAGGCTTTCGATGAGCATGGGGGTCAACACCATCCCCAGGGCTGTGCCGACCAGGTTGGAGAGGGTCACCAGCCCAACGGCGGTGGCGCGCTCCCCGGCGGCAAACCAGCGGGCGGGCACTTTCGTCCAGGCATTCAGCAAAAACGGCTGGGCGGCGGCAATCCCAAAGGTGCTCCACAACACCAGGGAATAATTGGCCCCCGCCAGCCCGCGCGTCACGCCGAAAATTCCCATCAACACCGCCCCAATGCTAACCGCCAGGCGGAATCCATACGTGTCAATCACCCACGAGACCGGGATGGACAGCGGAATGAATGCAATCATAAACGACATCGCCAGCAGGCCGATTTGCAAATCGCTGACGCCGTAGAAGGCCGCCGCCGGCCCGGTGATCGGCGCGTACCCGATCCACAGCATTTGGATGGTCAGGTTGATGAACATGAAGACCGCCAGCACAACCCAGCGGTAGCCGTAAACGCGGTAGGAGTTTTCGGTCATGGGTTCACCTTACAGAGAGCATTCGGTAACTCGCCGCCAGGCCCGCCGTGGATTGAAATCCACGGCTAGTGTACTGAAGTCCGCTGAAGCGGACTGGAAACAGCCCTTTTGAGCCATAATATGGTCTTAGCAGCCGCCTTCAGGCGGCTTTGACAGGATAGCCACGGGGTTTCAACCCCTGGCGTTGGCTGCAAAGTAGGTTTCCGAACGCTTTCCTTACAATCAGATTATCGAGGCAATGCTTCCAGCCCGTTTCCGGCGTGCCTGGGGGCCAACGCCCCTATCCCCTGTCCCTTTCCCCTTGCGGGTTCAGGGGGCAAGGCCGGAGATTCGAATAGTTCTGTTACTTGTTCAACCGTTTATACACGCCTTTCATCTGCCGGTAAATTTGCTTGAAGACGTCGAAGCGTTCGTCATACAAAGCCCGGTGTTGAGCGTTGGGCAGGTACGTGCGTTTGAAGCGCACAAATTGGGGGATATCGCCAAAGGAGATCAATCCCAGGCCGGCGGCGGCGATCCAGGCCGCGCCGCGGGCGTTGGCCTGGATGGGGTCTGCAACTTGGCGGATCTCCACGTTCATCGCGTCGGCGAAAATCTGGCACCACACGTCCGATTGCGCCCCGCCGCCGACGAGGTGGATGGTGGGCACCCTGCGCCCGAGAAATTTCTCCACCGGCGCTAGCAGCCAACGGGTGTTGAAAGCGATGCCCTCGAGGATCGCCCGGATGATGTCCTCGCGGGTGTTATGCAGCGACAGGTTATACAGCCCCGCCCGCAGGGTACGCTCATCCACCGGGGCGCGCTCCCCCCAAATCCAGGGCGTGTACAACACGCCGTTGGCCCCTGGGGGCACACGCGCCGCAATCTGGTCGAGCACCTTGAAAATGTCCGGCAC
>DYIZ01000130.1 GCA_020723385.1 Candidatus Aquidulcis sp.
GATAACTTTCGGGGGCAATTTTACCCCGATTTTTGATAGACCGACCTCACAGGTTTACAAACCCGCGGGGTCTCACCCGGCCCCATCCGGTTTGAGCCAGAGTGTGAAGGTGCTCCCCGAGCCGGGGATGCTTTCGACGGTAATGCGCCCCCCCATGCGGTCAATGATCTCTCTGGAGATCGCCAACCCCAGGCCGGTGCCTGGCGCTCCGGTCTCCCGGCTGGCCGACCCCCGATAAAATCGTTCGAAGATGCGCGGCATCTCTTCCGGCGGGATGCCCACGCCCGTATCGGAAACACTGATCGTCACCCAGGTGAAATTATCCTCGACTGCCACGGCGCTGGCAATACGAACGCTGCCTCCTTGCGGCGTGTAGTTGATGGCGTTAGTGAGCAGATTGGATAGCGATTGGTTGAGTAAGTGCGAGTCGGCCTGCGCCAATGGCAGGTTACTGCCTGGCTTGCCCAAAAGGGTCAACCCTCTCCCCGATGCCATCAGCGATCGGTCGAAAGTTATTTCTGAAATCAACCGGTTGACATCGGTGGGCTTGATGTTGATTTGAATCCGGCCGGCTTCCAGCCGTGAAATGGTCAACAAATCCTCGATGAGATGGGTCAGCCGCCCGGTTTCCCGACGAAGTGTCTCGATGTAGCTGAGCCGCCGGGTTTCGTTATCCGTGCTCGACAAGAGATCGAGATAAAGGGTGAGGTTGGTCAGCGGTGTGCGCAGCTCGTGAGACACATCGGACACGAAGCGCGATTTCATGCGATCCAGCTCCTGGAAGCGGGTGACATCCCGGAAGGCGATGACCAATCCGGAGTGGAAGCTGTCAATGGGCAGGCGGGAGGCGCGTCCCTGGAAAGCGCGCGTCTCCACCTGGAGGATGGCTGCCTCTGTGGCTGCGGCTGAGCCGGTCAGGTTGGTCAGAAAATCTGGGGCAAACAACTCGATATGGTTGGCGTGAGCAGTTTCCAGCAGCTCGCTGCCGGCCTGGTTGGCCTGGAGCAGTTGTCCCTGGTCGTCGAGAACGAAAACCGCATCGGGCACGGAAGCCAGGATGCCCTCGATACCTTCTTTGGCAGCCTGTAATTCAGCGGTGCGCTGCCGCACGCGCTGCTCCAGTTCGTTGGCGTATTGCTGCAATTGCTGAAAAAGACGGGCGTTTTGAATGGCGACAGCCGCGTGCGCCGCAAACGCTTGCAACCGTTGGGTGGTCTCCTCGGTGAAGAAGTTGGGCTGGTCGCTGTCAACATTCAGAAACCCGATCGTCTGGCCGCCGACTTGCAGCGGTGCGGCCGCATACGATTGGATCCAGCGGGTGCCGTCCACCGGTATCCAGCGCGGGTCTTGTTCCGCGTTGGGAATCAGCACCGGCGCGCCGGTGTTGATCATGGCTTGCAGTGTAGGCAGGGTCAGCGGGAAAACGATATCTTGCGTCGCCTGAAGCGAGTCGGGGATGTTTTCATAGCCGCGCCGCCGCGCCAGGTATGCGGCTTTGCCCTCCACCAATAAGATGTTGACTGATGTGCATAACGCCACCCGGCGGGTTTGCTCGAGGATCAGATCCAATACCTCGTCAATATTCAGGCTGCTGCTCAGGCTGATCGCCGCCTGGGCCAGCGCCTCCGCCAGTTGGCGCTGGCTGTGCTCGGCCTGATAAAGGCGTACATTCTGGATGGCAATGGCGAGGGTATGCGAGAGAGTCAGGCCCAGTTGTAAATCGTCTTCATCGAAGTGATGCGGCTCTTTGTAATAAGTAACCAGTGCGCCCAGTCCCTCCCTTTGAAACAAGATCGGCAAAATGAGAAGGGCGCGCACCCCATGCTCGGCCATGAAACGAATGCGCTCACCGTATTCGGTGTGAGCGAGTGTGTCTTCGATATACACGGGCTGCATTGTTCGTGAGACAGTGTCGCCCGGCAGGCCCTGATAGCCTTCGGCGATGCGCCGCGCATACGTTTCGGGCAGGTTGTGGGTGAGCGTTTGAATGATTTTCTTGCTTCCCGGCTCGACGAGGTAGATACCGCTGGCATTAGCGCCCAACAGCTCTTCACTGGTCTGCAAAATCGAATTCAACAGATCGGGCGTATCGTGGATTTGTACCAGCTCGGTGATGATGCGGTTCAGTGTGAGCAGTTGGTGTTCGAATAACCGGCGCTGGGTGATGTTTGTAACGCTGAGCACGATATAGGCCGGCGTGCCATCCTCATCATGCACCAGCGAGGCGCGGATAGCCGAGAAGATTGGGTGGTTATCCGGAGAGCGATGCTCGAATTCAGCATCCAGTTCGCCGCGTGTCATCAAAGCCTGTAAGTAAGCCTTGAAAACCTTTTCTGATTCTCCTGGGGGGATCAAGTCGTTCGCGTTTTTGCCAGCCAGTTCATCGGTTGGCAGATTGAGCATCCCGGCGCTGGCTGCATTGGCATAAATGATCTTCCCTTGCAAATCAGCCACCAACAGCCCATCCTGCATATTGTCTGCCGCGGCCTGCAAGATCGTTTGCTGCTGGCGGGCTTCCAGGCTGTCCAGCGCGTAAGCCAGGTCATCGGCCATCTCTTGCAGGAGCGAGGTGTGGTCTGGCTCGATGACGATTGGGCGTCTGGCGCAGACGCTCAAGACACCGATGTTGTGATGGGCGTGCCGCATGGGGAAGATCGCCAGAGCGTGGTAGCCTGATTGCTGGAGGGTCTCTCTCTCTGCAGAGTTTTCGGGCAGGCGGTCGCTATCTTCAATGATAAGCGCGCGCCCGGTGCGGATAACGGAGGCAGCCAGGCCATCGGGTTTCGTAAAAAGCTCGGAGGCTGGCGCGCCCTCGTCGGGACCGGCCTGGGCTGCTATCGCTATCCTTTGTGTTCCTTTTCCGGCCAGACCGATCCAGGCGATCTGATAATTACGGTTATTGATGAGCAGCTCACAGGTTTTTTTAAGAAGCGTTGCCCGATCATTGGCGCGCAGAATGAGTTGGTTGATTTCGGTCAAAATGTTGAGAATATTATAGTGCTGGCGGGCGCGTGCCTCTAATTGGAGAGTCGTCGTGAAAATGTCCAACACCGGGCGGGATGATGTGGCGGCTGTATCGGGGTAATTCGGCGCTATCCGATAGAGATAAACCGCCAATATCGGCCAAAGCAGGAATGCAGCTATAGTTTTGCCTGCCAGGTGGGTAAGCAAATTATTGATCTGGCTTTGCGATCCACCGTAAAACAGGAGTGGGAAAATAAGAGCATCCCCCCATAGCGCGGCCAGTAAAGCCAAGCCGCCTGCCAGCCGGCTTGGGAAACGCCGTCGCAGGTTAGTGCAAGACTGATAAACCAAAATCAAGATAACGAGATCGGCCACCAGGGTGATGGCCGATGAAAACAGAATGCGCAGGCTTAAACCCTTGGGCCGATCGAACAGAAAACTACCCGCGGGCGAGTCGAATTGTAGCCCTGGCACTGCCTGTATGAAGGCAGCCAGAATAGTGATCATGACGATGTTGGCGATGACGATTCTGCTTTGGGTGGAGCCATTGATAACGTAAACGGCCAGAAGGCCAAGCAGTACAATTGGGAGGATAAGATATGAAGCCAGCGGGAGAAATATCTGAATACCTGGAAGAGACAGGGATACTGACCCCAATATATTGAACTGTAAAATGACGGTTAACGCCCCCAAAAATAGCATTAATGGGATCAAGCCAAATCGGATGCTGGTGCGGTGCAGCCACAGAGTAAGGCCCTCCAGGCACACGAGAATAACAGTGTATAGAACGGCAAGCCAAAACAAGGCGTTGAATAATGGTTGCATAGAAAGACTCGTAGATGCGACGAGGGAAAATGGATAGGTGGTTTTGGGCGGCAGGCTAATTATATACCGGAAGGGCGCTCTATACGCGAGAGGGATCACTTAATTCTGGGCAAAAAGTGGATTCGAGTTCGCTCCGGCGAAAGGTCTGAAATTGTTGACTCCTGAAGCAGTGGCATGGTAGAATGACCCCCGCTCATAAAAGTGCCCGCCCCCATCGTCTAGGGGCCCAGGACGGGGCCCTCTCAAGGCCCAAACAGCGGTTCGAGTCCGCTTGGGGGCACCTTTTCATAGGGTGTAAGGCCATCGTTTTGACTTGGGAGTAATTCCAATGATGCCTTACACCCCTTTTCGTAAGCGCAAGAACGATCTTACCAGTGCTCCCATGCCTGACCTGTCCGAATACATGACCACTGACGAAGCAGCAGAGGTGCTTGGCTTCAATGTGAAGTCTGTGCGCGACTTAGTATACAAGGGTAAGCTGAAGAGTACACATTTTGGACGATCTTTGCTGATCTCCCGTGAGGGAGTAAAAGAATATATTGAGAAAACAATGGGGATGAACAAGAACGATCCACGACGCGGTAAATAAAAGCGCCTAACTTCTTGACGGGCGCTTTTATAACTGATATACTCACGGCGTGAAGCCGTCACATAGTCGCTAGTTGCGACTTTTATTTTTACTGTACTGACGGTCTCAGAACGCCAGTATCTTAAAAATCTAATACCCTACCCGCCCGGCGGTGCGAACCACGACAGGAATCAAGGCCAATGAGGGAAATGGGAGGCAAAGTTTCCTAATTTCGATTTTGAAGGCCTCGATTTATTTGGCATTTCCGCCCTTTTTTTGTATAATCCGCTTGCCAGTGGACAAAATTCGGCTCCATGCCGTGTGGTCGTCCGGTTGCGACCGGGCCATCCTATATCCCTGGCATTGTTATTTAAAGCCTGCCCCGCGATGATCTTGGCAGAGTGGTCTTATTTGTGTGGACGCCACCCGAATTTGATGGCGCAATCCCTCTTGCAAAGCCAGCGAATTAAATCGGGTAAGCCTCTATCCCGGCTTTCATCGCGCCTTCCACCGTGCCGTCCACATAACCTGCTCCTGGGAACATCCACTCGGTGGGATCATAGAAATTACGTGAGTGCCGATAGATGGCAAAACCCCAATTGTCCATTTTGCCATTCCAGGTGAGACGGCAGATTTCCGTGGGGCGGCGGTTATCCGTGCGGTCGAGATATAGGAATTTGCCTTTGAAGCGCGCCGCGTACCCGCGTTTCGTATCGCCAATAAGCGCGCGTAACAGGGGGTGCTGTTCTTGTGAAAACGTCTTGCGGTTGAACTCATCCACGATCTTTAGCACTTCTTCTTGCACTTCCAGGGGAATGGCAGGTTTCCTGGGCATGGTCATCTCCTATCAGAAGGGGCGAATTCGCCGTGAAAAGCCCGCACCATCAAACTCTAAAACGGCATCTCTGCTTGCGCCAATTCATACTTCCTCATCATTCATTTCAGCATTTCTCGTAACGCTTCGATCCACTTGCTCCAGAACGGTTTGACGCCCGCATTCTTGCTATAATACCTTTACCAGCGTCTTTGGCTGGTGAGGAGAATTCCATGTTACAGCAAATCATCATTCAAACGCCAGATGCCAAACGGCTCAAGCCACTACTTAAATCGGTTATCGCCAACGAATTGTACGATGTTGAGCATGGTGTCCAGTTGACGCGCAACAAGCTCGAAGCCTTTGAAAAGCAATACAGCATGAGCACGGCTGAATTCGAGCGGCGGTTCACACCTGACGACCTGGGCGAAACGCTCGACTTCATCGAATGGCAGGGCGAAATCAAGACCTTGCGCTTCTTGGAAGAAAAACGAGATACGCTCAAAGCAGCCAAAATCGCATGATCGAAAAGAGCCTTTGGGGGAAACGGTTTTCTTCGGCATAAGAGTTCCCCTGATCGTTATTCAACCAACAGAGCATCCAAATAATCCTTCGACACCCGCAGCCCTGCGCCGGTGAGCCGAGAAACGCGCTTGACCGCTTCGACCTTTTCACCTGCCAGGACGAGCTGCTTAAGTTCCTCGTCAACTTCGTGCGGCAGATAGATCGTGTCGGTTTTAGGGTCATACGGGTAGATCGGCTTCACCTTTGGACGGTAAAGCGTATACAGGTCTTCCAATGCCTGCAAAATGGGCGGTTCGGATTTGCGTGATTTTGTCATGTTTCATCCTGGTTTCGATCTTGCAGCTCTTCCTTGAACGCCCAACCCAGTGACTCCTATTTTTCCAATGTGGATGCCACTGCAATGTGAAAATCATTTCCGAGATCGGTCACTTTGTACTCAACAATGGCCCTTGAAACATTGGGAAATAATCTCCTTTTCCGCTTCATCAATTCTTTGAGAAAACGAAGCGTTTCGGCGCGGTTTTCATTTTTCGACGGGACTTCTGTAAGCATTTTTTCGAGCATCTGGTCCTGCTCTTCGATGGGTAAGAGGGATGCATTCCAGGCGACACAGGCGAATCCAACCAGTGTATGAAATGATTTGTAATTGGGGGCGTCAACTTTATACGGCTCGATCAATTGTGAGATCGCATCCGATATGCTGATCTCTCCCTCAGGATTAATCATGAATTTTGTGCCTTTGTTTTTTGCAACCACTTCTTGCACAAAATTCTTCAAAATGGGCCGCCTGTCTTTGTTTCTGTTTTTCCTTGTTCTTGCCATCACAATGCTCCCTTGAACGCCGATCCAGCAGCGCCGACACTTGCGCCTTCAACTCTCTTTCCGTCTCAGATAATACGATCAGCATTTTCATTCCGGTTGCTGAGTGGATGCGACGGCCACATGATAATCATTTTTCGTCTCAGTCACTTTGAAATCAACGATCATTCGACGATTGTCGGGGAATAACGCAACTTTGCGCCTGACAAGGTCAAGAGCGATTTGTGTTATCTCTTGGCGATCACGAGCTGGCATAGCAGAAAATTCATCGAGAAAACTGTTGATTGCTCCCATCCTCTTTTCAGCGGGTAAATTTGCCGTATTCCAGGCTACACAACTCAGGGTTACAAGCCAATGGTATTCAGGCAATGAGCTTGCTTCCTCCCGAAAAGGTTGGATCAGCTCGGCGATGACCTCGGACATCTTCACCTCGCCAGGCGGGTTGATGACCACCTGACGGCTTTTAAGCTCGCTGTCTGCCTGGATATTTTCGATCAATGCGGGCAAGGCTGAGACTTTTTTATGCCGGTTCCTTTTTGCCATTATTACGCTTCCTTGAACGCCTGTGCCAGCAGACTCTCGAACAGCCCCTCCGCCTGCCGTTCTGCCTCGGGCAAGCACTCCCGCAA
Source organism: Candidatus Aquidulcis sp. (assembly GCA_020723385.1). Classification (GTDB taxonomy): domain Bacteria; phylum Chloroflexota; class Anaerolineae; order Anaerolineales; family UBA4823; genus DYIZ01. The sequence continues at coordinate 7,145 of DYIZ01000130.1, forward strand.
CCCCAAAATCCGGCGTACAGCGACCGCACATGTAAGGGCGACCCGCCGTTGCCCGATGTGCGCCGCTTCTGGCGGGGTTGCCCTGCCCGACGAGATACCGTCGGGGATGGACGGGTCGCCCCGACAACGCTATCCATCGAAAGATTGCGCCAGCAAACCCTGAAACAGCATCTCCGCCTGCCGCCCAGACTCGCGCCCCTGCGCCCGCAGCCGCTCGTAACGCTGCACAATGGCGGCGAAGCGTTCTTGTTCAGGGAGTGGTGGAATGAGAGTGGTGAATTTCTTGATATCTTGAACATTTACATGTGGTGAGGCAGAACCGCCAACCATACTTTCGGCTTGTTTGTAAATATTGCTTGATTCTAAAATCGCCCACAGAAATTCAGAAATTGCTTTTTCGGGATTTACCCTAAAAAGCATCATTCTTTGTCCAAGACAAATTTTTTTATTCAAATTGCCGGGAATTCTCGCAGCATTTCCAAAACGTGCTCCTTCACGGCAATAAACTATATCGCCAACCTTCGGCGTTCCTCGCGCTATCCTTTTCATATATTGGTCGTAATCTACATACTTCGTTGTTGACCAATCTAAATAGCCGTTCTGGATATCAGAACTTCTTATACTTGCAAATTCTGTCTCAATATGTGAATGATTAGGTGTCGCGTGTGGGCAATCTAAAATCGTTTCACACAAATCACGAATGTGTCCAATTTTCCAACCCTTCGGATTTGTCGCAGGCTCGCCAAACATCTCCACAAACACGGATTGCAGATAGGTCTCGCCCAACTGATCGGCGTAGCGGCGCAGGCGGCGCAGACGGTCGGCTTTGGCGAGCAGGGCGGCGATGCGGCGTTGTTCGGGAAGGGGAGGGTAAAAGAATTCGATTCCTTTGAGGCCTTCGTTGTTGAGGATAGGGACAATAGCTTGATTCGTAAATCGTTCGAGACGAACCCGGTTAGCAATGAACCAATAATAGGCATAATTAACATCAATGTCATTTTTGAATTTCAGGACGGTTATTTGTTGATTGGCAGATGATGGTTGGTGCAATACACCAACCCTGCCAATATCACCAATACAAGTGATCAAAAGCATTCCTTTATCGAATAATTTGGCCTTACCTGTTGCAAGACCTGCTTTGGTGATATATCGTGTTGATTTGATCAAATCTCTGGTATCTCCGATATCGCCAGGAGTAAACCAAGGAATTGAGCCATTAAAAAATTCAGGCTGAGAAGTTGATGGTGTTGAGCCAGTTTTCATTAGCTCAACAGCTTCGCCAATTGGCTTTGATATCCAAACCATTACAGCATCTCTTTCAACTCTCTGATCTCCTCCGCCATCACCTGCTCCAACCGCGCCATCCGCTCCAGCGTTACCTGGGGCGATTCGTGCCAGGCTTCGTCTCCTTCCAGCGGGCGGTAGCGGCTGGCCGAAAGATCGTATTTGTTGGCCTTGACCCGCTCCTTCGTCACCCAGAATTGACGGGTAAGCTGGTCGAGTTCGGATTGGAGCGGGCCGATTTGGGCTTGCAATTCGGCCAGTTTCGCCTGGGCCTCGGTAAGGGCAGCTTTTACCGCAGAGAGCGCAGAGGGCGCGGAGTTTTTTGCGCTTTTCTCAGCGCTGTTCTTTAGCGCCGCGTTCTCGGCGTTCTCGGCGGTGAATCCATTTTCAGCCACCACCGACTCGAATGTCAGCCGGTTGATCTCGGCTTGCAATTGCAGGCGCTCGGCCTTCAGCGGAGCCAACGCCGCCCGCAGCGCCTCGATTCGCTTCTCCCGATCCTCCCTGAAGGCCGCCTCCCCCCGTCTTTGCCAGCACGCCACCACATCCGGGATGTCGTTCGGCGCGCCGGGCGTGCGCTTGTCGTCGAGCGAGAAACCGTCCCCGGCCATATCGTAGAACCAGATTTTGTCCGTCTGCGCCCCCCGTGTGAAGAACAGCGCCGCGGTGGACACGCCCGCATACGGCTTGAACACGCCCGACGGCATCGAGACCACCCCGTCCAGGCGGTTCTCTTCGATGATGCGCTTGCGCAGCGCGACGTGCGCCCGGCTGGAGCCGAACAGCACGCCATCCGGCACGATCACCGCGCAGCGCCCGCCCATGTCCAGCGCCCGCAGGATCAGATGGACGAAGAGCAACTCGCTCTTGGTGGTGTCGCCCGGCAGGGTGGGCGAGACATCCCCCTTGTCCACCGCCCCCTTGAAGGGCGGATTCATCAGGATCACATCGTAATCCCGCTCGTCGGAGAAGGCTTTCGAGAGCGTGTCGGTGTAGAAGAATTGCGGCGACTCGATGCCGTGCAGCATCAGATTCATCGAGCCGATGCGCAGCATGGTCATGCCGGAATCGTTGTCGAAGCCGCGCAGGAACTTGGGGGAGGCCATAAAGCGGCGCTCCTCGTCCGTGAGCAGGTCGCCGATCAGGTGGTGCGGCAGCCCCTCGGGGTCGTACTCCAGGATGGTGGGGGAGGTGTGCGTCTCGTGGATGTACTGGTAGGCGTTGACGAGAAACCCGCCGGTGCCCGCCGCCAGGTCGCCGATGCGCTCCCTGGGGCGCGGGGCGATCATCTGCACCATCATGCGGATGATGTGGCGCGGCGTTCGGAACTGTCCGTTGCGCCCGGCGGTGTTGAGCTTGGCGAGCAGGTATTCGTACAGGTCGCCCTGCACGTCCTGGTTCTGCTGGCTGATCTCCATCTGGTCAATCAGCTTGCAGGCTTCGATCAGCAGGCTGGGCTTGTTGAGCTTGCACTCGGCGTTTGCCATGTAGCGCTCGAACGAGCTGCCCGCCTCGCCCAGGGTGCGAAACCAGGGGAAGATGGTCTCTTTGAGATGGCGCAGCGCGGCGGCGGCCTCGTACTTCGTCCACTGGCTCCAGCGCATCTCGGTGGGGATTTTGGCAACGTAGGCGGCGCTGCGCCGTTTGGCCTGGCGCTCGCGGGTGTTCTCGGCGTCGTCGAGGCGCTTGAGGAAAAGCAGGTACGAGAACTGCTCGATGGCGTCGAGCGGGTTGGTGAGGCCGCCCGACCAGAATTTGTCCCACAGGGAGTCAACTTGGGCGCGGAGTTTGGGGTCGGTGAGCAATATCAGACTCCTTCACTGTGTTTCTAATTGAAAATCTGGACTCTCTGAAATCAGTTTATTGATTCTCACAGCAGCACCGTAAAGATCATTTTCCACATAGTCTGGCTCAACGGATGTTGCTCCTTCTTCTTCGCCTGCTTTTCCCGTTAAGACCAATATTGTGGCGCAATTAACGCGCTTACCGGCCAAAATATCAGATGTTTTGTCTCCAACGACAAAGCATTTCTTCAGGTCGAGCGAGAAATCTTGCGCTGCTTCCAATAACATGCCGGGGCTTGGTTTCGAACTTGGATGTGGATCAACACCAGGAGGCAAGTTCTTTTTCTCGAGATAGGGTGAAAAGTAAAATGCATCAAAATGCCCGCCTGCTTCCACAACTCTAGACCGAAGAGCTTGATTAAAAGCGGACATTTGTTCCTGCGTAAAGATACCAAGAGGAATTCCTGCTTGATTTGATATAACGATCAAATGGACAGGCAGTTCTGAGAGCAAACGAATACCTTCAATGGCGTTAGGGATTAGGGCCAATTTTTTATCTTCGTGCGGATAGTGCGTGTCAACGTTAATCGTCCCATCCCTGTCCAGGAAAATAGCTCTGTTATATCTAGGTTCAACCTGATTGGGCCAGTCTCTCATAAACGATGATTCAACCTTTCCAGAAAGTTAATGTGATCCAGATGACAACCAATAGATAAAGGGCTGAAATAATGCCAAGCGGCAGCATGAAAGTCCCTTGCCATTGTTCAGAAAACGCCACATACAAAGGGGACAATATCGTAATTGCCCATAGGGAACCCAAGAAAAATGATCTGCGGATACCTGGCACTGCGTTCTTTGAATACCATTTTTCCCATTCGACTTCGATAGGCACACTGCAAAGGCGCGCCAATTCGGGTTCAATTACTTCTCGAAGATATTGGGAAAGTAAACGATGCACGCGGTAACTGTAAAGAATGAGAATCGTATAGTATATCGAAATTAGCGGGGCGGCAATCAATGCTCGGTAGGCCAGATTGATAATTGATGTCACGTTGGTGCTGTTAATCTGCGTCGCCACAGATGTGGCAGCGACGCCAACGAGCGTGCCCAATGCCAGGGTCATTTGTATGGAGTAGGTATCTCGTTGTTGTATACGGTACTTGATTTCCTCGCGAATATCCTGACGTATTGACTTGTAATGCTCCAAAGCTCGTTCTGCATTTTGAGCTTCCACCTTTGTTTCTTTCATGTTTTCCTCTATAGAGTATTTGTTCTGTGACCAGGTTAGAACAAACAGGCATCAGCATGGATGCGGAGTTTGGGGTCGGTGAGCATGAAGCTTATTCCTCGACCATCGTGAGGCCGGTCTTCACTTTCTCGAATGGCGAGGTGATGGCAAATTTTGGCGTTTCGTCGGGATGTGCGCGCAGGTACGCCAGGTTTTTCAAATGCTCTTTGGCGCGGTCGTATTTCGGGTCAACTTCCAGCGCACGTTTGTAGGCGGCTTCGGCCTCGTCGAAGCGTTTTTGCATGGCGAGGCAAATTCCCAGGTTGCCCCACGGCTGTGGCAGGCAGTCGCCCATTGCGATGGATGAGCGGAAGCTCGCCTCCGCTTCTTGCCATTTCCCCTGCGCTGACAGGTTGTTGCCCTGCTGAAATAACTCCTGCTGTTCGATCAACTGGTCGAGGGTGAAATCTTTGCCGCGTAACGCGATTTCTGATTCGATGATTTTGTGTGCGAACTTCAGCTCTTCCTGAAATTTTTCTGCCATTCGGCCTTGTCCTGGCGAGCGAGTGGCTTGCTCGAAGTCCCGCAGGGATAATCCGGTTCGTGAGGTGAAGCGCGCCGCAAGCCCTCGGTTGTACCATAGGAAAGCGTCATTGGGATTGATTTCCACAGCCTGGCTCAGGGTTTGGAAGGACAGCTCGAACACCTTTTGGAAACCATATACCATTCCCATGATGCCCAGCGCATCGGCGTAAGCAGGCGCGTTTTTGGGGATGTACTTCAAAATGCGTTTGGCGGTGCGCAGCGCTGCGTCATAATCCTTGGCTGCCATCTGCCTTTGAGCGATTGCCAGCCAGTCGTCAACCTGCTGTTTGCCGACCAGCCAGCCTTTGGGACGAGGTTTGTGTTGGGGCATTGGATAACCTTTCTGAGTTCAGATTGCCAGCCGATTGGTAAATTTTACCATTTCAGTAATTTCCCCCTCCGTAAACCACCTCTCCACCGCGTCCGCCCCGAAATTGGTCAGCGGCGGCTCGTAGAGATCGGCCATGTCCAGATGGCGCTTCTGCATGAACACGCTCTGCACGGCGCGCAGGAATCGAATCTGGTCAGCGTTGAAATTGTGGTCGGTGATATAAGCCTCGAATTGATGCTGCACCAGGTCGGCGTAATCGGGCAGGCCGTCCAGGTCAAGCACCTGACGGGCAAATGCCAGGAAGCTGTTCACCTTCAGGCCGTAGGCTTTGCGGATGTTCTCCGATGAGAGTTCCAGCTCGCCGCCGTTCAGCTCGTTTTGCAGCGTGCGTTCCAGCGCCAACAGTTGCCAGTCGTCCACCGGCTCGCCCCGTTGGATGGCCTGGATCGTCGGATGTTGGGCAACCAGGTCGAGGATGCGCTGCTCGACGCGGCGGCGGTATTCGGTAACATAAACCTGCTCGCCGCTTTTGGTCAACAGGATGTAGCCGCTCAGGGCGATGAAATCGAGTAAGTCCAGCTTCAAGAGGGTATCCGGGCGCTTCTTGTATTTCATCTGTGGGGCCAGGCCGTCGCGCAGGCGGGACAGCTCTATAGGCGCGGCGGCTTGCAGGGCCTCGGGGTTGCACAGCCGCGCCAACGGTTGCAGCCTGGGGTCATCGAGCACAAAGGCAGGCAGCAGGGCGGCGTCTTCGGCGATGGATTGCAGGGTCTGGCTGGCGTCTTTGCCAGTGCGTTGCAGCCACTTCAAGCGTTCGACTTTGCTGACGAAGGTGGCGGCAGCCACATCCACGCCGGGAACCAGCCGCAGGTGCGGAGCCACCTTCAGCTTGAGAAATTCCAGCTTGCTCGGAACGAGATAATTCCAGAAGCCATCCTGCCAGACTTCCTCGATCTCCGGCAGCACACGTTTGAGCGTAAACGAATCGGTGGGCAGTTGGGCGATCTGCGCCCGCAGGTCGGCGATCACCTGCTGGCAGTCGAGGGAATGCTGCTCGTTCAGGTAAGTTTCCAGCAGGCGCAGGCGGGTGTTGAAGATCGTCACCAGCACCGGCATGGAAGTGTCCACCACTTCTTTGGCATCCTTGCTGAAGTTGTTCTCCCAGAAGTCCAGGATCAGAAAATTCTTCTTCTCCCCATTGGGTAGCCAGTCGAAATGGTAACAGGCCGCCTGGCAGCGCGTGCCGCGCCCGATCATCTGTTGCAGTTTGATCGGCGATTGCACTGGCTTCATAAAAACCAGGTTGACCGCCTCGGGCACGTCAATGCCGGTATCGAGCATATCTACAGAGATGGCGATGCGCGGCTGGTCTTTTTTCTTGAAGGCATCCACTAACGTGCCGCGATACTCGGATTTGTAGGTGATAACCTTCGCCATGCCCGGAAATTGCGGGTACATCTCATCGAAGACATCCTGGAGCCGCAGGGCGTGCTCCTGGGTCATGGCGAAGACGATAGTCTTACCCGGCAACTGTCCCGAGGCGTCTTTGAGACAAACCTCCATGATCTCCGCCCACTGCTTGCGTAAGGTGTCGCGGTTGCTGACGGTGCGCTCGATCTCGGTGCCCTCGTAGTCGAGATCGTCGGGGTCAATGCCCTGCTGGATCAGGCTGTTGCGATCTTCCTCGCTCAAATCCACGCCCTTGATACCTGTCCGTTGGAATTTGGTGCTTGCTGAGTACAGATCGAAATCCACCAGGTAGCCTTCATTGACGGCCTGTTCGTAGGTGTAGAGATAGGTGGGCTTGCCGTCGGTGCAATCGAAGGCCAGGAAAGTGTCGCGCTCGATGTAGTTGGCGGGGGTGGCCGTCAGGCCGATTTGACGCCCGTCGAAGTATTGCAGCACTTCGTTGAACTTGTTGAAGATCGAGCGATGCACTTCGTCGAAAACGATCAGGTCGAAGAAGGCCGGGGAGAATTTCTCGAAAATATTGCTCAGGGTTTGCAAGGTGACGGCATACAGGCGCTGCGTCTGGTCAATATTCCAGGAATGCAGCCGGGTGCAGGGTTCGTTGGGTATAAAAGCCTCGAATCCATCGGTTTTGGCCTGCTTTACCAATTCATCACGGTCGGCCACGAAGAGCATCTTGCGGGCCTGGTTGGCGCGCAGGAAAACGTCAATCAACCCCATCGTGGTGCGCGTCTTGCCTGTGCCAGTTGCCATCACGATCAGCGCCTTGCGTTTCCCCGCCGCGAAGGCCTCTCCAACCCGGCGGATGGCCTCGTGCTGGTAGGCGCGGTCTACGATGTGGTTGTCAATCTCGATGGTGTTGAGCGGCAGTCCCTGCTGGCGGGTGAAAAGCAAATTTTCCAGATCGTCACGGGTGAAGAAGCCCGCCACCAGCCGCTTGGAGGCCCGGCCAACATCCACGAAATAGATTTCCACCCCATTCGCCAGGAAACCAAACGGGCGGAACGACTGGTGCTTCTCGATCTCAGTAACGTAGTATTCCAACTGCGCTTCGGCCAGGCGCACATCCACTACAGTCTTCTTGGCCTCGACGACAGCCAGCACTTCACCATTTTCGCGCAGCAGGATGTAGTCGCTGACGCCGTTCCAGGGAGCGGCGTCGTAACCATCTACGTGAATTTCGATGCGCACCTTCGTATGATCGCGTAGAAACCAGCCCGCTTTTTCGAGCTGTGGGTCAATCAGTTCTTTGCGAGTCTGGGCTTCAGAAATTCGCCTCAAGGGTAGTCCCCTCCGGTTTAGTTACCATGTTCAAAAAAGCCATTCGCGGCGTTTGCGCGAGTGAGATGGTACAGTTGGCTGTGAAGACCACAATGCCCCACGTTACCTCCACAAAAAATCCCGTTCGCAGTAACCAATACAATTGCAATTAGCCGTGACTTTGTAAACAGCCCCCGGCTTATTCGTTGTTATGGTGTCTATTATATACCAGCCTGCGCCCCAACTGTCACCAATGGCAGGATCAATTTCCCTTATTTTCGGGTGTTACATCCCTTTTGTTCTCTTTTTCGGCTCTCCTCAGATTAGTGGGAGACGGCAGTTGAAACTGCACCGACAAATCGCAAAGTCGGGCCTTCGCCGACTGGTTTTCAGCCTGCGAAGGCAGGCGCAGACGAATCGCGTCTGACGCAATTGTTGCAGGGATTTCAATCGCCGGAGACCCCACTAATCTGGAGAGAACCTCTTTTTCTCCCTAACGTAAGTTTTGAGCAAATGATGGCATAGTTGCCAAAAACGCGTAAAATTTAAGAAGCTTTTTCGACCGGCATATAGGCTGCTGCGAGCGTGGCGGAGAGTCTGATTGCCAATCACAGCTCTCTCGTCTTGCTTTCGAATGTAACCTGTCCCAGCGCATCAACATGGAACGCGTAGCTTTCCTTCATGCCAGGCTTGCCGCTATGACAGGCTACCAGTACGCGCTCGCCATCGGTGCGAATATGCACGATGCCAAATTTTTTCTTGATGTAGGCATTGGCAGTCGAGATAGGGTCGCCCGTAGGCTCGCCATCCATCGTTTTTTGAATCGTGGCTGTGCCAATACGCTGGAAAAAAGCCACCATCTCGGTCACGTACACGAGCGGCTTCTCGACAGTGGGACGTGAATACTTTCCAAGTGCACCCACCAATCCTGCGCGCGGATGGATATATTCCTTGGTCTCACTCTCATCCCCCGAGCTGACCACGCTGACAACGGCTCGCACCGCCTCCAGCATCGAAGGATCGAAGTCGGCGGAACCGTGATGCGGCGCTTTGAGCACTTCTGCCGCCAGCGAGATGCCATCCTGCCGCGTGCGCGCCAGCAGGCCTGTCTCCGATTCCTTGTTCATGTCAGCGCCGAATAAAAAGCGGATGTTGCCAAAGGTCATCTTCAAAACAACGGAATGCCCATTGATGGTGTGGGACGCAGAAATCCCGCTGCCGTCGCCATGCAGGAACGGCAGGGCGGGCTTGCCGTTGAGTTCCTCCACGATCGGTCCAATCACCTGCATTTGAATCCCTTCCGGATTCAGAAAATCAAAGGGCTGTGAATCGCCGTAGGCCAGGCGTTGTAATTTCAAATCCTGGTTGGAGGCGGTCGCTTTGACCAGCGCCGCCTTCCAGGCTTTGAACGGTCTGTTCAGACGCTCGTCAGGCGTGGCGCAAAGGTCATCCACCAAATCAACGATATAGAGGCGGTCGTCTTTTGTCTCTGTCTTACCGAATAATTTCTTTTCGCCAACCGACGAGGCGGCTTTGACCAGGCCAGAATGGTAAACTCTATGAGGAACGATCATCGGCAAGCCATGACCGCGTGTTGCGCCGAGTAACTTTGTCAGCCCGGCAAAGTGATCGGCATCCCCATGACTGACGATGATCGCCTCCACTTGAAGCGGTGCGTTCCGCAGAATGTGCGCCCAGGCGTAGCCAATGTAATTCTTGATGTGGTCTTCTTCTCCGCCGTCCAGCAGGATCAGCTTACCCTGCGGTGTTTCGATGATAGCGGCATCGCCTTGGGCCACGTCTACAAAGCGCACCTTGAGGACAGAAGACTCCCGAAATCGCACTTTGCCCGATATGGCGGCGTCGAAATGTTTCCACTCATAACGGCGGGCGGCATCGTTCCACACCCGCATGGTGAAATCCAGTTGCCAGGCGCCCCCAACTTTCCCAACCACCTGCACCTGGTCGCCCCAAAACAGGGTGGCCAGCATGTTCTCGTCTTTACGAGGTTCCCCAAATTTGTACACGTGGACGATGTCGTCGTCAATAAAACGGGTTGTAGCCATGGAAAGTAACCTCCTTCGTCAATCAGCGCCAAATGGTTCTTGAAACGGGGGAAAGTGGGGCGTTTTCGGCTGGCGAAACCTGCTAAAAACAGCCCACCCCCTTCTTCTTTGAGATGATACCAATTAGCTGTATAATGAATTACGTACGATGGTTATCCGGAATGCAGCCAAAGAAAGGAGTGTCCGATGGCAAAAAAAGGTAAAGACAAAGGCAAGAACGATAAAGACAAGAAAAAGAAGAAAGAGAAGAAAGAAAAGAAAGAGGAGAAAAAGTAATTCTCCAGCTTGTCTCGAGAGAATACGCCAACGGTCCTGGCCGCTGGCGTATTTGTTGGTAAGATGCGATTCTCGAGGTTCAAAAGCTGCTGCGCCCGACATAGCCAGGCGATTGATAAATTCTACCATGTGCTAAAATGTAAACTATGGAAGATTCCTACATCTACCGGCAAATTGCTGCCGCCGTGCAGCGGCAAATCCTGCTAGGTGAGCTGTCACCCGGCGACCGCCTGCCTTCCATGCGTGAGATGACTGCCCGCTGGAACTGCACGATCGGGACGGTGCAGCGCGCTTACCAGGAACTGGCCCGCCAGGGCCTCATCACCAGCCGCGCCGGGCAGGGTACGCGAGTGGCAGACAAATTTCCACAACAAGACGAGCCCCCTCTCCGCCGCGCCGCCCTCATTCATCGCGCTGAAACCTTCCTGCTCGAAGTGCTTACCGCCGGTTATAACCCGGCAGACGTGGAGGATGCTGTGCGGCAGGCCCTCGACCGCTGGCGGGTGGTGACCCAGGAAGCGTCCGCGCCCCCCGGGCAGACGCTGCGCTTCGTCGGCAGCCACGACCTGGCCGTCTCCTGGCTGGCGACCCATTTCGGCGAGATTGCCCCTGGCTATACCTTGCAGGTCAGCTTCACTGGCAGCCTGGGCGGGCTGATCGCGCTCGCCGAAGGCAAGGCCGACCTTGCCGGCTGCCATCTGTGGGACGAGGAATCCGACTCGTACAACGCCCCCTTTGTCCGGCGGCTGCTCCCGGGGCGGCGCGTCGCCCTGGTCACGCTGGCCCACCGCCGCATTGGGCTGATCGTCCCTCGAGGAAATCCGTCTGGCCTGCATTCATTAACTGACCTGACCCGGCCAGGGCTGCACTTCGTCAACCGCCAGCCAGGCTCGGGGACGCGCGTCTGGCTGGATGCGCAGTTACGCCGCTTGGGAATCGCTTCCCGGCAGATCGCCGGTTTTTCCGACGAGAAGATGACCCATTCTGAAGTGGCGCAAGTTGTGGCGGAGGGCAACGCCGATGCGGGCCTGGGGCTGGAGGCTGCCGCGCGCACTTTCGGATTGGATTTCGTCATGCTTGCCCAGGAACGTTACGATTTTGTCATCCCGGCTGACAACGTGGACGCGTATGCTGTGCAAGCCCTTATTCACTGGTTGAGCCAGCCCCAGGCTGGGGAAGCGGTAGCGCGCCTGCACGGATACGATTCTTCCCACACGGGGCAGGTGCTTTGGGCCGGGGAGGGAGACGTTCAATGACTGGGGAGCGAAAAGGTTTCAAACATAGCTGGCTTTATTACCGCAATTTATGTTTCCAGATCGCAGCCTTTATCTTCGCGACTGCGGCGCTGTTATTCGGCCTGCGAAGGCCGATTGATTTTGTCTGGGCTGTGCCTTTACTGCTGATCTTTTGGCAATTTCGGATGATCTTTTCTTCGGTGCATCCGCGGCGGGCGGCGATGTTGATGTTTGCGGCCCCTGCGTTGTCCAAGTTGGCGCGCGAGGCAGTCTCTTTCGACAGCCGTGATGGGCTGCGCCTGACCGGTTGGTACGTGCCCGGTCAGAATCGGGCAGCCATCATTCTGGTTCACGGTTTAGGCGGCGCGGGGATTGGCTTAATCGAATTGGCGGAGGTTCTGGCGAAAGCTGATTACGGCGTTCTGATGATAGATTTGCGCGCCCATGGGGGCAGCCAGGGCGATACCTGTACCACTGGGGTTCTGGAAGCCAACGATGTTCTGGGTGCGGTGGACTATCTGCGTACCCGAGACGATGTTGATCCGATGCGCATCGGCGCGCTGGGTATTTCGCTGGGAGCGGGGGCTGTGCTGCGTGCGGCAGCCCAGTGCGACGGCATCCGCGCCATCGTGCTCGATGGGCTTGGCCCGTCCAATCTGGATGACCACGGTGGGCGGCCCACCACTCTGCGGCGCTGGATCAACTACCCGATCAATTGGGCCGTTTACCGGCTGTGGGATTACCTGATGGATGTGCGCGTTCATGAAGGTATGCTTCCACTGATCGGGCGGATTGCGCCGCGTCCGTTGCTGCTGATTACGACCGGCAAAGGGCTGGAGCAGCATATTGGACGGCTCTTTTATCAGGCGGCCGCTGAACCAAAGGAGCTTTGGGAGATTCCGGGTGCGCGGCATGCCGCAGCGTACCGCGAATCGCCTCGCGACTATAGACAAAAAATAATTGGCGTGTTCGACGCGGCGCTCAAGTAAACCCCACAATTCTTATTCAATTTGACAGTTACCCGCGGCTGTGATAAACTCCCGCCCAACTAACGGCGGGCAGTCGCGTTTGCCCTTCCGGAAGCGATTTTATAACTCATCCAGAGAGGCAGAGGGACCGGCCCTGTGAAGCCTCGGCAACCGGTTGGTTCAGTAATCAGTAACCAGTAACCAGTCATCAGTGAACAGTAATCAGTAACCAGTGATCAGTGATTTTCATACTGCACCGAGTTACTGACAACTGATCACTGACAACTGATCACTGACAACTGATCACTGGTAACTGAAGAGGGTGCCAACTCCGGCAGGCATACAGCCTGGAAGATGAGGATGACACGTACTGAACCTGTGCCGCCTCTCGTTTTTCCGGGAGGCGGTTTGCTTTTGGTTACGGTCAAAGGCGGCGCGGTGAATGTTTTCATTGGCATGAAGGTACCACGCGGCGATGCAGATTTATGGGCTGCTGCCGAAGCCATTTGCGCGCAATACCGCAAAAGTCACTATGAGAACTGGGTGGCAGGGAGAGCTTTCCAGCG
>DYIZ01000131.1 GCA_020723385.1 Candidatus Aquidulcis sp.
GGCGCAGCATTTCCTTGTCCGGGTTGGCGGCGGCGATGTTGTCGCCCATGGCGCACTCGGTCAGCAGCAGATAACGCGGGGCATTGGTCTGCTGAACGTAGCGGATCATGGCATTGGTGCTGCCGGCGAAATTGGAGGCGGCGGTGACTTCGGGGCTGCATTCGGGATGGGAGAGAATGACCACATCGGGGAACTGCGCCCGGATGTCGCGGATATCCTGCACGGTGAATTTCTCGTGGACTTCGCAGCGGCCGCGCCAGGCAATGAAGGTTCCTTGTTTTTCGGTTTCGGGTTCGAGGGGGGAAGAGATAGGGGATAGGGGGGTTGGGAAGATGATGCGTTTACCGGTGTCGCGGGCTACGTTGCGGGCCAGGTATTCGTCGGGGAGGAAGATCACGGTGTCGGTATTCAGCGATTCGACCACCGCCACGGCATTGGAGGAGGTGCAACAGATGTCGGTTTCGGCTTTCACATCGGCGTAGGTGTTGACGTAGGTGACGACCGGCACGCCGGGGAACTGCCGTTTGAGGGCGCGCACATCCTCGGCGGTGATGCTGGCGGCCAGCGAGCAGCCAGCTTTCTCCGAGGGCAGCAGCACCGTTTTGGTCGGGTTCAGGATTTTGGCGGTCTCGGCCATGAAGCGCACGCCGCAAAAGACGATGATGTCGGCCTCGGCTTGCGCCGCGCGCCGGCTGAGATCGAGCGAATCGCCGGTAAAATCGGGCACGGAGTAAAACAGGGCCGGTTCCATGTAGTTGTGCCCCAGGATCACGGCGTTTTTCTCGCGCTTGATGCGGTTGATCTCGACGGCCAATTCCGCTTTGTAACGCAGCTCCACATCGGGGACAACATCGTGGAGCAGGGATTTCATTTTTTGGTACATATCGGTAGTTTCGGACATGGGTACCTCGATTCTTTCGTAAAACGTGAAACGTAAACAAGTAAAACGTAAACAAGTAGACATGTAATACGTAGGGGGCTCTTTACGGATTACGTTTTACGCATTACGACTCACTTCTCATCCATAATAAACTGACATCGAACACCTTCGCCGAGTGCGTCAGCGCGCCGATGGAGATGTAATCCACGCCGGTTTCAGCGACAGCGCGCACGGTGTCGAGGGTGACGTTGCCGGAGGCCTCCAATTTGGCCCGCCCGGTGGTCAATTCTACGGCCTGGCGCATGACCGCGGGGGTCATGTTATCCAGCAGGATGCGCGTCACTCCCAGGTCGAGGGCGGCGCGCACATCGTCGAGGGTGCGCGCCTCGACTTCGATTTCCAGTCCCGAGTTAGCGGCGCGCGCCCGCCGCACTGCCTCGGGCAGCGACCCGGCAAAATCAATGTGATTGTCTTTGATCAAAACCATATCATACAGCCCGATGCGGTGGTTCTGCCCACCGCCGCGCGCCACCGCCAGCTTGTCGAGCGACCGCAGGCCAGGAGCCGTCTTGCGCGTGTCGAGGATGACGGCGCGGCTGCCTGCCACGGCATCCACAAACTGGCGGGTGAGCGTGGCGATGCCCGACATGCGCCCCAGGAAGTTGAGCGCGGCGCGTTCGGCGGTGAGCAGCGCCCGCGCCGGGCCGGAGATCGTTGCCAGCCGCTGCCGGTTGGTCACGAGTGACCCTTCGGCTATCTCTGGCTCGAAGCGGATGCGCTCATCCAGCGTCAGAAAGACCGCCCGCGCCACATCCAGCCCGGCGGCGACGCCCACCTGCTTGGCGATGATCTGCCCGCTCATTACCGCCTCTGGCGGGACGATGCTGTCGGTGGTCGCATCGCCCGCGCCGATGTCTTCTGCCAGGGCGCGGCGGATGATATCCAGAATTTCGGGAGACAAACTCATTTCACACTCCAGGTTCATTGTTGGGACGCAGATTCATGCTGATGAACGCAGATAAAAACGAACTTTACTAAAAATCAGCGTTCATCCGCGTTTATCAGCGTCCCATTAATCCCGGCCAATCTGCCAGCGGCTCGGTCGAGCGTACAATGTGCGCCCCGGTTTCGGCAAACTTCCGGTAGGCGGCGTCCGCCGCGTCGGTGTAGTCCACCACGCCGGGGATCACCACCGGGGAGGCGCAATCTTCGAGCAGGTAGACCCTTTCGGCCAGGTTTTCGCCCGTCTGGGCGGCGAACTTCGCCAGGTCTTCCAGGATATCCTCGATAGTCCACGCCACGCAGTGACTCTTGGCCTGCCCGGCGATGATCAGCGCGTCGAACTCGATCAGCTTGCGCATGAAGGCGCTGTCTTTTGAGGCGATAAGCTCACCATCTGGGCCGTCGAGCACCTCCGGGCGTACCGCCGAGTAATGCTCGGTAAACGGGTTTTGCCCCTTGACCTCGAACAGCGGCTGGCTGTAACGGGCGATGGTGTGAAAATAGATCGCCTCCTCCACCGCCGACACGAGCGCGTGGCCGATCCCGCCGAGCATGGCGTGGTAAGGCCAGATGGTCAGATCGTACTTGCCGGATTGCTTCAGGCTGTCGGTGTAATGGACGAGATGGCGCTGCCCGTATTCCGCCTCGATGCCGAGCATTTCCGCCGCGGCCGGGTTGATGCGCCAGCGTCCCGAGGCTACGTCGGCAGGCGTGACCAGCGTGTACGGCGCGGGCGGGTTGCCATCCGCATCCACGAGGATCAACGGGTGGAAGATTTGCATCGCCTGGTGGGTGTCCATAGTCGGGATGACCTGCGTGATCGCGCCAAGATTGCGGTAGATGAACTCGACCAGGCGGCGGTTGTCTTCGACCGCGCCCATCCCCGACCTCCCGCCGACAAACAGCTCGAAGCCGGGGATGCAGAAGGTATTTTGGACATCCACCGCGACCAGGGCAATCTTGAATCCGTCGTGGGCCGCAGGGGGGAGTTGGAAGCGGGAGGCCCACTGGCGAGCCTGATCGGCGCGTTCCTGATAGGGAACCCGCCACACCTCGCCGGTTTTGGCCGGGTCGAAGTGGGGAGGGATGGGCAATTCGTGGAATTGTGAATTGATGCTCATTTGGCTGCTCCACTGAATAAAGCTTTTCACAGGTGTAGTCTAGCCCCTTGTGGGCGAACGGGCACAAGGCCCTAGACCGCACAAGGTGTAATTATTACACTAAGCGTTCCCGTAAAGAAAGCGGGTTGCCCCGCTTTGTGTCATTACGACACCATTATAGCCTGGAATGGCGAGATGTCAAGAGGCGTGAAATCATGCCGACGCCCCCGAATAACTGCGCACACCCAACCGCCAGACGAAGCGCGCCACCCCCATCAGCAGGATCGCCAGCCCGGCTGCGCCCAGCAGCGTGAGCGGCGTCAGCCGGTCGGTCAGCGCCTCTGCCGGGACGGTGACCGCGAACGCCACCGGGACGAGGAAGGTCAGCCCGAGGCGCAGCCAGTTCGGATAGATTGTCACCGGCCAGCGCCCGGCAGCGTACAGCCCCTCGAACAGGTTGACCAACTCCCAGATGCGGATCAGCCAGAAGGCGCTGGTGGTCAGGATCAGCCAGAAGCAGTAGATCATGATCCCACCCAGCGCCAGCGCAGCCACAAACGCCAGCGCCTGGCCGATGCCAATGCGTTCCTGAATCTGGATGATAGCGATCGCCAGCACCACCAGCCCCACAACCCCGTCGGTCAACTGCCAGAAACGAAATTCGCGGATGCTGATCAGCAACTGCCCGTCTACCGGCTTGGTCAAAGCAAAGTCGAGCGTGCCATTCTGGATTTCGTCCATTAGGCGCTGCATGTTGGGCTGGATGGCGGTTTTGATAATGCCTCCCATCAGCAGGTAAACACCCATCACCGCCAGCAATTCGGGCTGCGACCAGCCGCTCAGGGCGGTGGTATGACTGAAAACCAGCCACAGGCCGATCAATCCGGTGGCCAGTGAGATGAATGATTGCAGCAGTTGAATGAAAAAGTTCACCCGGTATTGCATCTCGTTCGCAACGCCGATGCGCAGGTAACTCCAAATTAATTTGATGATACGCATAATGCTATCCAAATTCACCTGTAGTATAGGGCCTTGTGCCCGTCTTGTGCCCGTCGCCCACAAGGGGCTAGGCTACATTGGTGTTTTAATGATCCGCGTTCATCCGCGTCCCATTAATTCCCAACCGATGAGAAACGCCGGATGCCAAAATGCCACATCAGGTTGACCAGCAGCGTCCCGCCCACGATCCACGCGATCTGGATGCCCAGCCCGGTCAATAGCTCAGCCGGGGTTGGATTTCCCACCAGGGCGTTGATTGGGAAGAAGAAGGTCCACTGGAAGGGCAAGAAATTCGAGGCAGTCTGCACCCAACCGGGCATCAGACTCATCGGCACGAGCCGCCCGGAGAGAATCAGTTCCAGGGCAAAGTAAAGCTCATAGATAGCGCCAACACGGGTTGTCCAGAAGGTAATCATCCCCAGCAGGGAGAGGAACATCGTGCGGATGAGATACGCGCCCCAGATGGCAAAGAAGAAAACCACGATTTGCAGCCAGGTAGGGTGTAATTCCGGTCTAAAGATGAGCGCCAGGATCGCCGCCAGCGGCAGCCAGAGGACGATGACCACGAACTTCCATCCGGCGAAAAAGGCCACATCGCTGTGGAGTGGATGGATCGGCCGCAGCAGCTCGCCCGAAAGCTGCCCGCGCTGGATGCGCCCTTCCCAGCCGTAGGGCGTGAAGACGATGTTCATGTTGCGCACCAGCGTCCAGACAATGTAATACGCGGCGAACGCCCCGGGGGTGTATCCGCCCACCGAGCCGCCCTGCTGCTTCGCCACCGTAGACCAGACCACCAGGTAGATAACCGGCTCGGCGATCATGCCGATCATGTAGAAATAGTTCTGCGCCCGATACTGGAATTGCTCCGATATCGCCAGCTTCATGGAGGTCAGGTAGAAATCGAGATAGCGCTTCATCCCGCATCACCCTCCGCGCTCTTCTGGCTAAAAACCTTCTCGATAACATCTTCGATGGGCGGATCTTCCACCGTCAAATCGTCTACTTGCTGTTCAGCCAGGATGCGCGCCGTTATTTCCGGAGTCTTCTCTCTCGGGATTCTCAGCGACACGTGACCGGTATCCTGATTCAGCACCTCGCCGTACTGGCTGAAACTGCCGAAACCGTTCGCCAGGGTCACGCCGATGGTTTTAAAGGCTGAGAACCGGTCCACGAGCGCGGCGAGGTCTCCGTCGAAAAGCAGTTTTCCGTTATGAATAACGATGACGCGTTTGCACAGCGCTTCTACGTCCGCCATATAGTGACTGGTCAGCAGGACGGTCGCGCCGTAGCGCTGGTTGTACTCGGAAACAAATTGCCGGATACGGCGCTGCATGGTCACATCCAGGCCGATAGTCGGCTCGTCGAGGAACAGCACTTTGGGCCTGTGAAGCAGCGCACCGATGATCTCCATCTTCATTCGCTCGCCGAGCGACAGGTTGCGCACCGGTTTCTTGACCAGTTCTTTCACCTCGAGCAATTCGATGAACTCGTCGCGCGTGCGCTCGAAGTCGGCGCGCGGCAACCCGTAAATAGCGCGCTGCAAATCGAACGAGTCCAAAGCCGGCAAATCCCAGGCCATCTGCGAACGGTTGCCCATCACCAGCGTGACCTGGCGCAAGTAGTTCGGCTGGCGGCGGGATGGCTGAAACCCCAAAACGTTGGGCGTCCCGCCGGTGGGATACAGCAAACCGCTGAGCATCTTCAGGGTGGTGGTTTTTCCGGCTCCGTTTGGCCCCAAAAAGCCGACGATTTCCCCCGGCTCGATGGTGAACGAGATCCCATCCACCGCTTTGACGGTGTTGTACTTACGCTTGAACAAACTGCGTGTGGCAGCCTTCAGCCCCGCCTCGCGGGTGGGGACTTTGTAATGCTTGGCAAGATCGGTGACGGTGACGATTGGAGTTGGCATAGGCATCCTTTCGGATGCTATTTTACCAACGATTTCTCACGCGCGGCCTCATAGTTTGGGGCGGCAATGGCAGATGCATTATCGAGCAACAGCCCGCACTCCGGGGATATTCCGACAGGCGCTAAACGCCCCCGGCCGCAGAAGGGTCTCCCGCACCATCCTCCGAGAAGATTGCTTCGATGGGCTGGCCGAACAACCGGGCAATTTGAAAGGCCAACGGCAGGCTTGGATCATATTTTCCGGTCTCGATAGCGTTTACGGTTTGGCGCGAAACTCCCAGACGTTCTGCCAGATCGGCCTGCGACCAATCGCGCTCGGCGCGCAGCACTTTCAGCCGGTTCTTCATCGGTACCTCCACGCGGCCAATCCAAGCCCTATCCCCCACAAAGCTGCCGCAATTGGCGCCAGCCAGCCCCAATTCAAGCGCGGGAAGCCAGCCAGTTCCAGCAAGCCGAGGGTCAAGGCGCACAGCACCACCCCTCCCAAACTGAAAGCAACAGCTTCCAACTGAAGGCGACGTTGCAACTCATCGAGCGCGCCAATCCCATTGGCAAACGCCCGCACGGCGAAGAACACCGGAACAACCGGAAGCAGAACGACCACGTACTGCCAGGCAACCGGAGTTTCCGCATCAGCCATCACAGCGTAGAGCGCGAAAGCTGCAGCCATGAGCACCGGATAGAGCAATAGGGACAGAATAAACTTCTTGAAGTGGGGGGTAAAGCGTTTCACTGAGCGCCTCCTAGAAAAGCTATTTCTGGAAACCAAACTTGACATATTGTAAAGCATTCTTTACAATATGTCAAGTTCGCTCAACAACAACCCTTGTCTCCTTCAGCTCTTCAAGAAATTTGCTGCATCAATCTGCAACCTCCCGCGTCCCGTAATTTTCTTGTCCGGCAGTGAGCGCCGAGTTAACCGTCGCGCGAGGCGATCCGCCCTCCAGCACCCGCTCCAGCAGCGGCATTAAATTCGTCACCCGCTTCGACCGGATTATGAAATCCCACAGCGGCTCGAACTTCTTCCAGCCGCCGGCGTACGCCACATGCCGCAGCCGCTCCCCCCATCCTGGCTGCGCCCATGCCGCCTGGAAGATAGACGACCAGCGGTAGAACTCACGGTAAGCGCGCCAATAGCCTGACTGCAACTGTTCGGCTGTCATCCTCGCCGGGCGGTAAACCACGTGACGGGTATCATACAAATCCCACTCGTGCGAAGTGATACGCCCCTCCACCGCCATGCGCTCATACAGCGCCGTGCCAGGGTACGGTGTGAGAATGTGAAAGGTGGCCGTCTCGATGCCCTGGCGGATGGCCCACTCCACCGTGCGGTCGAACACCATCTCGTCGTCATCGTCCATGCCGAAGACAAAGCTGGCGTTGATCATCACCCCATTGTCGTGCAGGCGGCGGATGGCGAGCGCGTAATCGCGGTCGAGATTTTGATTCTTGTGCTGCGCCCGCAGATTCTCGACGCTGAGTGTCTCGAATCCGACGAACAGGCTGCGCAGCCCGCAGGCGGCGGCCTTTTCGAGCAAACCGGGCGCCAGCACGGCCTGCACCGTCCCGGCGGCTTGCCAGATGCGCCCCATGCCGCGCATCCCGTCGAACAGCGCCGCGGCGAAACGCGGGCTGCCGAACAGGTTGTCGTCGAGGAAGAACAGATGCCGCCCCGGCAGGCTTTCGATCTCCGCCAGGGCCGCGTCCACCGCCTGGGTGTAGAACGACTTCCCGCCGCGAAAGAATCCCTCTTTGTAGCAAAAATCGCAGTGGTGCGGGCAGCCGCGTGAGACGACGATAGAGTTCGGAACGAGGTAGAGATGGCGTTTGATGAGATCGCGGCGGGGGCGGGGCATGCCGCACAGCGTGCGCTCACGGGATTGGTACAGCTTTCCGGGGTTGCCAGAGTCCCAATCGGCCAGGAAAGCGGGCCAGGTATCCTCTCCGGGGCCGAGAAAGATCGTGTCGGCGTGGCGTGCGGCTTCGCCGGGCAGCGCCGTCACGTGCAATCCGCCCAGGCAGACGTGCGCGCCCTTCGCCCGGTAATGATCGGCAATCTCGTAGGCGCGGCGGGCGGATGTGATGTAGACCTGAATCACGACCAAATCGGGAGAATCGTCGAGATCGAGGCGCTCGACGTGCTCATCCTGGATCGTGACCTGGGCCGAAGGGGGCAGGTAACCCGCCAGGGTCGCCAACCCCAACGGAGGAAACAGCGAATACTTGATCGGACGGAAGAAGGGGCTTTTAGCCTCGGTGAGGGCCGGCAGGATCATTTTGACGTGCACGGCAGCCTCCGCAGGCGGCGAATTTGGCATTGCTGCACAAAGATAACGGCGAACAGCGCCAGCGTGACCACCGGCCAGATAATGACGAACACCCACACATTGATGGCCTCGTAGGTTATTCCCAGGTGCTGGGCAGCCCAAACCAACAGCCAGACACAGGCATTGAAGATTGCGTTAATCATGCGCAGGCTCCATTGGGTAAGCAGTTTCGACTTTCTGTTTGGGCGCTCTCAGCCGCCAGGCCATCTCGACCAGCGGCACAGCCATCAGCCCCAGGCCGATGAGGAATAGCGGCCAGTTGAAAGCGGTCGGCAGCACAGATCGCACAGCTTCACGCCCCTCGCCGGACACACGCAGCGCATCGGCCATGAAGACGTACAGTGCCAAACCCGCGCCGGAGAGCCAGACTGCCAGCGCCCATCGGGCAGGCCACAAGGGACGGTCTGGCCGGTCAAGCTGGCTGATCAGCGTACCGCCGACAATCAACAGTGCAGCGATGCTCACCGGGGCGATCACCGGCCCCCACCAGGGCAGCGGCAGCAAGAACAAGATGTCCCAATCGAGCAGCGATTTCGGCCAGCCGGTGAGGGGAATGAGAAAAACATAGTAGAAAATATCCCACGCGCCAAAAGCAATCACGGCGTAAGCCAACCGGCTGCGCCAGGTGCGCCCCGCCAGCCAGCCGACGGTAAGCAGCATCACCAGGGTGGCGACCTCGCGCACCAGCTCGGTCTGGCCCAACCCAACCGATTGCGGCAGCGGGTTGGGCTGGTAAGGCTGAATGCGGTTGACCAGCACACGCAGATAGAGCACCACCGCCGATTCAACCCAGGCCATCGCCGCGGCATAAAGAATGACCAATAACCAGCGAAATTTATTATGCATATCCAATCCTTTCCGTTTTCGTCATTATAGAGTTTCGCCTCCTTCGCCTCAACCCTCCAAGTCCTGAAAACAACGCACCTGAGTGCTTGACGTAACTCATCTATGTGGGATATGCTACATAGCACGGTTTTGAGAGCGTTTGGTAACTCGCTGCCTGGCCCATCGTGGCTATCAATCCACGGCTCGTATAAAGTAAGTTTCCGAACGCTTTCGAGATGACACGAGAATTTTTATCCCCTGTAACCGGTGTCCCGGCCATGAAATATCTAGCCCAAATCCAAGCTGCTGCTGATAACCCCAAACTGCTGGAGGAACTATACCAGGCCGCTCAACAGGCCGATGATTCCGCAGAATTCAGGGTAGATCTGTTAACCAGTTATCAGGCCACGCCTGACAATATTCTCTATACCGCCTGGTATTACAGGCTCGAACCGATTCTGGCTGAGACGCCTGAGAAAACGAAACGCAGTCCGAACTGGAAATTGGCAATTCCATTGGGCATGGTCACCGGCCTGATATTCTGGGCGCTCTCAGGCATAAACCTGACATATCTCGACGATGTCCCCAGCCTGGTGATACTTTGGGCGCCAATCGCCACTCTTTTTGCGCTGGTTTTCCTGGCTTTCACGGCCAAGCGCCATTACTGGCGCGCCCTGGGGGTCGGGGTCGTTCTGATGATCGCCTGTGTTTACGTTTTGCTGCTGGTGTGGGGTCAAAACGCTCAAGCCCAAAAAGCTTACCTGATCTTGATGGCGATTCACCTGCCCCTGCTGGCCTGGGTCGCCATCGGGATCACCATTCTGGGTTGGAAATCCTCCCCTGATGACCGTTTCGCGTTTCTGATAAAATCCATTGAGGTGATGGTCGCGGCCGGTCTCTATCTGATTGCCGGAGTGGTCTTTGGCGGGATCACGATATTTATGTTCCAGGCTGTGAGTATCAACTTCTCTGAAGTTCTCATGCGATTGATTGCAGCGGGCGGGGTCGGATTATTGCCCGTTCTGGCGCTCGCCACGATGTACGACCCAGCGGTCAACCCCATCGCGCAGGATTTCAGCCAGGGATTGAGTAAATTCATCGCCACGCTGATGCGGCTGCTGCTGCCGTTGACCCTCGTCGTGCTGGTGATCTACCTGTTTGTGATCCCCTTCCGGTTCGCGGAACCGTTCAACAACCGCGATGTGCTGATCGTCTACAACGTTCTGCTGTTCGCCATCATGGGCTTGTTGATCGGCGCAACCCCCATCCGGCCTGATGACCTTTCGCCCCGTCTGCATTCCGCCCTGCGCAGCGGCATATTGGCTGTGGCTACCCTGACCGTGCTGATCAGTCTGTACGCATTATCGGCAGTCGTCTACCGAACGATATTGGGCGGCATCACCATCAACCGCCTGACCATCATCGGATGGAACAGTATTAATATTGCCTTGCTCGGCGGGTTGATCTTCAGGCAATTCAAAGCGGGCCGGCAGGCATGGGTTGCAAGTCTGCGCTCGGTGTTCAGCATCGGAGCTATCGCCTATCTCGCCTGGGCGGTATTCCTGATTGTCGCCACCCCGCTGTTGTTCCGATAATCCATCCGAGTTTGTAGCCTAGCCCCTTGTGGGCGACAGGCGCAAAGCCCTATGCTGCTATCTCTCCTCCTCGTCGAAGATAATCCCAAACTCCGCCAGGCGCTCAAAACCGGCCTCGAAGCCACCGGCGCGGTGCGTGTTGCTTTCGATTGCGATTCCGGCGAGGCGGCGCTGGCCTATTGCATCAAAACTTCGGAAGTCTCCGAAGACTTCCGAAGTTTGCCTGACGTGATTCTCATGGATGTGCAACTGGCGGGAGAGATGAATGGCATCCAGGCCGCGGTCGCCATCCGGCGCGAGTACCCCCGCCTGCCGGTGGTGTTCTATTCCATCCAGGACGACGACACCTATTACCGTGACTTCCGCCGGGCGGGGATACTATCTCACTATGCCTACGTGCGTAAATCGAATTATCTCCTGCCGCAGATGATCGTCCCCCTGCTGCGGGACGCCGTCTCCGGGCGGAGCTTCATTGACCCCGAGATCGAGGCGCGGGTGCAGGAGGTGCGTCAAAAAGACGAGAACGACCCGCTGGGGCTGCTGGAACCCAATGAGCAAGCCGTCGCCCGGATGATCGCCCAGGGGCTTACCAACGAGCAAATTGCCGCCCGCATGGGATTCCGCGACAAGCGCACCATCAGCCGGGTCAATGGGCAAATCTACGCTGCCTGGGGGCTGGCCGATTCGACCACCGACGAGAAAATCGCCCGCACGCGGGCTGCCCTCATCGTCCAGCGCGGGCGGATCATCCGCTGGGACGAGGATGGCACACCGTTAGTGATGGATGAGCGAGGAGAGTGGATGACCCCGTCATGACCCCTTATAACATCCTCTCTCAAATCGTCATGCCATTACTTATCGCGGCGCTGTACGGAGCTGCCCTGTGTGTCGGGCGCGGCTTGCTGAAACGATTGGGCGCAATGCGCCTCAGCCGCTGGGCAGCGGCGGTGGCCATCGGCTTCTCGGCGCTGGATTGGGCGCTGTTGGCCGCGCTGACCCCGCTCGGATTATCCTACGGCCCTATCGGGCTGGCGCTGTTCGCCTTCGCCGGGAGCCGCCTGTTCCTGGCTGTGACGCTGCCCATCAGCTTGCGCGGCTCCGACCGGCTCAACCCACACCCCAGGCTGTCGCAGCCTGCCAAAATCGGGATGGCGGCGCTGCTGGCGCTCAACCTGGGTTTGCTGGCTATCGAGATAGATGGTTTTTACATCGAGCCGTTTGCCCTGGGAGTGACCGAGATTTCCGCGCCCGGCCCGGCCCCGCTGACCATCGTCCAGCTCACCGATCTGCACGTCGAACGGACCACGCGCCGCGAACGGGAGATACTCCAAACCGTCGAGGGGCTGCATCCCGACCTGATCGTGCTGACCGGCGACTATCTCAACCAGGAATTTATCTTCGATCCGCTGGCCCGGCAAGCGGTGCGTGATCTCCTGGCTCAGCTTCATGCACCGCTCGGCGTTTTCGCTGTTACCGGCTCGGTAGACACACCATCGGACACAACCGCTATCTTTGACGGGCTGGATATCACCATGTTGAACGACGAATCCGTGCGCCTGCCGTTCGACAGCGGCGACCTGTACGTGGTGGGTGTGGCCAATGAGGGGTTGAGCCGTGACCGACGGGCGCTGGAAAACCTGATGGATTCCATCCCCCCGGAGGCGGCGACCCTCCTGCTGTATCACACCCCCGATCTGATCGAGACCGCCGCCGCCGAGGGAATTGATCTCTACCTGGCGGGGCACACTCACGGGGGGCAGATCCGCCTGCCATTCTACGGAGCTATCGTCACCTTTTCGGCGTATGGCAAGCAATACGAAATGGGGCAATATACCCTCGGCCCAACAACGCTCTACGTCAGCCGGGGGCTTGGCCTGGAAGGATTGGGGCTGCCGCGCGTGCGCTTCCTGTGCCCGCCGGAGATGGTGGTGGTCAATTTAAAGCACAGCCCATGATCTTCAAACTCATTGCGTGGCTGCGGCCGATTTACTACTGGGTCTCGCCCATGCCGGGACTCGTGCCATTGCTCTTGCTGCCGGTCAGCGCTTTCCTGGGAGGCCGCGCCTGGCGCTGGCTGCCCGCGCCGCAGCCCCAAACAGCCATCCCCGTGATGCTGATTGCATTTGGGCTTTTGGATTGGGCGCTGCTGACCTTGCTGCCGGCCGCTAACTTATCCTACGGCCCGACCGGGCTGCCGCTGCTCGGCCTGACCGCGCTTCGGTTCGCGCTCGTACTGGCGGCCGCCGGGCTGCTGCTGGCGGTCAATTTGCTGCCGGGTGGACTCACCCCACGAATCACTGCCATTGGGCTGATCCTGGTGGGGATTCTGAACCTGGGAATGCTGGCGGTCGAGATAGACGGTTTGTTCATCGAGCCGTTTTCCCTGCAAGTGACCGAGATTTCTACGCCCGGCCCTGTCTCGCTGCGCATCGTCCAGCTTTCTGACTTGCACGTCGAACGCATCACCCGCCGCGAACGTGCCGTGATCGAGCAGGTCAACGGCCTGCATCCCGACCTGATCGTGCTGACCGGCGACTATCTCAACCTGTCTTATAACCACGATCCCATCGCACAGCGCGATGCCCGCCAGGTTCTGTCGCAGCTCTCAGCAACGTATGGCATCTATGCCATACCCGGCTCGCCTGCGGTGGATACGCCCGATGCGTTGGAAGCAGTCTTCAGCGAAAATGGCAGCCCGGCGCACACGGTCAGGCTGCTGAATGACGAGTCCCTGCGTATCCCGCTCAATAGCGGCGACGTTTACCTTCTCGGCATTACCCTGAAAGATGTGACTCGCGACCGGGCAATCTTGGAAGAATTGATGGCTGAGATCCCTTCTCGGGCATATACCATCCTGTTGTACCACACCCCTGAACTGGCCGATGCAGCCGCAAACAGCGGGGTCAATCTATATTTCGCCGGTCACACGCACGGCGGGCAAATCCGCCTGCCGTTCTTTGGCGCGCTGTACACCGCCACGCCATCGAGGCAATACGACGCTGGCGAATTTTTCCTGGATAATACGATCCTGTACGTCAGCCGGGGCATCGGCATGGAGGGGCGCGGTGCGCCGCGCGTGCGCTTCCTGTGCCCGCCGGAAATTGTCGTGATTGACCTGGTCAATCCATGAGGCCATAGCGATAAAGCGCAACATTTGCTTGGTGTGTTAAGTCGGTTCATTCATGACAATGCACAATAATGGCCCTCCCGTTGGAAACGGGAGGGCCACAATAATGTATACTATGCCTAACCCGGACAAGCCGGAAAAGAATGTCGCTTCCGCAGGAAGCGCAAACACAAAAAGATACGCAAGGACATCACGAAGGTGGAAAAAGGAAAACAATTAAAACCTTCGTGCCCATTGTGTCGCCCTTTGTCACCTTTGTGTTTCCAAATCCTTGCACAAAAAGCACAGATTTGATTCGTAAGCGCCTAAATCGCGGAATCTATTGTTGTGGAGGAACAATATGCAGAACCATCGGCCAGCACTTAAGCTGATAGTTATCGTTTTAGTCTTTTCGATCCTCCCGGGATGTATCAGCACCCCCGCAGTGTCAATCACGCCGTTCACCGCCGCAACGAGCACTTTCCAGCCGATCAACCCCGGCTTAATCGCCCCAGTCTCTGATCCAACAGCGACCGGGGGAAGCGTAATCGAGACGCCTACGAGCCAGGCATGGGTGGCAGAGCCTAAATCCTTCGAAATTATCTCAGCATGGCATGGAAAGCCCGTTCTTTCTCAAACTTTCATGATAACCTATCCACTCAATGATGAAGTGGCGGCGAAAAAGACGATCGAAGCGGCAGAAAGTATGCAGGAAGCATCATTTAGATCTGTGATCCTGGTCAATAATCCCTTCCCCGGCCGGCCAGTGCAATCGGCCCATTTCCAGGCCACAGTTTATGACGAAGCGGGGAGCGTGCTGGGAATTGCAGAAGTGATAGATAACAGCGTCTGTGCGCAGGATACGATCGTCATCTCTGGCCGGGGCGCTTTATTAATCCCCAAGGGGACCACACCCGGGGATGTAACGTTCAGCGATGTCCAGGTGGAATATGGCACCGCAGAACCGACCGACAATCAAGGTGTGGGCGACATTTTCTCGGTGGCGCGTGTGAAATTCTGGCCCAGCGCTTTTGTTAATGGTCAGGTGACAGCGCTGGTGCAAAGCCATGCCAGCGCCCCGATCACGTTCCCTACGATCACGGCGTTTGCCTTCGACGCGCAAGGTAATTTGATCGGCGCAGGGGAAAATGTTGTGGATTATTACTGGTACCCGGAAGAGTTTTATCCGGTTTCGTTCCCTATCGAAGTGACGGGTAGCAACGAGCAGGTGGGGCGGGTAGAGATGTGCGCGACCCTGCGTTCTGATTCGATCCATGCTGAAAGAAGCGATGAGCGGGTATTCCCCAAAGTTGTGGAGCAGGGTTTTACCATCAGCGAGACGGCGATGTGGTACGCGGCATCCTTGCGGAACGCGCCCGAGCTGATGGCAACCCGCAGGCTGGATTACCTGGTTATCTTTTATGATGCCGAAGGCGCGGTGGTCAATGTAATCAAAGACTACTTCAGCTCCGAATTCTGGCACGAAACCTGGGCGATCACAAAGAACGCCTTGCTCCCCGCTGGATACGAGCAAATCGCAAGCATGGAGATGATCTTTATTGACTTGGACGACGGAGCGATTGACGCTCAGCCAAGCCCCCTTCCTGCCAACCCGTTGCGTTGTGAAAACGTGATTTTTACTTTCGACAATACAGGCGATAATTGGGGCACGCTAAGTGCAACGGTAGTCAACACTGCGGAGCGTAATGTGTACGCCAATTTCTATGCTCTGGCTTACAATACCAGCGGAGCACTGATCGGGGGAAACGACTACATGGCAGCGGCTCCCGGCGCTTCTTACCCGGTTGATGGCTACCCTGCGAACGGCTCGACCAGCATTACACTGAGAACCAGACTGCCAGCCGACACGACGAGCGTGGCGCTTTATTGCGCCGCGGCGCCGATGGGGGAATAGGAACATTGCTGAACAGATTGATATAGACAGCAACGAAATCAGGTAGAGGAAGCAATAAAGAACACTGCCAATTGAGTGGCTTTTGGCCCGGGTTTCCCACACCCGGTCTGCACCGCGTGTCAAAAGAATAAGGATTTACAGCCCCTTGCCCTGGTGTTTTTCCGGCTGCCACTTGATCACGACGCTTGAAAACAAAAAGCTGCTCAAAAGAGCAGCCTTGAGAGGCGTCGAGGGGATTTGAACCCCTGATCAGGGTTTTGCAGACCCTTGCCTTGCCACTTGGCCACGACGCCATTTCAAATGGATTTTCAACTGACGCTTTATAACAAGATTGCTGACGGAGTTATCCAATCAGCAATCCGTGAGCGGGCAACGAGACTCGAACTCGTGACCTTCTCCTTGGCAAGGAGGTGTTCTACCAACTGAACTATGCCCGCAAATGACTTTTAGAGTCGTGCGACCCCGATCGGGCCGCCAGTGCCGAGAGCCAGGATCGAACTGGCGACACCGCAATTTTCAGTCGCGTGCTCTACCAACTGAGCTATCTCGGCCTAAAAGTTCGGTCTCTCTTCTCCAGAGCGGGCTAATTTTACACGCATGTAGGATGATTGTCAAGAAACGGCTAAAATATTTTCCAACTTTAATCGCAGGAATTTAGCTCAAAAGCGCCAAAGACTCCCGGAGTTTTGGAAACTCCGGGAGTCTTTCCCGATAATTGGCGCAGTTCTCTGCCCACGACCCAATCAGATCACCGCCTGGAGTAAGTGGTATAATCAATCCGATATTCGAGATAATTTCAATCTGAATTATCCGCAAATAGGGAGATATTTATAAATAGCCACGGCAATCTCTTTTCAAATCCACAATCTATTAAATCAGCGCATACTGATTACCAACGAGCTGGCGGCCTGATCTTGAGCAGTATTGCAGGGCTGATGCTGGTTCTTGGATTGTTTTTGATTTTAGCTCACCCGGTTCAAGCCGCCGCATTCGTCGTAACCAATCTCAACGATAGCGGAGCAGGTTCGCTGCGCGCCGCGATCCAAAACGCCAACGGTTCTGCCGGTCACGATACGATTACCTTCAACCTGATCGGCTGCCCGTGCGTGATTCCACTATCCTCGACGCTGGTCATCACCGACGCGCTGACCCTCAGCGGCCCTGGCGCAAGCTCGCTGGCGCTGGATGGCGGCCATACGATACAGGTTATTCGAACGACTAACGTACCGGTGGCTATCTCGGGGTTGACGATTCGCAATGGGAACAGCGGTCTCGCCAACTCAGGAGGCGGCATCAACGCCGGAGGCGTTTTAACCTTGACCCAGGTCACCGTTCAAGGCAACACGGCAGATGACTATGGCGGCGGCGTCCTTGCTTCGAAAAAAGCCTGGGTGATAGACAGCGTGTTCGAAAACAACTCCGTCACCAAATACGATGGCGGCGGTATGTACGCCAACGGCGCGCTGATCGTGACCGGCAGCCAGTTTTCTCATAACCGCACGATGGCTTTAAAAGGGTATGGCGGAGGCGGAGGCCTTATCGCCTTTGGGCCATCCGCCATCACCGCGACGCAATTCATCAGCAATTCTTCTTCCGACTGGGGCGGGGGCGCTTACCTCGCTTCCTTTGCCGCTGGCACGCTGACGCAATTGACCGATGTGCAATTCATCAGCAATACTGCCCAAAACGGCGGCGGCGGGCTGTTCGCCTGGTTCACGACCACGTTGAACACCGTGGATTTCAGCGATAACTTCAGCTCGTATCACGGCGGCGGGGTTTACATCGGATACGCCGGCAATTACCAGATCATCGTCAACGGCGGGACAATTCTCCACAACTCAGGCGCTGGCGGCGGCGGGCTTTACGCAGGTAATGCCGTCATCAATGTCAGCCAGTTCAAGAACAATCACGCCCTGAATAATTGGGGCGGCGGCTTTTTTGCCGCTTCGAACACTATAGTGTCCGATACCACCTTCACGCACAACACTTCCTTCTACGCTGGCGGGGCAATCGGCGCTCAAAACGGCTCTGTCCACGTGACGGGCGGGCGCTTCGAGAGCAACCAGGCGACCGGCGGGGGATGGGGCGGCGCGATCTACAACGTCGGCCCAACCCTGACCATCAGTGGGACGCAATTTTATTCTAATACCGCCGAAACCACCGGCGGCGCGGTAGCCTCCAACAACTCAGCCAGCACGACCATTACCGGGGCGTTCTTCAGCGGGAACAGTTCCGGCGGGGACGGCGGCGCGCTGCGCGCCTTTGCTCCCACGCATATCGCCGCCAGCCAATTCCAATACAACACCGCTCACACGGTCGGCGGCGGCGTCATGGCAAGCTCTGACCTGTACCTGAATGGCACCGATTTCATCCAAAACACAGCCGTCATCAGCAGCGGCGGCGCAGTTTATGGGGTTGGCCTGATTGATATGTCCCGCGGATTATTCCAGGATAACAGCAGCGCCGCCGACGGCGGCGCGATCTATGCCAAAGGGCAGCTTAACCTGGAGCGGACGCAGTTTCTCGCCAACCAGGCCAACAGCGGCGGCGCGATCTTTCAAGATGGGGGCGGCGGGACGATCGTCAACACCTTGTTTGCCCGCAACCACGCCCTCAGCACCGTGGGCGAGGCGCTGGCGCTGAAACCCGCCGCCACGCTCACCATCGAACACTCGACGATTGCCAGCCCCACCCAGGCGGCAGGCTCGGCGATCTTCGTCAATGGCGGCGCGGTCGTGCTGTTGAACAATATCATTGCCACGCACACTGTGGGAATTGTGCAGGCGAGCGGCGCGGTCAATGCGGATTACAACCTGTTTTTCGGCAACGGGACGAATACCCAGGGTGGCGGTGTGACCAATAACCATCCGGTTACCGGGAATCCCGGTTTCTTCGACCCCCTGGGGGACGATTACCACCTGGGGGCTGGCTCAACCGCAGTGAACGCCGGCCCCAGCCTCGGGGTGACGATTGATTTCGACGGGGATACGCGTCCCCAGGGGAGCGGCTACGACCTGGGGTACGACGAAGTCGCCCCGCCGGAAGGGTTGTCTGCTTCCAACGATGGCCCAACGCCCCTGGGGCAGCCCACCACCTTCTCGGCTTCGGTCACTTTCGGCAATTCCGTCAGCTATGAATGGGATTTCGGCGACAGCACGACCGGCAGCGGCAGCTCGACCGTTCACACTTACGCCGCGCCGGGGGTGTATCACGTCACGGTAACGGCCGCGAATGGCGCGGGCAGCCTATCTGCATCAACCACCGTTACGGTCTTTGCCAACAAAGTTTATCTACCCATTGTGCGCCGGTGAAAATTGATTTGCCCCCCGGTCCCCTCCTCTAACGAGAGGAGGGGACTTTTCGAAAGAGAATATCGCCTGCCAGGCGCCGCCCTGAGCCTGGCAAAGCCTGAGGCCATCGCGGTTTTTTAGCAAATTATTCACTCGATTGGTCCTTTCTACGGGGCGCGCATAACCAACGGCAGGAAAACCCTATTGAGAAAATTCACAACGAACTGCTGCGGCGTCACCCAGGGGCTGGCATTCCCGGCGGCGTCATAAGCCCGCACGGTCCAGGTGTAATCCCCATTGGGCAAATCCCAGGCGGGCGTGTAATCTGACTCGGTTGTGATCAACTGGTAGACCGTTGCTGGCGCTGGCATCAAAGCCTGCACTATATCGCTGGTGATGACGAGCGTGTAGCTCACCACTCCCACGTTGTCCTCGCCGTCATTCCAGTCGAAGAGAGGGCGCGACGTGTTGACGGTTGCGCCGTTGATGGGGGTAATGAGCGGCGAGTCACTGCCGGGGGCATTGGGCAAAGTAGGTATTTCTTCATCGGGTGGAGCAGTCTTCGACACGACTGCCAGGAAATTGTAGTCCGCATAGGAGACGAATGGCCGATCCTGCGAATCCAGCACAATGTCTGGACGGGCCATAACGATATTGGTGACGTCAAGCGTCTCGTAATGCCAGCCTGTCTCATCTTGATGGGCGTAGCGCAAATTCCACTTGTATTCCGGGTAATCCCCATATTTTTTGCCCATGTAGACCACATGTGGGAAACCCTGGCTGTCTATTGCCAGGTTAGGATAGCCGCTGACGTCATTCTCGACTACGATGGATTGCCAAGCGCTTCCCGCCTTGTAACTTACGATCATTTTATAGCTCCCGGTCCCAGGGTAAGATAGATGGGCGATGTACGGATTTCCATCCGCATCCAGCGCCAGCGAGGTTGTTCCGTATGCGCTGCCCACCGCATCGGAGGTATTGACTTTCTCAAAATGCCAGCCACCTCCAGCATCCTGGTAGGCATACCACAGCTTGCTGCTGGCATTGAAGGACAGGTGAGCATGCCCATCGGTATC